>CAYYOF010000034.1:0-31196 GCA_964473185.1 uncultured Marinosulfonomonas sp. | reverse complement strand
GCGGACACATATAAAGGCCTCGTCAGGAAGGAACGAGTAAAATGGAATTAATTATTAGTCTGATTTCGGGCGCAATTGGCGGCAATGCTGCTGGCGGCATTATGAAAAACCTTAGCCTTGGAACGCTTGGCAATACGGTTGCAGGTATTGTCGGTGGCGGCCTTGGGGGTCAAATTCTGGGCATGATGGGTGCGGGTGCAATGGCCGGCGGTGGCGGCGGTATGGATATCGGATCAATCGTTGGTCAGGTTGCCTCTGGCGGCGTTGGCGGCGGTGTGCTGCTGGCGGTTGTCGGCATGATCAAAAAGATGATGGCCAAGTAAATTAAGTCACAGGCGCCCTGCATTGGGGTGCCTGTAACTCTTGCCAGCGTGCCCCCCTCGCGCTAGGCCATATAAGATAGTTACCTAAGGGGCCTTTTGATGTTTGTTGACGATCCTAAAACGCTGGTTTCGACCAAATGGCTGGCCGACCACCTGAACAGCCCCGACATACGGATTTTTGACGCCTCGTGGTTTATGGACGGGGACGAGCGCGATGCCCGCGCTGAGTACGAAACTGCCCACATCCCGAATGCCCGCTATTTCGATATAGATGATGTGGCCGACCACCGATCTGAGCTGCCCCACATGGCCCCGCCGACCGAAAAATTTATCTCGCGGATGCGCAGTATGGGGGTGGGCGATGGCCACCAAGTTGTCGTCTACGATAGTGCCGGTCTGTTTGTGGCCGCACGGGTCTGGTGGCTGTTCCGCCTGATGGGTAAGAACGACATTGCAGTGCTGGACGGTGGCCTGCCAAAATGGATTGCCGATGGCTATCCGGTTGAGGACATGCCGCCGATTATCCGTGACCGCCACATGACCGTCAGCCGTCAGGCGCATCTGGTAAAGGACGTCACCCAGGTTGCCGCCGCCAGCAAACTGGGCGATTACCAGATTGTGGACGCGCGCTCGCCTGACCGGTTCTATGGGCGCGAGGCCGAGAGCCGCGAGGATTTACGCTCGGGCCATATCCCGAATTCAAAGAATGTATATTACGCCAGCCTGTTGAACGACGACGGGACAATGAAAGACAACGCCGAACTGATGGCGATTTTCAAGGCGGCAGATGTGGATCTGTCCAAACCCGTGATTGCCACCTGTGGTTCGGGCGTGACCGCCAATATCGTCACCCTTGCCCTGACCCGTATTGGGCACACGAAACACTCAATCTACGATGGCTCCTGGTCTGAATGGGGCATCCCCAGTGATCTGAAAATTGAAACGGAGTAAGCAAATGCTGACCAACCTGACAAAACAGCCTGCCGATAAAATCCTGCAATTGGTGCAGATGTTCCGCGAAGACCCGAGGGAGGACAAGATCGACCTTGGCGTTGGCATCTACAAGGATGCCAACGGAAACACGCCGGTGATGCGTGCGATCAAGGCCGCCGAAAAACAGCTGTGGGAGGTCGAGACCACCAAGAAATACACCAGCCTTGCGGGCGAGCCTGCTTACGGTAACGCGATGATCAATCTGGTGCTGGGCGATGCGGTGCCACGTGATCGCGTCGCAGCAGCGGCCACGCCGGGCGGCACGGGCGCAATCCGTCAAGCGGTTGAACTGATCAAAATGGCCAGCCCTGACGCGACGATCTGGATTTCCAACCCGACATGGCCAAACCACCCGTCAATCATCAAATACGTCGGCATGAAGATGGCCGAATACCGCTATTTCGATGACGCAACCTGTGGCGTGGATTTTGACGGCATGATGGCCGATCTGGCGGGGGTCAAGGCGGGCGATGTGGTGCTGTTGCACGGCTGTTGTCACAACCCGACAGGGGCCAACCTGAATTTGGCGCAATGGGGCGAGGTGATTGATAGCCTGCAAAAAACCGGTGCGGTGCCGTTTATCGACATCGCCTATCAGGGCTTTGGTGACGGACTGGATGTGGACGCGGCTGCGGTGCGGCTGGTGGCATCCTCCATGCCGGAAACCCTGATTGCAGCAAGCTGTTCCAAGAATTTCGGCATCTATCGTGAACGCACCGGCATCCTGATGACGGTTTCCCAAGGGGCGGACAACCAACCACTGGCGCAAAGCACATTGGCCTATCTGAACCGGCAGAACTTCTCGTTCCCGCCGGATCACGGCGCGCGCCTGGTGACGATGATCCTCGAGGACAAAGTGCTGCGCGACGACTGGATGGAGGAACTGGAAAGCGTGCGGTTGGGTATGTTGGCCCTGCGCGAAAATCTGGCGGGTGAATTGCAACGGTTGTCAGGGTCGGACCGGTTCGGATTTCTGGCACAACACCGCGGCATGTTCTCGCGGCTGGGTGCATCGCCCGAGCAGGTCGAGGTGCTGCGGGCCAAACACGGTATCTATATGATTGGTGACAGCCGGATGAACATCGCGGGGCTGAACGAGGCAACCATCCCGATCTTGGCCAAGGCGATTATCGACGTCGGTATCTAGACTGGGTTTCTTTTTCGCCCAAATATCCCCGCCGGAGGCACAATAGTTCCGGCATGCAAAAGCCGGCGAGGTTTCCCCCGCCGGCTTTTCATTTGTGTAACGGCCAATATCAGCTGTGATACGCCGCTTCCCCGTGCGTGGCCAAATCCAGCCCGCGTGCTTCGTCCTCTTCAGACACCCGCAAACCGATGGTCATGTCGATGGCTTTGAACAGCACAAAGGACACAACAGCCGTCCAGACGATGGTGATACCAACGGCTTGCGCTTGTATCATGGTCTGGCCCATCATTGTGACGCCTTCGCTGTAACCAACGCCGCCCAGAGACGGGGCGGTAAAGATGCCCGTGCCAACCGCGCCGATGATGCCGCCAACGCCGTGGATGCCGAACACATCAAGGCTATCGTCATAGCCAAACTTGTTCTTGATCACGGTGACAAAGAAGAAGCAGACGATCGAGGCACCAGCGCCTAGAACGATCGCACCTACAGGGCCGATTGAACCCGCCGCAGGGGTCACAGCCACCAGACCGGCAATCATACCTGACGCCGCGCCCAGCAACGAGACCTTGCCGCGCAATGTGCCCTCGACAATGGTCCAGCCAAGGATCGCGCCTGCCGTTGCGGTAAAGGTGTTGATCATTGCAAGGCCGGCACCACCGTTGGCTTCCAGATTGGAGCCCGCGTTAAAGCCGAACCAGCCAACCCACAGGATTGCCGCACCAACCAGTGTCAGCGTCATCGAGTGTGGCGCCATCATGTCTTTGCCAAATCCTTTGCGCTTGCCCAGCACAATCGCGCCAACCAATGCAGCGACACCCGCGTTGATGTGCACAACCGTGCCACCCGCAAAGTCCAAAGCACCAAGGTTATAGATATATCCCGCACCGTCCCAAACCATATGGGCAATCGGGAAATAGGCGAAGGTGACCCACAGCAAGGTGAAAATCATCACCGCGCTAAACTTGATCCGCTCGGCAAACGCACCGATGATCAGGGCGGGCGTAATCGCCGCAAATGTCATCTGGAATGCGATGAACACGAATTCGGGAATGACCACGCCTTCGGTAAATGTGCCGATCATGGTGTCAGCCGTTATGCCTGCAAGGAACAGTTTGTCCGTGCCGCCCCACCACGCGCTGGAACTGCCGCCAAAGGCAAAGGAATAGCCGTAGATCACCCAGATCACCATCACCAGTGCGGTGATCATTGTGGTTTGCGTTAGCACCGACAGCATGTTTTTGCTGCGCACCAAACCGCCGTAAAACAGCGCCAAACCCGGCAGGATCATGAACAGCACCATCACGGTGGAAAAGATCATGAACGACACGTCGCCTTTGTCCATGGTGTCCATTGTTTCAGCAGCATCCTGCGCAAAGGCCGTGGTCGCGGCCAAAGCCGATCCCGTTGCAGCCATCATAAGATTTCGTAGTTTCATTTTTCTGTTCCCTCTCGTCGATCTGCCCTTGGGCTAGATCGCGTCCTCATTGGTTTCGCCGGTCCGCACGCGGACGATTTGCTCGACATCGAGCACAAAAATCTTGCCGTCACCGATTTTGTCGGTGCGGGCGGTGTTCTGGATGGTTTCAACAACCTGATCGACCACATCCGATGTCACGACGATCTCCAGCATCACCTTTGGCACGAAATTTACGGTGTATTCGGCCCCGCGATATATTTCGGTATGGCCCGATTGCGCACCGAAACCTTTGACTTCGGTCACTGTCATGCCGCGAACGCCGATAGCTGTAAGCGCCTCGCGGACCTCCTCGAGCTTGAAGGGTTTGAGTATTGCTTTGATAAGTTTCACGGCGTTTTCCCTATGCTTGGCAGACATTCTGCGCATTATGCGAATAGGTAAGGCGTGCTGCCGGGGTCTAACTCAAGGATTCGCGCCCATGTTTTATTAAGAAAATACCCTAAAACGCACAATTTATGCGCAAAAACGAGTACGTGATTAAAAATTAGGCAACAACGCAACGAACCCGATCTGAAACGCCCCCTCTACATTCGACCGCAGGCGTTGTAGGTTGCGAAAAAACAGGCAAGCACCAGATAGGGTGACATAATGAGTGGTTCTGGTAAAAAGCGCGGCCGTTTGGTCGCCGACAGACGGTATCCTGCGGCTAAATTGTCGAGGAACAAAAAAGATGTGGCTAAACCGGCCGCCAAAAAACCCCGTGTGAAAAAGGCCAAAGTTAAGACGGCGCGTGTGAGAAAAGCCGCAACTGGCAAGTCGTTCTTCAGGCTGCCCACATTATTTGCAAAGCGACCTAAACCCAAAAGGAAGCCAGCTGCCCGCAAGGCAAAAGCGAGAAAACCTGCCAGCAGGTTCAACCCTGTCACAGCATTTATTCTGGGCATATTCGGCTGGCTATTTAAGGCAACATGGCGGATCGGCTGGCGTGTTGGGGCCGTTGTCGGAATATTGGTCGGGGCAGGTGTGGCGTATGATTATACAACCCTGCCACCTGTATCTCAGCTGGTGGACGAACGTGCGCGCGGCTCCGTCACAATGATGGATCGGGACAACCATGTGTTTGCATGGCGTGGCGACCAATTTGGCGGGGTGGTGACGGCGGAAACGGTATCGCGCCATTTGAAAAATGCAGTGATCGCAACCGAGGATAAACGCTTTTACCGCCATTTCGGCATCAGCCCGCGCGGGGTAGCCAGTGCGGTGCGGATCAATCTGGCGGCGGGGCGTGGGCCATTGTCGGGCAATGGCGGATCGACCCTGTCACAACAAACCGCCAAACTGCTGTGTCTGGGTAAACCGTTCGATCCCACGACAGGGATATCCGAGAGAGACTATGAGAAAGACTGCCGTCGGGGATCACTGACCCGCAAAATCAAGGAAGCCATCTATGCAATGGCGCTCGAGGCGAAATATTCCAAAGACGATATTCTGACGATCTATTTGAACCGTGTTTTCCTGGGGGCCGGTGCGCGAGGGTTCGAGGCCGCCAGCCAGCGGTATTTTGGTAAACACGCAAACGAAATTAACCCAGCCGAGGCCGCGATGCTGGCAGGGTTGTTAAAAGCGCCGACGCGGTATGCCCCGACCAATAATTTGCAACGCTCGCAAGATCGCGCATTGACGGTTCTGAAATTGATGGCGGATCAGGGGTATCTGACCTCGGCCGAGGCGGCACAGGCGCGGGAAAATCCGGCGGTGTTGTCGCGGGCCGCACGGGCCCGTGCAGGCGGGTATTTCGCCGACTGGGTGATGAGCAGTGGGCCGTCATTTTTCACCAGCGACACCACCGAGGACGTGATCATCCGCACCACGCTGGACCCGCGTATCCAGCGCGCCGCAGAAGAGGCGCTGGCCTATGTGTTCGAGAACAAAGTGCGCACCGGGTCCAAAGCACAAGCGGCGATCATTGTGATGTCGGCGGATGGGGCTGTGCGGGCAATGGTTGGCGGACGCGAGACAAAAGTATCGGGTGCGTTCAACCGCGCCACACAGGCGTTGCGCCAGACAGGATCGACGTTCAAACCGTTCGTCTATGCGGCAGCGCTTGATCTGGGCTACAGCCCGAATGATTTCGTAAAAGACAACCCGCTAACCCTGACCATTCCCGGATCGGGGAAATGGACGCCCAAAAATTACCACGATAAATATTTTGGCCGCGTCACCCTGACCGAGGCTTTGATGCGGTCGTTGAACACCGCAACGGTGCGCGTTTCGGAAAGTGTCGGGCGTGAAAACGTCCGCAAGATTGCGACCGATTTTGGCATCCTGCATGATCTGGCGGCTGGCCCTGCCTTGGCGCTGGGGGCATCGGAATCGACCCTGATCGAAATGACCGGTGCCTACGCGGGCATCCTGAACGGCGGGCGTAGTGTGACGCCTTACGGGTTGATCGAATTGCGCCTTCAGGGCGACACCGAGGCGATGATGCGCCAAGAGGGCGGTCTGGGCGAGCGGGTGATCAGCAGAACCGCGGCGGGCGGTCTGATCTATATGATGAATCAGGTTGTCGAGAATGGAACGGGGCGTCGGGCCAAGCTGGACGACAGGCAGGTAGCCGGTAAAACCGGCACAACGCAAAAGGCTCGCGATGCGTGGTTCATCGGCTTTTCGGCGGATTATGTCACCGGTGTCTGGATGGGTTATGATGACAACACGCCGCTAAAGGGCGTGACCGGCGGTGGTTTGCCCGCAGATATTTGGCACGAAACCATGGTGCGGGTTCACGAGGGCGTTTCGCCCAAACCGCTGCCGATGATACTGCCTGCAAACGTTGCACCAACGCCGCAGAAACCCAGACCTGCACAGCCGCAGATGAACGAAGACACGATCGCCGAGCAATTGTTACTGGATGTGCTGCGCAATATTTTGAAGCCATAAACCCAGACCACTAAGTGGCGTAGGTTGATCCTTCCTCATCAAGGATCGCTTTCAGTTCGGACAGATGGCGGGTGTCTTGTTCGGGGTATTCCTCAAGCTCCTGCGCGGTTTTTTCGGCAATGTCATCGGGCAGGATGCGCAAGGGCTGACCAGTTTGCAGCGCGCGAATGTAGGTCTCGGCGGCGCGTTCAAAATAGAACAACCGGTTAAAGGTTTCGGCCACTGTATCGCCAATAATCATCACCCCGTGGTTGCCCATGATCATCACCTTCTTTTTCGGGTCGGTCAGCAGGGCAGCACAGCGTTTGCCCTCTTCCTCAAACGCCAACCCGCCGTAACCCTCGTCAATCACATAACGGTTGAAAAACGTCGCGCAATTCTGGTCAATCGGCGGCAGGGTTGAATCCGCCAATGATGCCAGAACCGTAGCGTGGATCGAATGCACATGCATGGCGCAACGCGCGTGCGGGCAATGACGGTGCAGACCACCATGCAGGCCCCACGCAGTCGGGTCCGGCGCGTTCGGGCCTTGCAAGGTGTCGGGATCATTGGCGTCAACCACCAGCATGTCGGACGCCTTGATCCGGCTGAAATGCATCTGGTTCGGGTTCATCAGGAATTTGGTGCCGTCGTCATTAATGGCGAGCGAGAAGTGGTTGGCCACACCTTCATGCATGTTTAGACGCGCGGTCCAGCGAAAGGCGGCGGCGAGGTCTACACGCTCCTGCCAGTGGTCGATGTTGGGGTGGGTCATGACGGGGGCTCCGGTGTTATTATTAGGGTGTGTTAAGCGCTGTAATAAATATGTCTTATTCGGGCTGTAATAGACAGCAAAAATAGAACCACTATTCCGGAATAGTAGAAACGTTATCAGCGCTTGCTCGCCCACATATCCGGCACATATCCGCCATGCATTTTCGGGGCTTGCATCATCCGTCAAACTGATGACAATAGGTAAATGGAAAATACAACTCTCAAAAATTGGCCCGAATCTGCTGCAAACCTGATCGCTGTTGCGGCGGGTCGTATGCCAGCGGATATGGTTGTCACCGGGGGCAAATGGGTGAATGTCCAGACCCGCGAAGTTCTGGAAAATCACGACATCGCCATCAAGGACGGACGTTTCGCCTATTGCGGGCCGAATGCTGCCCACTGCATTGGCGACGACACGGTCGCAATCAAGGCTAAGGGCCGCTACATGATCCCCGGTCTGTGTGACGCGCATATGCACATCGAATCCGGCATGCTGATCCCCGCCGAATTTGCCCGCGCGGTCATTCCACATGGCACGACGTCGATGTTCACCGACCCGCATGAAATCGCCAATGTTCTGGGTCTGCGCGGAGTTCGATTGATGCATGACGAGGCGATGATGCAGCCGATCAACATCTTCACCCAGATGCCATCCTGTGCGCCATCCGCGCCGGGTCTGGAAACCACAGGCTACGAAATCAGCCCCGAGGATGTGGCCGAGGCAATGACATGGCCCGGTATCATCGGCCTTGGCGAGATGATGAACTTCCCCGGTGTGATCAATGCCGACCCGAAAATGCTGGCTGAAATTGCCGCGACCCAAAACGCGGGCAAAACCGTGGGCGGGCATTACGCCAGCCCTGACCTTGGCTTGCCGTTTCATGCCTATGTGGCGGGTGGTCCGGCGGACGAGCACGAAGGGACCTGCGAGGCCGATGCCATTGCGCGAGTGCGCCAAGGGATGCGCTCCATGATGCGGCTGGGCAGCGCGTGGTATGACGTGGAAACGCAGATCACGGCGGTGACCGAAAAGGGGCTGGATCCGCGCAACTTTATCCTCTGCACGGACGATTCACATTCTGGCACTCTGGTAAATGACGGCCATATGAACCGCGTGGTGCGCCATGCGATTGACTGCGGATGTGATCCGTTGATCGCGCTGCAAATGGCGACGATCAACACGGCGACGCATTTCGGACTGGAGCGCGAGCTGGGCTCCATCGCGCCGGGCCGACGGGCCGACATGATCCTGACCTCTGACCTGACAACCCTACCGATTGAAACAGTGATCGCGCGCGGCGTGGTTGTGGCACAAGACGGCGAGATCAAGGTTGATTGCCCGCATCTGGATTGGCCGGATGATGCGCGTGGAACCGTGCATCTGGGCAAGCATCTTGAGGCAACCGATTTCGAGATCAAAGCACCCGATGGGGCCAATGCGGTCAAAGCCAAGGTGATCGGCGTGGTCGAGAACCAAGCCCCGACCAAGGCGCTGACCGCCGAATTGGATGTGCAGGACGGGTTGGTTTTAAGTGACGAGCCAAATGACGTCTGCCAGATCGCATTGGTCGAGCGCCACCGCGCCACGGGCGATGTGGTGAACGGCTTTGTGTCGGGCTTTGGATACAAGGGCAACATGGCTATGGCCTCGTCCGTAGCCCATGACAGCCACCACATGATTGTGGTTGGAACCTCGCGCGAGGATATGGCCTTGGCGGCGAACCGTTTGGGCGAAGTTGGCGGCGGTGTATCCGTGTGGAAGGATGGTCGTGAACTGGCGCTGGTGCAATTGCCCATCGCTGGCCTGATGTCGGACGCCCATGCGGTCGAGATGGCAGCAGCGGCACAAAACATGGTCGAGGCGATGGAGACCTGCGGCTGCACATTGAACAACGCTTATATGCAACATTCCCTGCTGGCTTTGGTGGTAATTCCCGAACTGCGGATATCGGACCTTGGGCTGGTGGATGTGACAAAATTTGAACTGACAGAATTATTCGAGGATAATAAATGAATACACCAGTGGCCGATGCCGAAACCCTGACACCCCCGACCGTAACGCCCGAGGAATTCACCGATGCGAAAGCGGCGGTTGATCGTTTGTGCGAGCTATATACCACCGCGACAGAATTTCTCTGCAAGAACTTCTCGGAAACATTGGCGGGTAAGCGCCCCAAAGCGCGGATCAGGGCGTTTTACCCTGAAATCCGCATCACCACGACCAGCTATGCCCAGACCGACACGCGGCTCAGCTTTGGCCATGTGCATGAACCGGGCACCTATGCCACCACGGTCACGCGGCCTGATCTGTTTCGCTATTACCTGAAGCAGCAAATCGGGCTGCTGCTGGAAAACCACTGTGTGCCTGTCACCATTTGCCTGTCGCAAACCCCGATGCCGGTGCATTTCGCAGTGGCAGGCCAAAAGAACATGACCGTGCCACAGGACGGCGCAATGGATTTCCCGTTGCGCGATGTGTTTGATGTGCCGGACCTGTCCACCACCAACGATGATATCGTCAATGGCTTTGGCTTTGAAAACCCTGATGGCTCCGGTCCGCTGGCCCCGTTCACCGCCCAACGGGTGGATTATTCACTGGCGCGGCTGTCACATTATACCGCGACCAAACCCGAACATTTCCAGAACCACATCCTGTTCACCAACTACCAGTTCTATTTTGAGGAATTCGAGGCTTACGCCCGCGCCCAATTGGCGGACCCGAACAGCGGCTACACCAGTTTCGTTGGCACCGGTAATGTCAAAATCACGGACCCTGATGCGCCAATGCCGCTGCCCGACAAACAACCACAAATGCCAACCCTGCATCTGAAACGCAAAGGCAAGGGTGGCATCACTTTGGTGAACATCGGGGTTGGCCCCAGCAACGCCAAAACCGCGACCGATCACATCGCGGTTTTGCGCCCACACGCGTGGATCATGGTGGGCCATTGCGCAGGCCTTCGCAATTCGCAGTCACTGGGGGATTTCGTGCTGGCGCATGCTTACCTGCGCGAGGACCACGTGCTGGATGATGATCTACCCGTCTGGGTGCCGATCCCTGCATTGGCGGAAATCCAGATCGCACTGGAACAGGCCGTGGCCGGAGTGACCAAACTGGAAGGCTACGATTTGAAACGCATTATGCGGACCGGCACCGTTGCGTCGCTGGACAATCGCAACTGGGAATTGCGCGACCAATCCGGCCCCGTGCAGCGCCTGTCGCAATCGCGTGCCATCGCGCTGGACATGGAAAGTGCGACCATTGCCGCCAACGGTTTTCGGTTTCGCGTGCCCTATGGCACGCTGCTATGCGTCAGCGATAAACCCCTGCATGGCGAGCTGAAATTGCCCGGAATGGCCAGTGATTTCTATACCACACAGGTCGCGCGGCACCTTCATATCGGTATTCGGGCAATGGAATCCCTGCGCGAAATGCCGCTGGAACGCATCCATTCGCGCAAATTACGCAGCTTTGAAGAGACCGCATTCCTATAAAATGGCGAAAAACTGATAAAATGAGCGGAAAATGGTTAAAAACTACTACTAATCGTTGTGTCCTGCCTCAACATTCAGTTAAATACGTCCAATGAGGCCCAAGATGACGCGGGCAGAACAAGGAGACCTGAAAATGGCGACGAAACCAATGACAAAGACCCAGCTTGTAGCCACACTGGCCGAAGAAATGGGCACAGACAAGAAATCAGCATCCGGTGCGCTGGATGCGATCATTGCAATCATCACACGCGAAGTTTCTGGCGGCGGTGCCGTGACTCTTCCTGGCGTTGGCAAAATCTATTGCCGCGAGCGTCCAGCACGCATGGTTCGCAACCCTGCCACTGGCCAGCAAATCGCCAAAGATGCGGATAAAGTTGTCAAAATGACAATCGCCAAAGCGCTGAAAGACAGCGTAAACAGCTAATCCCTTCGGGCCTTGCGCCCAAATGGAAAACCGATAGGGTCGCCCGATTGGGCGGCCCTTTTTGGTTGGAGACACTATGGACATTCGCGCAATCCTGATGGGATTGGTATTTGCTTTTATCTGGTCATCGGCATTCACCTCGGCGCGGATTATCGTGGCCGATGCCCCGCCGCTGGCATCCCTCGCATTGCGGTTTTTTATATCGGGTGTTCTGGGCGTGATACTGGCCCGAATGATGGGTCAGACATGGCGACTGACCCGCGATCAATGGCGCGCCACGTTCATCTTCGGGCTGTGTCAGAACGCGCTCTATCTGGGCCTGTTCTTTTACGCCATGCAAACAATCGAGGCGTCCCTTGCCTCGATCATCGCGTCGGTCATGCCGCTGATGGTGGCCTTTGCCGGATGGGCCGTGTTCAAGGACAAATTACAACCGATTGCGGTGGCCGGATTGTTGGCCGGCGTGGTCGGGGTGGTTGTTATTATGGGCGCGCGGATCAACGGCGGGGTGGACCTGTTCGGCATCGCGTTATGTGTGATCGGCACCGTGGCGCTGACCATCGCCACACTGTCGATGCGCGGCGCGTCAAGCGGCGGCAATCTGATGATGATTGTCGGGCTGCAGATGCTGGTTGGCTCGGCATTTTTAGCGGTGGCATCGGCCTTCATTGAAACCATTGCGGTGAATTTCACCTGGCCGCTGGTGCTGGCTTTTATCTACACCACCTTGGCCCCCGGCTTGCTGGCCACATGGATCTGGTTTGCGCTTGTGGCGCGGATCGGGGCGGTGCGGGCGGCGACGTTCCATTTCCTGAACCCGTTCTTTGGTGTGGCAATCGCATCGGTGTTGCTGGGTGAAAAACTGGGGTTGATGGATGTTATCGGTGTGGTGATCATTGCGGCGGGCATTCTGGCCGTGCAATTGTCCAAACAGGTTCCGTCACAAACCTGACTATAATGTGAAGCCCTGTCAGCACCTATTCAGGTGACAGAATGCCTTTCATAGGCCATTTAGACCGTCATGGAATTACTTCTAGGATATGGCGCGGGTCTGCTGACCCTGATCAACCCCTGCGTTTTGCCGGTGCTGCCGATTGTGCTGGCCACTGCTTTGCAGGCAGACAAACGCGGGCCGATTGCATTGGCGGCAGGCATGAGCCTTGCCTTTGTGGTGCTCGGCCTTGGCGTCGCCACATTGGGCTACGCGCTGGGCATCCGCGAGGAAACGGTGGCACAGGCCGCGGCGATCCTGATGATCGGCTTTGGCCTGATCCTGCTGGTGCCGCGCTTTAGCGCCGGATTTGCCACCGCCACGGCGGGTGTTTCCACCCGTGCCGACAGTCAGATGGATGTGATCGACCGCTCCGGCCTAAGGGGGCAGTTTTTGGGCGGCATGGTGCAGTGATCCATGTAAAATGGGAGATACTACAATTTGGCAGGTTGGTTGCGATCCGTGAAACATGGCTAGGCAGTTTTTGGCTGGCTATTCGCATGCCAGGTGGCGGGTATGTGATCCGCCGACGGGTGTCAAAATGATCTACACAAGGTTCTGGCCACGGACGGTGCCAGCTAAGGAAGACGCTTCGCCATTGTGCGACGGTCTACTCGCCTTGATTTTTGGGGGTTTGTTTGTTAAGCCGCGCAAGGATTTCCTTGTAAATATATCCAGTCATGCCGTGCGGTATCACAACAAGGAAGGCGGCTGCACCGATCCCTACAAGAACATCACCCCATTGTGTCCAGTCAGGGCCACCACCTTGAATGAAGGCGAGCCAAAGGAAAATTGGCAGGCTCACCGCCCATTGCAGAATGGGTGTAAGGCGAACCAGCGGTCCATATTTTTCAAGCACCAACTTGCGGTCAATATTGTGGATGGCGTCAATCTGGGACTGCTCATATTCGCTTTTCCTGCGAAAGGGTTCGGCAATCGAGGTGTAGGCCGCCGCACAGAACATGACTGCAAACATCAGGGCAAAAAAACCCATGAATGCCCAGCTGACGTATGCCAAGATTGTGAGGGTTATATCCAATGCAAAATCGCCCAGTAAATAGGCCAGATCGAGCTAAGCAAAATATTGACCGCCACTGCATCCCGCGCTGTTCCCCAAGGATTTTCCGAACGGGTGCGAAATATTTGCGCCAAAATTACCTCGTCGATCAGGCCAACAGCAACCCGCAGAAAGGCCCGCACGACGCTCATGATTTTATCAAGCCCGGGAATGGGCAAAAAGGACGCAATGCCGTGGATCAGGCCGGTAATGGCCCGCACCACGCCCTTGACCAGTTGATCGATCCCGAACAGGACGGATGACTGACCAAAGCGTTCTTTTACCATGGCTTGTGCATAGGCGATCTGGCCCTTGCCATCGGGTAAATCACGCCCTTCCAGCAGTTCAACCATCACGGCAATATGGCCCGCCTTGACCATATAAAGGATGTATTCGCGTAAGAAATAGATCACGCCAGCTGTCAGCGCAAAGCCAAGCCCGCCGCCCCAAATTGTGGCCGAGGCCTGAAAATCATCGTCCCCCATCGCGCCAACACCCCATCCGATGCCGGCACCCGTGCCTGTGACAATCACATAAGCGGCAGCGATGCCGAAATAGACGGCCATTCGGAACAGGATAAAGGGAAGTGTTTTACGCATAAGCCTCATGGATACGCCGATAGAAAAAATCTGCTATAAAAGGAATGCTCCTGTAATTTGCGGGCCTATGGCCGCCTAAAATATATTTCGGGCTGTTTGCCCAATTGGTAAAATCCTATCATCCCAGCCGAAAACCAAGCAAGTAAGCAATACCTGACCTAAGGGAACCTGTACAGATCGGGCGCTTTTTATAACCGTTCCGGTTCAGCCAGCGACATAAATGCCTTGATCAGTTTACGTTCGCGCCGCTCTTTTATACAGATCAGCGCCTCTTGCATCATTGGCACGGGTGCTGGCAGGTTAATCGCAAACAGTCGCTCGTCCCGCCCGAATTCAGCGGTCGAGACAAAGCCAATCCCGTTGCCCGCCGCCACAATTTCGCGCACAGCTTCGCGCCCTTCGGCCTCGATCGACGGGATCAGTGTCACTCCTGCGCGCAGCGCTGCCTGCTCCAGCTTTTGGCGGGTTTTTGATCCCTGCTCGCGCATCACCAGCGAGCAACCCGCCAAATCCTGATAGGTCATGTCGGTTTTGCCGTCATGCACCCCGCCCTTTGCCGCGAACGCCAGCAACGGGGTTGCGCCCAGCGGCACCACCTCCAGATCATTGGCATCGGTCAATTCGCCCAGAACCCCGACATCGGCGTGATAGGCATAGAGCGCGTCTGTCACCTCTTGTGAGTTCCCGACCTTTAGGGAAATCCGCACGTTCGGGTGGCGCGTCTGAAAGGTCCGTAATATAGGTGTGACATGGTAAGCGGAATCGACGATTACGCGCAATGTTCCTGCAACCAGTGCCCGTGATTCTGTCAGGAAATCCAGCGCCTGATGTTCATAGTCAAACAGCCGGTTGGTGATCTCTAGCAATTGGCGGCCTTTATCGGTCAGCGTAACCTGCCGTTTGTGGCGATCAAACAGCAGGATGTCGTACTCATCCTCCAGTTTGCGCACCTGATCGGAAATGGCGGGCTGCGTTAGAAACAAGGCCTCGGCCGCGCGGGAAAACCCGCCGTGGACCGCGACATAGTGGAACGCACGAAGCTGAACATATCGCATCACATCAACCTATAAGTAAAAACGATGTATTGATCTAAAATAACGATTTTACATATGAAATGACAAGAGCCTATTCAGGACGCGAAACGCACCACTTGCAGGGATCGAAAAATGCCTGATATTGCCGTAAAAATCACCCCGCCACATATGGGCGAGCCTTATCTGCTCACCCCTGGCCCGTTGACCACATCCTATGCCGTGAAGCAGGCGATGCTGCGTGACTGGGGCAGTTGGGATGGCGAATTTCGCGCCGTCACCGCTGAAATGCGCAAAATGCTGCTGGATATGATCAACGACAAAGATGGGGTGTTTGATTGCGTGCCAATGCAAGGCAGCGGCACCTTTTCGGTCGAGGCGCTATTGGCATCCTTCATTCCGCGTGACGGCAAAGCTCTAGTGCTGGCGAACGGCGCTTATGGCAAACGTCTGGTGCAGACACTGGAATATCTGGGCCGCGCCCACAGCGTGATCGACAAGGGCGATTATATGCCCCCACGCGGTGACGAAGTAACCGCCGCCCTTCAGGCCGACCCCGAAATCACCCATGTTGTCGTGGTGCATTGTGAAACCAGTTCCGGCATCCTGAACCCCATCGCCGAAATCTCGCAGGCGGTTTATGCCGAGGGTCGCAAGCTGCTGGTTGATAGCATGAGCGCCTTTGGTGCCATCCCGCTGGATGTGACTGAAATCCGCTACGAGGCGATGGTATCTTCGGCCAACAAATGTATCGAAGGCGTGCCAGGTTTCGGCTTTATCATTGCCCGCAAGGATGAGCTGGAGGCCGCCAAGGGGCGCAGCCATTCCCTGTCGCTCGACGTGCACGCCCAATGGGCGCATATGAACAAAACCGGCCAGTGGCGTTTCACCCCGCCGACCCATGTGGTTGTGGCATTCCTTGAGGCGCTACGTGCCCACGTTGCCGAGGGTGGCGTTACCGGACGGGGTGCGCGTTACACCAACAACCGAGATGTGGTGGTGGCGGGCATGCGCGAGCTGGGCTTTGAAACCTTGCTAAAAGATCGCTGGCTGTCGCCGATTATCGTGACATTCTTTTGCCCCGCCAGCCCCGCCTTTGAGTTCGAGCGCTTCTATGAATTGATGAAATCAAAAGGCTTTATCATCTACCCCGGCAAACTGACCGTGGCTGATAGTTTCCGCATCGGATGCATCGGCCAGATGGATGGCGATGTGATGCGCAAAGTCGTGGCCGCCGCAGGAGAGTGCCTGTCTGAAATGGGGGTCAATGATGCGTCTCCCCCTGAATCTGCACTGAATGAGCGGGCCAAGCTGGCCGCCTAAACCAACAACCTGAGAAACGTAACGTGAAACCAAAAGGAATATTTCATGTCTGGACCATCTGAATACACATTCGCCCGCACCTATCGCGGCAAAATCAAAGCCGCCATTCTGGATTGGAGCGGCACCCTTGCTGATGCCTATGTGATCGCGCCTGCCGTGGTTTTTGTCGAGGTTTTCAAATCGCAAGGCGTTGAAATCTCTATGGAAGAAGCGCGCGGCCCAATGGGTTTGCGCAAGGACATCCACATCAAGAAACTGACCGAAGATCCAATCATTGCGGCCCGTTGGGAAAAGATTAAAGGCAAGCCGCCGACACAGGCCGATGTGGACGCGATGTTCGAGGAATTTGTTCCGGCCCAGTTGGCGTGTCTGCCGAAATACACCGCCCTGCTGCCAGGTGTGAAAAAAGTTTGCAATGACATGCAGGCGCAAGGCATCAAAATTGGTGTTTCCACCGGTTTCACCCGTGTGATGGTTGACGTGCTGCTGAAAGACGTGATCGCCCAAGGCATCACACCCGACGCAACAGTGGCCGGTGACGAAGTGCTGAACGGCGCGCGTCCAGACCCGCACATGGTGTTCAAAAATCTTGATCTGCTGAACATCGCGGATGTGAAATCCGTGGTCAAATGTGATGACACGGTTTCAGGTATCGGCGAAGCGATGAATGCCGGTTGTTGGGGTGTTGGTCTGGTTCGTTACTCCAACTACATGAACATCAACACGCTGGACGAGGAGGCCACATTGTCCGAGGCCAATATCGCCGCACGCATGGCCCATACCCGCAAAATTCTGGAACAGGCCGGTGCACATTATGTGATCGATTCACTGGTGGAACTGCCCGCCGTGATCGACGACATCAACGCACGGCTAGCACGCGGCGAAAAACCGTAAGACGAAAAAACGGCGGGGCCATATTAATATTGGCCCCGCTATTTCTAGATATCATCCCAATCCGGTGGCAGGGCTGTGCCCAGTTCGCTTGCCAGTTGGGTTAAAAAACTCTTCATCAAAATAATGCGCTGACGGGCAAGGGCCTTGCCACTATCCGTGTTCATCAGGGCCCCAAGCCGAAGAAGTTTCGCGGGCCAGTGATCAATCGCAAAATTGCGATCATCAAGGTCCCGCGCCTTGGCAAACGGATCAGCCGCATCATATATCGGGCGACCCAAAGCCCCTGATACGGCAAAGGTTCGGGCAATGCCGATCGCCCCCAGCGCATCCAGCCGGTCGGCGTCTTGCAGGATCATCGCCTCAATCGTTTCGGGCGGGATGTTGGCAGAATAACTATGGGCGGCAATGACGTGCTGGACCTGCGTGATTTCATCCGCCGTGTAGCCAAAGCGTTGCAATACCGGTGCTGCCATATCTGCCGAAAGGGTCGAGGATTTATGTCGGTCGGGGTGGTCTTTGGGCAGGCTGACCAGATCATGCAGATAGGCCGCCGCGATCAGGATGCGCAGGTTCCCGCGACCCTCATTACTGGCAATATCACGAACGTTCAGCCAGACACGATCAGCATGCGCCAGATCATGGGCTGTGTCGTCCCCGTCGATATGTGCGCTTAGAACTTCTTGAAGATCGGCCCGCAGGCTCGGTTCTGGTTCAACCAATCTCGCCACCAGCATCGCCAACTTGCCCGCGATGCAGCAGCAGGTGGTCAAGGATCACGCAAGCCATCATTGCCTCGCCCACGGGCACAGCGCGAATGCCGACGCAGGGATCATGGCGACCTTTGGTGATGATCTGGACCTCCTCGCCGGATTTAGTGATGGTTTTGCGCGGGGTCAGGATGGAGGACGTGGGTTTAACGGCGAACCGCACCACCACGTCTTGACCGGTGGAAATCCCGCCCAGAATGCCGCCCGCGTGATTGGAGGAGTAGACAGGGCCATTCGGCCCCATGGTGATCTCGTCCGCATTGGCCTCGCCAGTCAGAACGGCGGCGTTCATACCCTCGCCAATCTCGACGCCTTTAACGGCGTTGATCGACATCATCGCCGCTGCCAGATCGGTATCCAGCTTGCCGTAAACCGGCGCACCCAGACCGGCAGGAAGGCCACGCGCGACCACCTCGACCACGGCCCCGACCGAGCTGCCTGATTTGCGCAGATCATCCAGGTATGCGGCCCATGTCTCGGCTGATTTTGCATCGGGTGTCCAGAACGGATTGCGCGAGATTTCATCCCAATCGAACCGTTTGCGGTCAATTATATGGGGCCCCATTTGTACCATATAGCCGGTGATTTGTACGTTTGGTACCAAACTGGCCAACGCCGCCCGCGCCAATCCACCCGCCGCCACCCGCGCTGCTGTTTCGCGTGCTGATGAGCGCCCGCCACCGCGATAATCGCGGATACCGTATTTCTGCCAATAGGTGATATCGGCGTGGCCAGGGCGGAATTTTTCGGCGATGTCGCCGTAATCTTTAGAGCGCTGATCGGTGTTTTCGATCATCAATTGAACCGGAGTGCCGGTGGTTTTCCCCTCGAACACCCCCGATAAAATCCGCACCTGATCAGCCTCGCGCCGCTGGGTAGTGTATTTATTCTGCCCGGGTTTACGCATGTCCATCCAGTGTTGCAGCATCGCCTCGTCCACCGGCACATTCGGCGGGCAGCCGTCCACTGTCGCGCCCAATGCAGGCCCGTGGCTTTCGCCCCATGTGGTGACGCGAAACAGGTGGCCGAAGGTGTTGATGCTCATCGTGAAATGCTCCTTTGATCTATGCGTTTAGCGCTGGCGGGGACGCGGCTCAAGGTATTTTGGCTTGTCACGCAGGATTGCGGCGCATAGATGTAGCAATACCTCGGGGGGCCTTCTTTGGCTGAGATGCACTAATGCGGACCCGTTGAACCTGAACCGGTTAACACCGGCGGAGGGAAGGTTTTGGATCATCTCCACCTTTGCCCTTTCGCCGCATTTGGAGGATGAGACATGAGATATCCACTACTTGCAGCGGGATTTTGTGCGATTGCCAACAGCGCGATTGCCCAAACCCCTGTGCTGACAGTCTACACCTATGACAGCTTTGTATCCGATTGGGGCCCTGGCCCTGCGGTGGAAAAAGCATTCGAGGAAATCTGTGGCTGTGATCTGAAATTCGTAGGTGCTGGCGATGGTGCAGCGTTGCTGGCCCGCGTGCGGCTGGAGGGGAAACACACCAAGGCCGATGTGGTTCTGGGGCTGGATACCAACCTGACGCAAACCGCTTACCAGACCGGTTTGTTTGAACCGCACGGGGTATCCGTTGATCTGGATTTGCCTACGACGTGGGGAAATGATTTGTTCCTGCCATATGACTGGGGCTATTTCGCGTTTGTTTACAAGCGGGATGAAATCACCGATGTGCCTGCCAATTTCAAAGAACTGGCGGCGTCCGATTTGAAAATCGTTATTCAAGACCCGCGATCATCCACCCCCGGGTTGGGGTTGCTGTTGTGGGTCAAAGCTGCCTATGGCGATGACGCGCCCGCGATTTGGGAAGGGCTGTCTGACAACATTGTCACTGTCACCAAGGGCTGGTCCGAGGCTTACGGGATGTTTCTGGAAGGCGAGGCGGATATGGTTTTGTCCTACACCACATCCCCCGCCTACCATTTGATTGCCGAGGAAGATGCGGGCTACGGGGCGGCGGCGTTTGATGAGGGCCATTATTTGCAAATCGAAGTGGTAGGAAAAATTGCTGGCACAGAACAGTCTGATCTGGCGGACCAGTTCATGGCATTTGTTGTCTCGGATGCGTTCCAGTCAATCATCCCGGCGACGAACTGGATGTATCCGGCAAAACTTCCGGCCAGTGGGTTGCCTGAAGGGTTTGAAACCCTGATCACCCCGCAGAAATCTTTGAGTTTCGATGAAAACCAAGTTGTGGATGTTCGTAAAAAAGCGTTGGAAGAATGGCTGAGCGCACTTTCAAAATAACCCCTGTGATCGGGGTCGGGGCAGGGGCGGTTTTGCTCCTGCTCACCCTGATACTTGGCCCGCTTGCAGCACTGTTGTGGCGGGCCGAGGGTCCTGCTGCGTTGGGCGTGGCGGACTGGGCCGCAGTGCGGTTTACCGTGTTGCAGGCCACACTGTCGGCGGGGATCAGCGTGGCGCTGGCGGTACCTGTAGCACGGGCCTTGGCGCGGCGGCAGTTCATGGCGCGCGGCGTGCTGATCACCCTGTTGGGGGCACCGTTTATCCTGCCGGTGATTGTGGCTGTTATGGGCCTGCTTTCGGTGTTTGGTCGTGGCGGGATCATCAGTGCGATGCTGGGCTGGGTCGGGTTACCACCGGTGCATATCTACGGGTTGCACGGCGTGGTTCTGGCGCATGTATTTTTCAACTTGCCGCTGGCCACGCGGCTGATTTTACAGGGCTGGCTGGCCATCCCGTCTGAACGGTTTCGCCTTGCCGCGTCGCTCTCATTCAACAGTCGTGATGTTGGCCGTATCCTTGAGCGACCGATGCTGCGCGAAGTATTGCCCGGTGCATTTATGGTGGTGTTTTTGATCTGCCTGACCAGCTTTGCGGTGGCCTTGGCGCTGGGCGGCGGGCCAAAGGCGACCACGGTGGAATTGGCGATCTATCAGGCGTTCCGGTTTGATTTCGATCTGGGTCGCGCAGCCTTGTTGGCGGGGGTGCAATTTGGTATGGGTGCGGTGGCGGCGATGGTGATGCTGTGGGTCGCGATTCCGGCCACAATGGGGGCGGGGCTGGATCGTGCGCATGAACGCTGGGATGCGCCAAAGGTCTGGTGGGATGGTGCGTTGCTAACCGTGATGACCCTGTTTTTGATCACTCCGCTGTTGATGATATTAATCGACGGTTTGCCCAACCTGTTTACCTTACCTGCAAGTGTCTATCAGGCGGCTGGGCGCTCAGTGGGTGTGGCGCTGACGTCGATGGTTATCGGGGTCGGTTTGGCGCTGAGCATTGCCATGCTGGTTGTGCGCCTGAAACGGGGCGCGGTGCTGGTGGAAAGCATCGGCTATCTGGCGCTGGCGGCGTCACCCTTGGTGATCGGGGCGGGGCTGTTCATTGTGCTATACCGCGTGGTCGATCCGGTGACTTTGGCGCTGCCGGTTACGGCGCTGGTGAATGCGGTGATGAGCCTGCCATTTGCGCTGCGCACACTGGTGCCCGCGGTGCGCGACATTGAGGCATCTTACGGGCAGTTGGCGGACAGTTTGGCGATCACCGGATGGGGGCGGATGCGGCTGGTTTTGTTGCCGCGCTTGCGCCGCCCGTTAGGATTTTCGGCGGGGTTGGCGGCGGCGCTCTCGATGGGAGACCTGGGTGTGATCGCGTTGTTTTCCAACCCAGAAAGCGCGACATTACCGTTACAGATGTATCGCCTGATGTCAGCGTACCGGATGGATCAGGCGGCGGGAGCGGCGGTATTGTTGCTGGGGATGTCGCTGTTATTATTCTGGATTTTTGATCGCGGAGGGCGTGTGGATGCTGACACTTGAAAAGGTGGAATATGTGCAGGGTGATTTTTCGCTAACTGCTGATTTTGCAGTTCAGGATGGTGCACGGATGGCTGTTATCGGGCCGTCGGGCGGCGGGAAATCAACATTGCTAAGTTTAATTGCAGGGTTTTTACAACCGACGCGCGGCCGCGTTTTGTGGGATGGAAATGACATGGCTGGTGCGCCCCCCGGCACCCGACCGGTCAGCATCCTGTTTCAGGATAATAATCTATTTCCACATCTTACGGTGGCGCAGAATGTCGGACTGGGGTTGCGGGTCGATTTGCGATTGACAGAGGCGCAAAAGGATCAGGTCGAGGCGGCCTTGGCGCGGGTTGATTTGGGCGGTTACGGGGCGCGCAAGCCAGCGGCCTTGTCGGGCGGGCAGATCAGCCGTGTGGCGCTGGCGCGGATGTTGCTGCGCGCCAAACCGTTGCTGTTGCTGGACGAGCCATTCGCGGCGCTGGGGCCTGCGTTACGTGACGAAATGCTGGATTTGGTGGCGGAGCTGGCAACCGAGACCAAGGCAACATTATTGATGGTGAGCCACAATCCAGAGGACGCAAAACGGATCGCGCAATCCGTGATTTTGGTCAGTGACGGGGTTGCGAAAGCACCGGCGGAAACAGGGGCGATATTTGCGGATCCACCAGCGGCGTTGCGGGCCTATCTGGGAGGTTCCTAAGCGGAGACCCTGCGGGTCGCTTTATTATTTGATTTACCTCCGGCGGAGGTATTTTGAGCAAGAAGAAGACGATAGAAGGCAAAAGAAAAGCCCCGCTGTGGTGAGCGGGGCTTTTGTGTTAGTAAGGCTAAGGGGGTTTAGCTGTTTGCAGCTTCATCCTTGGCGCGTTGTTTGACCGGTGCCCAGATGCGTTTGTTGGTGGCATAAAGCAGAACCGACAACAGGGTCAGCAATAGAACCCCGACAAATCCGGCCTTTTTGCGGGCCATCATTTTGGGTTCAGCGGCCCACATCAGGAAGGCCGAAACGTCTTCGGCTTCATGGTGCAGCGAATTGCTGTGCCCATCGGGATAATCCACGTCTTCGCCGTAAAGCGGCGGAGGCATTGAAATCCAGCCACCCGGGAAGGTGGTGTTTTCATAGTAGGTTACGCCGGCTTCTTCTTTTTCTTCACCGGTGTAACCTGCGAGGATCGAGAGGATATATTCGGGTCCACCCATGCCGTTGATCAACTGGCTAAGGCCAAGGCCGTAAGGGCCGTGGTAGCCAGCGCGCGCTTTGGCCATCAAGGACAGGTCAGGCGCGTTTGGATCAGCCGACATCGGGAAGTGATCAGTCGGGATCGCGTCGCGGGTGTCGCCGAGTTCAGCATCGGGGCCGGTATCGGGGGCCTCGAACTGGGTAGAGAATTCGCGCACGGCCTCTGAGGACATATGTGGTCCGCCCTCGTCGCCCAAGGTACGCAATGGCACGTATTGCATGCCGTGACAGGCCGCGCAGACTTCGGTGTAAACCTGAAGGCCGCGACGCAGCTGGGCTTGGTCATAGGTGCCAAACGGGCTCTCGAACGAGAAGTCCGTATCATCGATGTGGCCACCACCAGCAGATACAGCGCCGGTGGCTGACAATGTCAGGGCCGTCAGAGCTGTCGTTACGAGTTTTTTGATCGACATTTTATGATCCTTTCTCACTTGGACGACGTGTCAGACGCGTGTCCATAATGGGCGTTAAAGTCGTCTTCGATCGTGGCGGGAGGCGTGGTCGGTTTTTCCAGCACACCCAGTAGCGGCAGGATGATCAGGAAGTAAGCGAACCAGTAGGTCGACGCGATCAGCGAGATCCAGTCATGCGGGAATTCGGTATCGCGTGCCCCGACCCACATCAGAACGATGAAGTCGATGACAAACAAGGCATACCACATTTTGAACATTGGACGGAACCGGCCGGAGCGAACTGACGATGTATCCAGCCAAGGCACCAGTGCCATCACTGCAATCGAGCCGAACATTGCCACCACGCCAAAGAACTTGGCGTCAACAATACCAAAGGTGATCCAGTTGACAAACTGCACCGCCCAGACGTCCGCCGTAAAGGCGCGCAGGATGGCGTAGAATGGCAAGAAGAACCATTCCGGCACGATGTGTGCGGGTGTGGAAAGCGGGTTTGCCTCGATGTAGTTATCGGGGTGACCCAGATAGTTTGGCATAAAGCCGATGACCGCGAAGAAGATTGCCAGAATAACCGCCAGCGCGAACAGATCCTTGATCACGAAGTAGGGCCAGAATGGCAGTGTGTCTTTCTCGGCTTCTTCTTTTGAGCCACGGCGCACTTCAACCCCTGTCGGGTTGCCATTGCCTGTGGTGTGGAAGGCCCAGATGTGCAGCGCCACAAGGGCAGCCAGAACGAATGGCAGCAGGTAGTGCAGCGAGAAGAAGCGGTTCAGGGTGGCGTTATCCACCGCTGGTCCGCCCAGCAGCCAAGCCTGAATGCTTTCGCCGATGAACGGGATCGCGCCGAACAGGCCGGTGATCACGGTCGCACCCCAGAAGGACATTTGCCCCCATGGCAGCACGTAGCCCATGAACGCTGTGGCCATCATCGCCAGATAAATCAGCATACCGATGATCCACGTCACTTCGCGTGGAGCCTTATACGAGCCGTAGTAGAGGCCGCGGAAGATGTGCAAATAGACCGCAAAGAAGAACAGGGCAGCGCCATTGGCGTGCATATAGCGCAGCATATGGCCGCCGTTCACGTTGCGCATGATATGTTCGATGCTGGCAAACGCGCTATCGACATGCGGGGTATAGTGCATCGCCAGAATAATACCGGTGACGATTTGCATCACCAGACAGAATGCCAGCACGATGCCCCAGATCCACATCCAGTTCAGATTTTTGGGTGTGGGGATCATGATTGTGCCATAAAGCAGCCCGACAATGGGCAGTCGTACGTGTAGCCATTTTTCAAAGCCCGATTTGGGCTCGTAATGATCGTGAGGAATTCCAGACATTACTCTCTCCCTATATTATCCGAGCTGAATTGTGTTGTCGTCAAAGAACATGTTTTGCGGAACCGGCAGGTTCTCGGGCGCCGGACCTTTGCGGATGCGACCGGAAATATCATAGTGCGAACCGTGGCAGGGGCAGAACCAGCCCTCGAAATCGCCAGAGTTGCCGCCCAGTGGCACGCAACCCAAGTGGGTGCAAACGCCCATCATCACCAGCCATTCGCCAGCCTCGTCAAGGGTGCGGTTTTCGTCCGCCGCATCCATTTCGGGCTTGGCGACATTGCGGCTCATTTGATCCGGCAGATCGGCCAGCGGTGTGGTGCGGGCGCGCTCGATATCTTCGGGGGTGCGGCGGCGGATGAATACCGGCTTGCCGCGCCATTTAACGGTCAGCTGGGTGCCAACTACGATGTCTGAAACATCAACGAGGATGGATGACATGGCGCGCACATCTGCGGTGGCGTTCATCTGGTTAACAAGCGGCCAAACGGCGGCCCCTGCGGTAACTGCACCGGCACCTGCGGTGGCGTAATACAGGAAATCCCGACGGGTCCCTGAATGATCTTCTGCGTGGGACAATGGAATCCCTCCTCTGTTGATAGTTTGTCTGTTTTAGCCAAAGCCATAGAAATGGCCGCAGCTGAAAACAGCGCTCCTTGGGCGGGTGTTTAGCTCTGGAATCGGGGCACGTCTAGCGCAACAGTGTTAGGTGGACATTAAAACACCCCAAATAATGCTGTTTTTTGCATATTTGGCGGTGGGTGCGGCGATATATAGCGTTCAGGGGCGGGTTGCCTGCATGCTGTCGCGCTGGGAAAATGCGGCGAACCAGTCGTCCAGCGCGTCGCGCCCTTTGCGCCAGGTGCGATCATCATGGCGGAAATCCAGATATCCAAGGGCACAGGCAACCGCGATATGGCCCATATCCATTGGTCCGGCAAGGTGGCTCATCCAGCGGGTTGTAATCGCGTCCAGTGAACGGCTGATTTTATCCCATTGGCCGTTGACCCAATCAGTAGATTGCAGGTTTTCCGGACGACATCGCCCTTCGTAAATCATCAGAACGGCGGCATCCATAATGCCATCGGCAGTTGCCTCTAGGGTCAGGGTTTCCCATATGCTGCGGTCGGGATACAGCCCTGCCTTGGCGCGGGCATCCAGATAGCGGCAGATCACGCGGCTGTCGTAAATTGCCGGACCATCGGGGCGAGACAGGGCTGGTAGTTTGCCCAGCGGGTTGTGTGCGGTGGGCATTTGGGTGGCATCCAGCGGTGTGCCGGTTGCGGCAACTATTTCAACATCATCAAGCTGATTAGTTTCGTGTAGTGTCACAAGAGCCTTGCGGGCAAAGGGCGAGGCGGAAGCGTAGTATAGTTGCATTCAGAGTTTCCTTATGATGATGCGCCCAAGCGCCGTAATGTCGATTTCTATGCTGGGGCCATTATTGCCAAGGCGGATTTTGCGCCGGAACCGTGCGGTGGTGTTGGTTTGGCCCGCATCGCGTCGTATGCTCAGGCCGTCCTCAAGCTTATCCAGCGCGTCCTCGGCATGTTGGTCACGCCGCCCGCGTGAAACCTTGCGTGTCACCGCATAGGTGGCCAGCGCAACGGTGCCGTAACGAAGGGCGATACCGGCAATCGGGGCAAGGGGTAGGGGCATTTTATATCCTCCTGTGACTCACCCTGTTAATGTAGGCATGCGTAGGGCGAGTGTCCACTGAATGAGGCCTTAGCATAGTCTGGCAATATCCAGTTGGTGAAATCTGTTCTTTAGAATGCTTGGTGAACAAAACCACTATTCCGGAATAGTGGAAATAAAAGTATGAAAAATAGTGATGTTTAATCATGTAGTTAGGCAAAGTATCGGGGGCGGCAGAGGCTTTAATTCCGCGTTGGATATTAGCAGTAAAAATTGGGTTAATGGTGGTTTTGTCTTTTTGACAAGGCCCATTACTCTGAGAAGGGTGCCTTCATTAAAGCGGCCAGCAGGGCGGTTTCCTGCCCGATGCCATAGGCCTGCGCGTGTTTGGCGGCTGATGTGCGGGCACCGTCCGGTTTGTTCTGACCCAGCTTCCAGGTGCCATCAACCGATTCCACGTCAAAACGAAACGGCACAATCATCCGCATCATTTTGGCCAGCGCTTCGGGGGGCATTTTATCATTGGTCCACGGGGCTTTGGGCAAAAGGCGGTCTTCGAACTGGGCCGCGAGGGTGTCGATGCTGGTGCGCAGGGCGTCGGCGGGCAGTTGGGTCAGGGTGCCGCGCAGATGGACGGCGACGTAGTTCCAGGTCGGGACCAAATCATCCACGCCATACCAGTCGGGTGAAATGTAGCTATCAGGGCCAGAGACAGCGAGAACAGCTGGCAACGGCTGGCCGAGCGCACGGGTGATCGGGTTTGAGCGCAGCAGGTGCAGGTCGGCGGTTTTGCCATCGTCCGACAGGGCAAACGGGATGTGGGAGACCAGCGGCCCAGCCTCACCATTCACCGACAGCGTGCCAAAGCCGCGGTCACGGGCAAAGCCGAGATTGACCTCGTCGGGGGTTTTGCGAAAGACGGGATTAGGGTGCATGGGGATGCCTATGGTGTTGGGGGAAACAGGGTGACGGGATCACCCACCTGCCATTTCGGGTATTTCTGCATGATGGCTGTGAAACGGGCGGATGCAATGAAATTCTCCAGCCAGTTTGACAGGTTTGGCCAGGGTTGTTCATCGAACCACGGCTTATCGACAAAAGCGAACTGGCGCACGAATGTGAGGACCGCCATATCCGCCAGCGTTGCGGATTGGCCGAACAGATAGGGTTGGTCGGTCAGCATGTGGTCAAGGCTGTGCAGGAAGGTTGCGGCGGTGGCGCGGTCCGCATCGCTGCGTTTGTATTTATAGGCGTCCAGTGCGGGTTTGAAACGGGTGTCGGACTGGGCAATCAGCGCGTGGCCCGCCTCCGGCATATCTAGCCAGCCTTCGGGGTCGTTCTGGCCAAGCGCCCAAAGCATGATGTCTAGGCTTTCGTCGATCGCATCAGGGGTGAGCAGCACCGGTACGGTGGCCTTTGGCGAGGCTTCGATCAACTCGGGGGCTTTGTCACGCAACAGGACTTCACGCAGCTCAACGGTGATACCTGCACTGGCCAGCGCAAGGCGGGCGCGCATGGCGTAGGGGCAGCGGCGGAAGGAATAGAGGATGGGGGGGATCAAAGAGATTTTATGCCTCCGGCGGGGATATTTGTGGAACAATGATGGGGGGAGGCGGTGAGTTGGTTATGGTCAAGGCCAGTGATTTTGGCGGTAATGATTTGGCCAACGGGTTGATCGGTGTTGAAGGTGGCCTCGGTGAATTGTTCGGTGCGGCCCATGCGGGGGTTTTCCATCAGGATGTTATGAGTCTGGCCGATTTGGGCGGTCAGGTGTTTAGTGACTTGCGCCGCGCCCGCATTGCGAAGGGCTGCGGCGCGGGTTTTGATAATCGCGCCGTTCACTGCGGGCATTCGTGCGGCGGGGGTGCCTTTGCGGGCGGAATAGGGGAAGACGTGCAGCCAAGTCAGGTTGCAATCCTGCACCAAGCGCAGCGAGTTTTCAAACATCGCGTCGGATTCCGTTGGGAAGCCCGCGATGATATCGGCCCCGAATGTGATGTCGGGGCGTAAGCGCTGGGCCTGTTCGGTGAACGCAATGGCGTCTTCGCGTGAATGGCGGCGCTTCATGCGTTTCAGGATCATGTTGTCGCCGGCCTGTAAGGACAGGTGCAGGTGCGGCATCAGGCGGGGTTCGGTGGCGATGGCCTGCATCAAGGCATCGTCCGCCTCGATGCTATCAATCGACGAAATCCGCAGGCGTGGCAGGTCCGGCACCAGTTTCAGGATGCGCATCACCAGATCACCAAAGCGCGGCGTGGCGGGCAAGTCGGCACCCCAGCTGGTCAGGTCAACGCCCGTCAGCACCACCTCGTTATAGCCGCTATCGACCAGCCGCTTGATCTGATCGACCACAACACCCGCTGGAACCGAGCGCGAGTTACCGCGCCCGTAGGGGATGATGCAAAAGGTGCAGCGGTGGTCGCAGCCGTTTTGCACTTGCACATAGGCGCGTGAACGGGTGCCGAAACCGTCGATCAAGTGGCCAGCGGTTTGAGTGACGGACATGATGTCATCGACTTGAACCCGCTCGCTGTCACCAATGAAATCAGGGCCGAGTTGCGACCACGTATCGGCCTGCATTTTCTCGGTATTGCCGACAACCAGATCGACCTCGGCCATTGCGGCGAAGGTTTCAGGTTCGGTCTGGGCGGCGCAGCCGGTGACGATCAATCGGGCGTCGGGGTGGGCGCGGCGCAGTTTGCGGATTTCTTGGCGGGCCTTGCGCACAGCCTCGGCAGTGACAGCGCAGGTGTTGATCACCACGGCATTTTCCACACCGGCGCTGGCGGCGAGGTCTTTCATCGCCTCGGTTTCATAGGAATTCAGGCGGCACCCTAAGGTGGCGAATACGGGTGCGTTGACCATGTCAGACAGACCCCAGAAAGTCAGCCGTCAGGGTGCCGTTTGCTACGTGCGTTGTTGGGCCTGTCATCCAGACGCCATCATCACGCCAGTCAATCTGCAACGTGCCGCCATCCAGATCCACCTGCACCTTTCGCCCTGTTAGCCCGCGACGTGCGGCGGCAACGGTGGTGGCACAGCTTGAGGAACCAGAGGCCAGCGTGATGCCCACGCCGCGTTCCCACACTCGCATACGGATGTGATCGGGGCCGATAATGCTGGCGACCTGCACATTGGTGCGTTCGGGATATAACGGGTGATGCTCGTGGGCGGCACCGAATGCGGGCAGGTCGACGGCCTCGGCATTGGCTACGAAAAACGTGCAATGCGGGTTGCCCATGCCGGTGGCGGTTGGCGCGCCATCAATCGGCAGTTCCAGCGTGTCCATTTCACGGGCCAGCGGCACCTCGTTCCAGAGCAGTTGTGGTTGTCCCATGTTAACCGAGGTCAGACCGTCGCCCGCATCAACTGCGTACAAATCACCGCGCTCGGTGGTTAGGTGCAGGTGGGCCGCACCGGATTCATCCATCAGGTGGCGGGCAATACAGCGGGTGGCATTGCCGCACGCAGCCGCAGTCGACCCGTCACTATTATAAAACGTCAGATGCGCGTCATGGGCACCGGTTGCGATGATCGCCAACTGGTCAAACCCGACCCCGCGATGCCGATCCCCGATAGCGCGTGCCAGTTCAGGCGTCATGATATCGCCCAACCCGCGGGAATCAATCACCACGAAATCGTTGCCCAACCCGTGCATTTTCATGAACGGCAGGGTTTTATGAGTATTTGGCGTTCGCATAAGCGGGATATAGCGGGGGTTCGGGGTGATTTCCAGTCAGAGATTGGAAAGGCTGTGATTGCTGGTGGCAAAGGCGGGTGATCCTGCTGTGGGGGTGCTTCCTTGCAGGGCGCCTTAAAGATTTAACTGATCCCGATGTTATTGGAGCTGTGATAGATCAGATCGGAAAAGAATTGAAAGATATTGACAATGCGCTGCAGGCAGGAACACGTGAAGTTAAAGGTGGGTATGGGCCGTCACTGGCGCCCCTGACACCATAAGAGAATGGATAGAAGACCAATTATGACAAGTAAGCATTGGCATTGCCGAATGATATGCAAAGAGAATTATCGAGATTTGCTCAATTTAGGTGAGGGAATGATAGATGACGATTGCTTTACCAACACGAGAATTAACCAATCGGGAGAATTGGAGTATATTGCACCGCCACATGATCTTGTTTTCAACCCCAATGACAAATCCCCCATCAGTGATTTTGTTCACTTTGGCAGTGATCTCCTATGTAACGAAACCGTATTTTCCCATTTTTCAGATTTGATTGCAGGCCACATTAAGATAGCTCATATATTTATTGGCGGCAAAAAAATACATATTGTTCAGGCACAATAAAAAATATGATTTGATAGATATTGAGCATTCAAAGCATATGACATTACCTGACGGAACGCGCTATAATTTCACACATATTAAATTGCGCGACATACCGCCTGACATGCCCCCAATATTCAGTCTTTCTCAACCTCAAACCGTTGCATCAAAACAAATAGTCAATGACGCTTTCAAAAGTATTTATGATGAGAATGCGTTTACTGGAATTACCTTCAAAGAAGCTTATTCCGAGTAAGCGAGCTTTAGGAGGTATGATTTCACGCAAGCTGTAGGCAACTAGGGCTTGTTGAGATTCAGGATTCACATTTGGTGTAAGTTCTGATTC
>CAYYOF010000033.1:0-31703 GCA_964473185.1 uncultured Marinosulfonomonas sp. | reverse complement strand
TGTTCGTGCATGTATTCGGTCAGGTCTTCGGCCATGCGTTTGGTCAGGGTGGTGACCAAAGTGCGCTGGCCTTTGGCGGCCACAATCCGCACCTCGTCGAGCAAATCATCGACCTGCATTTCAACGGGGCGGATTTCCAGCACCGGTTCCAGCAGGCCGGTGGGGCGGATCACTTGTTCAACGAACACGCCGCCCGATTGCTCCAGTTCCCAGTTTTGCGGGGTGGCGGATACGAACACGGATTGGCCGCGCATCGCGTCCCATTCCTCGAATTTTAGCGGGCGGTTGTCCATGCACGACGGCAGCCGGAAGCCGTGTTCGGACAGGGTGGATTTACGCCGGAAATCGCCTTTGTACATGCCACCGATTTGGGGGACCGAAACGTGGCTCTCGTCGGCAAACACAATCGCGTTGTCGGGGATGTATTCAAACAGGGTGGGGGGCGGCTCGCCGGTGTTGCGGCCAGTTAAGTAGCGGGAATAATTCTCGATACCGGCGCAAAAACCGGACGCTTCGAGCATTTCCAGATCGAAACGGCAGCGTTGCTCAAGGCGCTGGGCCTCGAGCAGTTTGCCCTCGGTCTTGAAATATTCCAGCCGGTGATGCAGCTCTTCCTTGATGTGTTTGATCGCTTGCAGCAGGGTCGGGCGCGGGGTGACGTAATGCGAATTGGCGTAAACGCGCACCTTGTCCAGCGTGGCGGTTTTGCTGCCGGTCAGGGTGTCAAATTCGGTGATACCTTCGAGTTCGTCACCAAAGAATGACAGCCGCCAGCCGCGATCCTCAAGGTGGCTGGGCCAGATTTCGAGCGAGTCGCCCCGCACGCGGAACGTGCCCCGCGCGAACGCGTTGTCCGAGCGTTTATACTGCTGCGCGATCAGCCCCTGCATCATTTCGCGCTGGTCGTAATGATCGCCGGTGATCAAATCCTGCGTCATCGCGGTGTAGGTTTCGGGCGAGCCGATGCCGTAAATGCACGACACCGAGGCGACGATGATGACGTCATCGCGTTCCAGCAACGAGCGGGTGGCGGAGTGGCGCATCCGGTCGATCTGCTCGTTGATGGCGCTGTCTTTTTCGATGAAGGTATCGGTGCGCGCGACGTAGGCTTCGGGCTGGTAGTAGTCATAGAATGACACGAAATATTCGACGGAATTTTCAGGGAAAAAGCCTTTCATCTCGCCATATAATTGCGCGGCGAGGGTTTTGTTCGGAGCAAGGATGATCGCAGGGCGCTGGGTTTGTTCAATCACCTTGGCCATGGTGAAGGTCTTGCCGGTGCCGGTCGCCCCCAGCAACACCTGATTGCGCTCGCCCGAATTGATGCCCTCGCACAGTTCAGCAATCGCCGAGGGTTGATCGCCTGCGGGTTCAAACTCGGTGTGCATGATGAACCGTTTGCCGCCTTCTAGCTTTTGGCGGGGTTCGGGGGTGTTTTGGGTCATGGCAAATCCTCTGCCACCAGTTTCGTGCCCTTTTTGTTCTTGTGCAAGGGGCGTCAGAGAATTTTTGCCAAAGTTGCGGCGAATGCCTGTTTTTCCGGCCCCGAAAGCCCATCAAGCAACCAGCTGTTGACTTCGGCCACGATGGAAAACAATTGCGGCCCGATTTGGTGGCCTTTTGCGGTCAGGAATATGCGGTGACTGCGCCGCGACGTCGGATCGGGGCGGCGCTCGACAAGGTCTAATGCCGCGAGAGCGTCGATGCTGCGGGTTGTGCCATGCGCGGGGATCGCTGTTTTCTTGCCCAGCTCGGATTGGGTTTGGCCTTCAAGTTCAAGTAGCATCATCAGGATTGCAAATTCAGACAGGCCGAGGTCCAGCGGCGAAAGACGCGTGTTCATTTCGGCATTCAGTTTACGGGTCAGCAGGTTCAGCATTCTGCCAACACTGGTCAGTCGGGTTGTCTTTGCGTCTGTGGTCATGCGGGCAACATAGGGTATCTTTTAACTATTGCAAAGATTGCATTTGCAATAGTTGTGATTGCAATATAATGGTAATGTCAAGCAACTGAAAGGACGTCAGATGAAACGCTATCATCCAGTATTAGTGACATTGCATTGGTTGTTGGCCGCGATGGTGATCGGCGGACTTGTGATGGGCGGGCAGGTGTTGGCCAAAACGCCCAATTCTGATCCAGCCAAATTGTTTAGCCTGAAAATGCACATGTCGATTGGCATCATCATTCTGGTGTTGATGATCGCGCGATTGCTGATCCGGTTCGCCACCAAAAAGCCGCCGCATGCCGATATTGGCAATGATCTGTTGAACACGGGCGCGACCTACGCGCATTATCTGCTGTATGGTGTTGTGATTGCCATGGGGGCCAGCGGTCTGGCGATAGCCAATGCGGCGGGTCTGCCGGCGATTGTGTTTTTTGACTCGGGCGAGGCTTTGCCTGCGGATTTCAATAATATCGCGCCACGGGCCGCACACGGTATTTTGGCGCTGGTGTTGAAACTGGTGATTGCGGGCCATGTTCTGGCGGCGCTGTATCATCAATATGTGCGCAAGGATTCCCTGTTTTCACGCATGTGGTACGGGGAACGCTAAGATGCGTAAATTCGTTGAATTTCTGCATGAAATCGGCACCATCATGTATGTCGGCGGAATTCTGTCGCATATCGTGATCGGGGCTGCGGTTGGCCATCCTGATGCCTCAACCGCGTTTCATGTCTATCAGTACAAGGAAATCAGCGCCTACATCCTGATCTTGCCGGGGCTGGGGATTAAGGTGCTGGCTGATCTGGTGCTGTATTTCGGCTATAATGTGCGGGAAAACTGGCTGAAGGTAAAGCTGGCGATGGCCGCGTTTTTAACGATCAACGCCTTTGTGTTCCTTGTGCCGATGATGCCGGAATTGCTGCGACTGGCCAAAGAGTCGCTGCCTGCCGGTGTGGTGAGTGCCGAATTCATCGCCCGCGAGCACACCGAAGCGTTGATCGGGATGTCGAATGTTATCCCGCTGGTGCTGGAGATTTTGATGGGCGCGTTCCGGCCAAAACTGTTTGGTGAGCGGCGTACCTTAACAAACGATTAAAACTTAAAGACGAATTTTATGAATATATACAACTTAAAAGGTATATTTTTGTTGCGTCGTCGAAAAACTATGCTTAACGTGACAGGGCAAGCAGAAGAATTGATTGTCGATCAGGCGCACCACCCACCCCACCCCTCTCTCCCTGGCACCTGATCGGCAATCGCTTGCCTCCCCCCTTTAAATACCCAGTCACACGCATTCGATGCAATGCAGGCTTGCGCAACCGGCCCACATTCGGGATAAACACGGCAAAGACCTATATCGGTCCAATATCGGAGAGACATCATGCTTGCCCGGATTTACCAGCCTTCAAGAAACGCCATGCAATCGGGCGTTGGCAAAACCCGCCAATGGGTGTTGGAGTTTGCCCCCGAATCGGCACGCACGGTTGATCCGTTGATGGGCTGGATCAGCTCTAGCGATATGGATTCGCAGGTTCGCCTGAAGTTCGACAGCGTCGAGGCGGCGATTGAATACGCTAAACACCACGGCATTGACGCGCAAGTTACACAACCGCACAAACGCAAGCCGGTGATCCGTCAGGGTGGCTATGGCGAGAACTTTGCCACCAACCGGCGCGGATCATGGACGCACTAGGGCTTGATCCCGCCACCTAGGTTAGGCAATAACACCCATAACGGTCCCATAGCTCAACTGGATAGAGCACCTGCCTTCTAAGCAGGGGGTTTCAGGTTCGAGTCCTGATGGGATCACCATAGCTGCAAGACAAGGCAAAGAATGAACACCCCTCCCATTCGTATAAACCGCAAACGGCATCTGGCCGTCAGCGTGCTGCTGTTGGCCACTATGCTGGTTGTGCAGGAATATTCCGGGTTGGATATGCGTATCCAACAACTGTTTTACAGCGCCGACGGGTGGATGGTGGATTATGACGGGTGGATGGTGGATTATAGTGAACCTGTTCTAAGGTTTTTCATTTATAGGCTACCGAGGACAGTGCTGATTACGTACTGCGCTGTTGTTTTGCTTTTGTTGGTGTTGTCGCTTTGGGTAAAACGATTGGCGCGGTTCAGGACGCGGGGCAATGTTTTCATTGTGCTGTGTCTGTTGCTGGTTCCGGCGTTCATCAGCGCGGGCAAGCAGGAAACCCATGCCCATTGTCCGCATCAGTATCAGGAATTTGGCGGCCCCATTCCCTATGTTACGTTGCTGGAAACCAACAAAACACCGCATGATGGGCGCTGCTTTCCAGCAGGGCATGCGTCGGGCGGATTTGCTTTGCTGCTGTTTGTGATGATCGCAACCACGCGTCGGCGGCAAGTGGTGGCACTTGCAGGGGCGATGGCGCTGGGCTGGAGTATGGGCGGTTACCAGATGCTGAACGGGCGGCATTTTCTAAGCCACACGCTGGCCACGATATTGATCGCGTGGATCATTATCCTGATCGTTCATCTGCTGTTGTTTGGTAATCGGCCTATTCCGGCTGAAACCCGTGAATAAGGTGGCGCAAGCCCAATAGGCCGCCCGCCGCGATTGCTGCCAGTGTGACGGGGGCGGAATAGGCCAGTGTTGAAAACGCCGATATCCCCTGGCCGACAGAACAGCCAATAGCCGTGACGCCGCCGATGCCCATCAATGCGGCACCGCCCACTTGGCGCCCCAGTTCGCGCGGGTCTTCGCAGGCTTCCCAGCGGAAATCGCGTTTGATTGAGGAGCCGATAAAGGCACCCAGTATCACGCCGCCGACCGATCCGACCGAAAACACCAGCCCGCCCGCCGAAGAGGTCATCAGCCAGATCAGGGTGCGGCCCAGCGGGGCGGTGAAGGTGTAGCTTTCGACCAGCCCTTCGCCAAAGCTTTCGGAATATAGTGTCGAGGTGCCCCAAAACCCGAAGGTGATGGCGGCCCCGACAGCAAAGGCCCAGAAGATTTGCTCGGGCTGTTGACGCAACCGTTCATAGGACAGCGCCCAGAGGATCAGCACGGTGGCAAAGGCAACCGCGATAGCAAAAGGGGCGATGCCCGTGGCGGTGCCCAGCAAATGGGCGATGGAGTTCAGTCCTTCGGAGGGCTCTTCCGGCAGCAAGGCAAGACGCGGGGCGGCAAGCGGGCCGTTCAGGGTGATAAAGCTGAAAATTGCCATCACCACCAGCACCACCAGCGCGCGTAAATCGCCGCCGCCAAACCGTGTCAGGGCGGAATAGCCACAATTGCCCGCCATCGCCATGCCATAACCAAACACCAGCCCGCCGATTATACTGGCCCAGGGATTCCATTTTATCTGGTGGTAAAATGACAGGGAGAAGTCAAAGACACCAACTGCCTCTAGGGTAAAGGCGCCAATGATCGCGGTGCCAAGCGCGATACCCCACATACGCAGGCGGGTCTGATCCTCGCCGTAAACCGCAGTTTCAAGCGCCGCGAGTGAGCAAAAATGCCCCATCCGGCCAGCCAACCCCAGTATGATACCGCCAAACAACCCGACAAGGGCCGCCAGCGCACCAAATGGCAGCATATCCATAATTATTCTCCCACCTGCCGATTTTCTCGGTCTGTTGTGGGGACCATATTATTTGTGCGCAGATATGGTTCAAGGGAAAAATTGCGTTAAACGCTTATCAAGCCCTGTCAGGGCTTTCTTCGCGCCAGATTGTGGCGCGTTGTTTAGGGTAAAAGCTGCCAAGCTTGATCAGCGGTGGCTTATGTCTGATCGACACCGCAGAACATGGTATAGACAAGGTCGATCGCTTGGCGTGCCTTGGTGTCACCAAGGGTGTAGTAGATCGTTTTGCCTTCGCGGCGGTATTTTACCAGACCTTCGAGCCGTAAGCGGGCCAGTTGTTGGCTCACCGATGCTTGTCGTGATGACAGCAGCTTTTCCAGCTCGGTCACGGTTTTTTCGCCGGAACTTAGATGGCACAGGATCATCAGCCGTCCCTCATGGCCCAATGCCTTGAGGAAGGACGATGCCTCGGTTGCGCGGCCGCCCAACTCGTCGGTGTTAACGCCGACATCGTCTTTGGCCATATTACCAAGACCGTTTAATGTGGCTTCCATTTGGAATGCTCCTTACTACTCATATATTCTTGTTTATCGTTATTTTGCTTGCGTGTCATGCGCCTGGATCCTTTTGCAGATCCTCGGGCAGTTGTTTTATCATTGTCTCGACGAACCACCAGAAAAACTCATCGCTTTGATACCCCTCGATGCGCCCCACTTCCTGACCGTCATTCAGCAGGATAAAGGTCGGCGTATAGATCGGCGGGGACTTCAGGGTGATGCCGTCTTCCAGCGGGTCGCGGATCATCACTTTTACGAGAGGGGCTATCCGTCCCTCGGCGGTTTTCGGGTAAATCGGCCCGATCTCGGCTTTCCAGCGGTCACACCACGGGCAGCCCAACTCCTCGACCATCATCAGGCGGACGTCGGCATTCACCGACCCGATGCTTAGAAAAACCCCAAGCAATCCTGTAAAAATGATCTGTGTGAGACGCCTCATAAACTGTGTCCTTGCGTAAACATAGATACATAGTAATATGTTTTGATCAAAGGGACAAGGTTGGAGACGATATGTTTGACGCAACGTTTGGCGGGGCACTGCTGCAAGGGTTCATCGCGTTCTTCTCGCCTTGTGTGCTGCCGATGGTACCATTTTACTTTAGTTATATGGCCGGAATTTCAATGTCCGAGCTGCAGAATGATGACAGCATTGCCCCCGGTGCCGCCCGCCGATTGGTGATTTCGGCGCTGTTTTTCGCGCTGGGCGTGACCACGATATTCATTCTTTTGGGCATGGGGGCGACTGCGGCAGGGCAATCTGTGCGAATCTGGAAAACCGAGCTGACCTACGCGGCGGCGGCGATCATTTTCGTGTTTGGCTTGCATTTTCTGGGTGTTTTGCGTGTCCCGTTCCTGTATCGCGAGGCGAAATTCGAGAGCAAAGGTGATCCATCGACCATCGTCGGGGCCTATGTGATGGGGCTTGCGTTTGGATTCGGCTGGTCGGCCTGTGTTGGGCCGATGTTGGCCAGCATCCTGTTTATTGCCTCGATGAAGGAAACGGTTATGGAAGGCGGCCTGCTGTTGATGACGTTCGGATTGGCCATGACCTCGCCCTTTGTTTTGGCATCGTTCTTTGCCAAGCCATTCCTGCGCTGGATGTCGCGCAACCGTAAATATCTGGCCTATGTCGAAAAAGTGATGGGGGCGATGTTGATCCTGTTTGCTATTTTGATGGTGACCAATACCCTGAATGTGATCGCCAATTTTATGATCGAGATGTTCCCGTGGTTCCAGAGCATCGGCTAACCGAAAAAGGATACACCATGCGTATAATCGGATTTGTCTTTGCTGCCTTGCTGGCGATTGCCGTGCCTGCCAGCGCTGTTGAAATGGGCGACGACGGGTTGCACAAACCGACGTGGCTGGAAGATACCTTTCTGGATGTGCGCGAGGACCTGGCCGAAGCCGAGGCGCAAGGCAAGCGCCTGCTGATCATCTGGGAGCAACGCGGCTGCATCTATTGCAACAAGATGCACAACGAGATTTTCCCCGATCCGGCAATTGACGCGCTAATCCGCGAGAAATTCTATGTGGTGCAGATGAACCTGTTTGGCGATGTCGAAGTCACCGATCTGGATGGCACAGTGATGTCGGAACGCGATATGGCGGGGCGCTGGGGGGTTATCTTTACCCCCACCATGATGTTCATGCGTGACGGCGAAGCAGGGCAGGTTATGGGCACCGAATTCGCCGCTGCCACAATGCCCGGGGCCTTTGGCAAATATACCACCCGCCACCTGATGGAATGGATCGTGCAAAAGGGGTATGACGGAGACGAGCCGTTCCAGAAATACCATGCGCGGATGTTGAAAGAAGAGGGTGTGATCCAGTAATCATGGGTCAGCGCATCTTTCTTAAGTTGTAATATATCCTTCATTTATTGAGGGTTGCGGGTAATTTTCGCAAAGATACATTCACAAATATATATTTATTGTTGCGTGGGTGCGACAAACTGTCTAACCTTAGAGGTTCGGAGGACAGAATCTAATGGGAGGAATTATAATGAAGCCAGCTATTTTAGGCATGGCGGCCTTGTTCGCAGCAACGACTGCATTGTCTGCAGCCGAAGTTGCGCCAGGTGATGTCGTGTTTGATGAGGGCGCAGTTGCTGCGTCGGTTACTGGTGTTGCCGGTGATCCTGTGAATGGCCGAATGGTCGTATCCAGCAAAAAACACGGCAACTGTATTGCATGCCATACAAACGATGAAATGCCTGATGTTGGATTTCAGGGCAGCATTGGCCCAAATCTGGCGGGTGTTGCGGACCGTTATACCGAGGCGCAAATCCGCGGTATTCTGGTGAACGCCGACGTCACATTCGAGGACTCGTTCATGCCATCATTCTACCGTGTTGATGGATTTATTAGGCCTGGCAAACGCTACACGGGCAAAGAGGCTGACGAAACATTCGCACCTTTGCTTGCTGCACAAGAACTTGAAGATGTGCTCGCATATCTGATGACACTCAAATAATGAAAACGAGGAGAACTCACATGGAATTGACGAGACGTAATGCTCTGGCCATCGGTGCCGGCGCGTTCGCCGCGACGATCCTGCCATTTCAGGCGTTTGCCGCTGCAGACGAGGCCATCGCGGCCTTTACTGGTGGTGCCGACGTTGGTGAAGGCGGTATCACGCTGACAAGCCCCGAAATTGCGGAAAACGGTAACACTGTGCCGATTTCTGTTGACGCACCTGGTGCGGTTTCGATCGTTTTGCTGGCTGCAGGTAACCCTGACCCGGCTGTTGCAACAGCAAACTTTGGCCCGCTTGCCGCAGCACAATCGGTTGCCATGCGCATCCGTCTGGCTGGTTCGCAAGACATCGTTGCTGTAGCGAAAATGGCTGATGGCAGCTTCGTGAAAACATCGAACGCGATCAAAGTTACAATCGGCGGCTGCGGCGGCTAATTTAAGGAGATAACAACATGGCATCTGGTGTAAAACCCCGTGTTAAAGTGCCCAAGACAGCAGCCGCTGGCTCGAGCATCACAATCAAAACCCTGATCAGCCACAAAATGGAATCAGGCCGTCGTAAAGACAAAGCCGGCGAACTCATCCCGCGTTCGATCATTAACCGCTTCACAGCTGAGTTTAATGGCCAAAGCGTGATCGAGGTGATGATGGAGCCGTCGATTTCGACCAATCCGTTCTTTGAATTCGAAGCAACAGTTCCGGAAGCGGGCGAGTTTAAGTTCACTTGGTATGACGATGATGGCGATGTCTATGAAGCCGTCAAACCCGTCGCAATGGCCTAAGCGAATTTATCCACGTTAGGGAGGAGACATAATAATGAAAAACTATTCGCTAAAAAGCAGCCTTGGTATGGCGGCCCTTATGGCAACCATGACCCTTGGAACCGGTTCGGCGTTTGCTGGCACCGATCTGGACAAATCGCTGGTGATCAACGGGGAAACAGCAATTGTGACCCGTGCGCCTGCACCTGCGCATCTGGAGGGGGCCGTGAGTGAGATCTTTTCCGGCTGGATTTTCCGCAAGGATGAAACCCAGGAAGCCCAGATGGACGACTTTGACAATCCTGGCATGATCTTTGTCGATATTGCCATGGATGCCTGGAACAAAGTGGAGGGCACCGAGGGTAAATCCTGTGCGTCCTGTCACGGCGATGTTGAAGAAAGCATGGCTGGCGTTAAGGCAACATATCCAAAATGGCGCGAGGATGCCAATGCGGTTCGTTCCATTGATATGGAGATCAACAACTGCCGCACAACCCGTATGGGTGCCGAGGAATGGAGCCTGACCAAGGGCAAAATGACTGCAATGAATGCGCTGATCACTCTGCAATCGCGTGGCATGCCGGTAAACGTTGCTATCGATGGTCCTGCACAGTCAATGTGGGAGCGTGGTAAGGAAATGTACTACACCAGAACCGGCCAGTTGGAGATGTCCTGTGCCAATTGTCACGAGGACAACTATGACGAGTATATTCGTGCCGATCACCTGTCTCAGGGCCAGATCAACGGCTTTCCGGTTTACCGTCTGAAAAACGCCAAGCTGAATTCGGTTCATGCGCGTTTCAAAGGCTGCGTTCGTGATACACGCGCCAAGACGTACAAACCCGGCAGCGAGGATTTCCTTGCGCTTGAGCTGTATGTCGCATCGCGCGGCAACGGTTTGTCGGTCGAAGGGCCATCAATCCGGAACTAAGATACCAAAAGCGCCCCGCCAATGTGTGGGGCGCTTTTTTATTTGTTTGTCCATTTATTAAATTCTGGGTGAGGGGGCTTTTGCCGCCTGACCTTTTGTGACTATGAACCAAGGAGAATACCATGATTTCGCGCCGCGATTTTTTGCAAGCCACAGTCGCCGCTTCGGCCATTTACGGCGCCTCGGGCGTTGGAAACTGGGCCAAACTTGCGGCGCAACAGGCGTTGACCCAAGACCAGCTGCTGGATTTTGATACGTTTGGCAATATCACCCTGATCCATATTTGCGACATCCACGGCCAGATGAAACCGGTCTATTTCCGCGAGCCTGAAATCAATCTGGGCATTGGTGCTGTGAACGGCATGCCGCCGCATGTCACCGGCGCCGATTTCCTGAAAATGTTCAATCTGACGCCGGGCACGCCCGAGGCCTATGCGCTGTCCTACACCGATTTTGAATCGCTGGCCAAAGGATATGGGCGCATGGGTGGTCTGGACCGGATGGCGACGATCATCAAATCGATCCGTTCTGCGCGCCCTGACGCGCTGTTGCTGGATGCCGGTGATACGTGGCATGGTTCTTACACCTGTCTGAAGACCGATGCGCAGGACATGGTCAACGTGATGAACCTGATGAAACCCGACGCGATGACCTCGCATTGGGAATACACGCTGGGCGTGGATCGGGTGAACGAAATCGTTGAAACACTGGATTTCCCGTTTCTGGGGGCCAATGTGTTTGACAATGAATGGGACGAGCCGGCGCTGGAGCCTTACAAATTCTTTGAGCGTGGTGGCGCGAAAATCGCCGTTATCGGTCAGGCATTTCCTTATATGCCAATTGCCAATCCGGGCTGGATGTTCCCGGGTCTTTCATTCGGGGTGCGCGAGGAACGGATGCGCGAAGTCGTCGCCGAAGTCCGTGCCGCTGGCGCTGATCTGGTGGTGCTGTTGTCGCACAACGGCTTTGATGTGGATCGCCAACTGGCGGCCAAGGTCGATGGCATCGACGTGATCCTGACCGGCCACACCCATGACGCGCTGCCTGAACCGGTGCTGGTCAATAAAACCATGCTGATCGCATCGGGATCGAACGGTAAATTTGTATCGCGCGTTGATTTGGACGTGCGTGATGGCCAGTTGATGGGCTTTCGTCACAAGTTGATCCCCGTCTTTTCGGACGTGATCGAGGGTGATGCGGAAGTCGCCGCCGCGATTGATGCGGAACGTGCGCCCTACATTGACGAAATGAGCGAGGTGATCGGCCACACCGACAGCCTGCTATACCGTCGTGGTAATTTCAACGGCACATGGGATGATCTGATCTGTAACGCGCTGATTGAAGAGCGCGAGGCCGATATCGCGCTTAGCCCCGGCTTCCGCTGGGGTCCAAGCCTGCTGCCGGGCGATCCGATCACCCGCGAGAATATCTACAACGCCACCGCGATGACCTATCCGAATGCGTATCGTTCGGAAATGACCGGCGAAACCATCAAGACCATTCTTGAGGATGTCGCCGACAACCTGTTCAACCCTGACCCTTACTATCAACAGGGCGGTGACATGGTGCGGGTTGGCGGCATGGGCTATCATATTGATGTGTCCAAACCGCAAGGCGAGCGCCTGACCAACATGACCATTCTGAAAACCGGCGAAGCGGTTGATCCGGCTAAAACCTATGTGGTTGCGGGCTGGGCATCGGTACGCGAAGGCACGGAAGGTCCGGAAATCTGGGATGTGGTTGAAAGCTATGTCAAACGCCAAGGCACCATCCAGCTGGATCCGAATACATCTGTTAAAGTGACGGGAGCGTAACGAAAGCGACGCCACTTGCAACAATAATAAAGAGGTTTTCGAACAAGCTGCTCTACTTGCAAACGGGAGGGGGCTGAGTGACAAAAGAGACTGACCATAAGACAACGCGGCGTGGATTTCTCACGTCCGGTATTGCCGTTGGTGGTGCTGTTGTTGCGGGTCAGTCTGCTGTTGCCGGCGAGGCGGAAATCACCCAAATGCAGCCGTGGCGGCGTGATCTGGGCGATCCGGTTGATAACGCGCCCTACGGCATGCCCTCGGAATATGAGGCCGATGTGCTGCGTCGGCCGGTTGCTTGGCTGACGCCGGATGCGACCACCGCGATCAATTTCACCCCGTTGCACCAGCTGGATGGCACCATCACCCCGAATGGTCTGTGTTTCGAGCGCCACCATGGCGGGGCAGCCCAAGTTGATCCTGCAAAATACCGCTTGATGATCAATGGCTTGGTGGATCGCCCGCTGGTGTTTACCTTGCAAGACCTGCTGCGGTTCCCGCGCGAAAACCGCACCTATTTTCTGGAATGCGCTGCGAATTCCGGCATGGAATGGCGCGGGGCGCAGATGGACGGGGTGCAGTTTACCCACGGGATGATCCACAACGTCGAATATACCGGCGTGCCCTTGCGCTATTTGCTGGAGGAAGCGGGGGTTCAAACGGCGGGTAAATGGCTGCTGGCTGAGGGCGGCGATGCTTCCGCCATGAGCCGCTCGATCCCGATGGAAAAGGCGCTGGATGATTGTCTGATTGCGTTCAAAATGAACGGTGAGGCGTTACGGGCCGAGCAGGGTTATCCTGTGCGGCTGGTGGTGCCCGGCTGGGAAGGCAACATGTGGGTGAAATGGCTGCGCCGTCTGGAAGTGGGCGATATGCCATGGCACCACCGCGAGGAGGTCAGCAAGTATTCCGACCTGATGGCGGACGGGCGCACGCGGCGCTTTACCTGGGAAATGGATGCCAAATCGGTGATCACCACACCGAGCCCAGAAGCGCCGGTGGGGCATGGCAAAGGGCCGATGGTTTTGTCGGGGCTGGCGTGGTCGGGGCGCGGCAGCATTCCACGGGTGGATGTGACGCTGGATGGCGGTGTGAACTGGCACAAGGCGCGGCTGTCGGGCCCCCAGCTGGATAAATCCATGCGGCGGTTTTATTTTGATTTCAATTGGGATGGCACACCGTTGTTGTTGCAAAGCCGTGCACATGACAGCACCGGATATGTGCAACCCACCAAAGATGCGCTGCGCAGCTTGCGCGGCCTTAATTCAAACTACCATAACAACGGTATTCAAACGTGGCATCTGGGCGATGACGGGAGGGTTCAGAATGTTGAAATCTCTTAGTCTGATTGTGGCTGTGTTGGCCGGCATGCCATTGGCCGCCGAGCCAATGGGCTTGGGCCGAGACGCTATGCCTGACGAGATCGCCGCGTGGGACATAGACGTGCGCCCCGACGGGTTGGGCCTGCCTGCGGGCAGTGGGAGCGTGGCGTTTGGCGAAGAGGTGTTCGTTGAAAGTTGTGCGACCTGCCACGGGGATTTTGCCGAAGGAGTCGGGCGCTATCCGGCATTAGCGGGCGGGATTGGCACCTTGCAAGACGAGCGCCCCACGCGCACGGTTGGATCATTTTACCCTTACCTTTCAACGGTTTGGGATTTTATCAATCGCGCGATGACGGTGGGTTACGGACCCGAGTTGTCTGACGACGAGATTTACGCCGTCACCGCCTATCTGCTTTATTCCAACGATCTGGTCGGGGATGATTTCGTGCTGAGCCGTGAGAATTTCACCAGCATCCACCTGCCCAATGAAGATGGATTTTATATGGACAACCGAGCACAGGTCGAACTGCCACGGTTTCGCCATCACGCCTGCATGTCCGATTGTAAATCAAGTGTGGAAATCACCATGACAGTTGAAAATCTGGGGGAATGACATGAAGCATTTGAAGCACATTATTTTGAGCGCGATAATCGCTTGTTTTGCTCAAGTAGCCACGGCTGATCACGCCGATGGCGATGCAAAACGTGGCGAGACGGTTTTCAAGAAATGCCGCAGTTGTCACAAGGTCGGGGACGGGGCGCGCAACCGTGTCGGGCCGCAATTGAACCTGTTGTTCCAGCGTGCTGCCGGATCGGTCGAGGGGTTCAAATACTCGGCCTCAATGCTGCGGGCCGGGGCGGATGGGCTGGTTTGGGACCACGCCTCGCTGGATACCTATCTGGAAAACCCCAAATCGCTGATTTCCAAAACGCGGATGAATTTTCGCGGCCTGAAAGATGAGCAGGACCGCGCCGATGTGATGGCTTATTTGCGCCAGTTCTCGGATGATCCGTCCAATATCCCCGAAGCATCGCCAACCACCGAGGCCACAGACCACAGTGTGGACCCCGAGATTTTGGCACTGCAAGGCGATCCTGAATATGGCGAATACCTGTCCAGTGAGTGTGTGAGTTGTCACCAGATCGACGGGGCTGACACTGGCATCCCGTCGATCACCAACTGGCCTATCGAGGATTTCGTGATCGCCATGCACGCCTACAAAGACAAAAAACGCGTTCATCCGGTAATGCAGATGATGGCGGGCCGTCTATCGGCCGAAGAGATTGCGGGTCTGGCCGCATATTTTGAGAACGTGGGAGAATGATCCAGACGCATAAACCCCACTTGAATTCCATACGTTAGGGAGGACACCAAATGAAACTAAACAGACGTAACTTTATCGGGTCAGCCGCCGCTGTATCAGCGACGCTTTCGGCCCCGATGGTAATGGGGGCGGCCCACGGCAAGCCCAAAGTCGTCGTGATTGGCGGCGGGGCAGGCGGTGCAACCGTTGCGCGCTATCTGGCCAAGGACAGCAAGGGTATGATTGATGTGACGCTGGTTGAACCCACGCGCACCTATTACACCTGTTTCTTCTCGAACCTTTATATCGGTGGCTTCCGCGAGTTTGCCTCGATCGGGCACACCTACGGTAAACTGGCCGCTGATTATGGCATCAACGTGATCCATGACTGGGCCATTGGTGTGGACCGCGATGCCAAAACGGTAACGCTGGCCGGTGGTGGCACATTGCCATACGACCGTCTGGTTTTAAGCCCTGGCATTGATTTCAAGGAGGGTGCCGTGCCCGGTTGGGACGTGACCGCCCAGCAAAAGATGCCGCATGCCTATAAGGCAGGATCGCAAACCCAACTGCTAAAGGCGCAGCTTGAGGCGATGCCACAGGGCGGCACCTATTGCATGGTCGCGCCGCCCAATCCGTTTCGCTGCCCCCCTGGGCCGTATGAGCGGATTTCAATGGTGGCGCATCATCTGAAAGCCAACAATGCAACGGCGAAAATCCTGATTTTGGATCCCAAGCCGAAATTTTCCAAACAGGGGCTGTTTCAGGAAGGCTGGTCCAACCATTATGACGGGATGATCGAATGGGTCGGCCCTGATTTTGGCGGTGACAAGGTCGAAGTGCGTCCCGACGCGATGGAAGTCGTGATCGACGGCGAAGTGACCAAGGTTGACGTTTGTAACGTCATTCCGGCGATGAAAGCGGGCAGGATCGCCGAGATTGCCGGCGTTACCAACGAGGCTGGCTGGGCACCCGTGCATGCGGCGACAATGGCGACCAAAGCGGATGAAAACATCCACGTTCTGGGCGATTCAAGCCATCAGGGTGACATGCCGAAATCCGGTTTTGCCGCTAACTCGCAAGCCAAAGTGGCGGCGATGGCCATTCGCGGTGCGTTGACCGGGTCCAAAGTGTTCCCTGCCAAATTCACCAACACCTGCTGGTCGCTGATTGATACCGACGATGGTATCAAGGTTGGCGCGTCTTACGAGGCAACAGACGAGAAGATTGCCAAAACAGACGGGTTCATCAGTAAAACAGGCGAGGATGCAGCCCTGCGCAAGGCAACGTATGAAGAAAGCGTTGGCTGGTATGACGGGATTACAGCAGACATGTTTGGCTAAGTGTGTGAATTAAATTTCACGCGATATGCACTAAGTGATAAGGGTCGCGGCAGGAAACTGGCGCGGCCTAAATTCGTTGTGATGTCAGTGAAACCCGTCATTTTAAGCGTATTCGGTGACCCGATGATATCCATCGGAAAACAAAACTACTATTCCGGAATAGTGGAAATGAAACCCAGCTAAATTACTGCTCTATATCAGGTGGTTGCGTGAAAAGTGGCAGGTTTACTTCAGCAAAATCAGCCCACAAAAACATGTGATCAAAGACAGGTCCGATACTTTTTCAAGGTTGCTTTGTATTACCCGTCGAACTGGCAGAACAGTTTATAAACCAGATCAATCATCTGGCGCGCCTTATTATCGGCCAGCGCGTAAAACATCACCTTGCCATCACGGCGGCAACTGACCAGCCCTTCCAGACGCAAACGGGCCAATTGCTGGCTGACGGCGGCTTGCCGCGTGGACAACAGCTGTTCCAGCTCGGTCACGGATTTTTCACCGGATGACAGGTGGCACAGGATCATCAAACGCCCCTCATGGGACAGCGCCTTTAGAAAACTGGCGGCCGCCTGAGACTGGGTAATCATATCATTCGGATTAACCGGCACTTCGTCATCATTGTTATATGCACTTGCTGTAGGAGCCAAAATCACACCCTTATTTTATAAAATCCCTATTCGTATTCGCATATTAGCATGGCTTTTTACAAAAAGCGAGAATATCGCGCAGGTTAGCTAATTTTTACGCATCGGGGCACCGCCCTCGAATTTGTTTTCCTCGCTGTAATTACATGGTGCGTCCTGCATTTCCAGATGCAAACCCGTTCCGGCATAGGGGTGAGCGCGGGCCAGATCCTCGTCAAAGTCTATGCCAAGGCCCGGCGTGGTGGGGGGCAAAACATAGCCATCCTCCCATGTGATCGTGTGTTTGATCAGTGCCATATGGAACGTGCCGCCAGTCTGGATGGTTTCAATCATCAACAGGTTGGGGATGGACGCGCCAAAATGGATGTTGGCGGCCCATTCCACAGGGCCAGCATACAGGTGCGGGGCCATTTGCGCGTTGTAAACCTCGGCCATCGCCGCGATTTTCTTGCATTCCCATATGCCACCCGCGCGGCCCAAGGCGGGTTGCAGGATGGTGGCGGCACCGGCGCGCAGTACGGGGGCAAATTCGGCCTTGGTGGTCAGGCGTTCGCCCGTGGCGACAGGGATGGTGCAGGCGCTGGCGACCTTGGCCATTTGCCCCACATTATCGGGCGGCACGGGTTCCTCGAACCACAGCGGTTGGTAGGGTTCCAGCGCGCGGCCCAGCCGGATTGCGCCAGCGGTCGAAAACTGCCCGTGGGTGCCGATCAGCAGGTCGGCTTTATCACCGACGGCCTCGCGGATCGCCTTGCAAAACGCCACGGTGCGGGAGATGTCGGACATTGCAGGCATGTGACCGCCGCGGATGGTGTAGGGGCCGGCGGGGTCGAATTTAACTGCAGTAAAGCCCTGCGCGACCATTTCGGCAGCACATTCGGCGGCCATTTCCGGAGAGGTCCAGAAGCCATCTGTATCGTGGTGGGGTAGCGGGTAGAGGTAGGTGTAGGAGCGCAGGCGTTCATTCATCATCCCGCCCAGTAGCGCCCAAACGGGGCGTTCGCGGGCTTTGCCCAGAATGTCCCAACAGGCAATTTCAAGGCCGGAGAATGCGCCCATCACGGTCAGATCAGGGCGTTGGGTAAACCCGGATGAATAGGCGCGGCGGAACATCAATTCAATGTTTTCAGGGTTTTCACCCTGCATGTGGCGGGCGAATACGTCGTTGATCACCGCCTTCATTGCCTCGGGGCCCACCGATGATGCGTAACATTCGCCGTAGCCGGTGATGCCGCAAGCCGTGGTCAGTTTGGTGAATATCCAGTACCGCCCACCCCATCCGGGGGCTGGCGGGGCGACGATGAATATTTCTAGGTCTTGCAGCTTCATTTGAACAGGATCACGTTGCGCCGTGCAGCGCCCGTGCGGGTGTCGGCAATCGCCTCGTTGATCTGGTCCAGCGTATAGCGGCCCGACACCAGTTCATCCAGTTTCAAACGGCCCTGCTGATACAGATCGATCATCCACGGGATGTCGCGTTTCAGAACCACGTCACCCATTTTAGTGCCGATCATTGCTTGACCAGTGGCGGCGATGATCACCGGCTCGTAACTGGCCTTGTCGCCGGAATGGGGCATGCCGACCATCACCATTTTGCCGCCCGCCGCCAGATAGCGTGGCGCGGTTTCATAAGCTGAAATGGCCCCGACAGTGACGAAAACCGCGTCGGCCATTTTACCACCGGTGATTTTGCGCACTGCCCCCCATGGTTTTGGATTGCTGGCCAAAACCCCGTGCGTTGCGCCAAATTCCATTGCCGCATCCAGTTTATCCTCGAGCATATCCACCGCGATGATCTTGGACGCGCCAGCAATCCGCGCCCCTTGAATGGCGTTCAGCCCGACGCCGCCAGCCCCGATCACCACAGCCGTTTGACCAGGGCGCAGCCCAGCGGTGTTGACCACAGCGCCAACGCCGGTGATCACGCCGCAAGATAGCAAACAGGCGGCCTCCATCGGCATATCGGCGGGGATATGGGCCAACTGGCTGGGATCAACCACCACCTTTTCGGCGAACGCACCGCAAGCCAACGCCTGATCCACTGGGCCACCATCCGCCGTGGTGATTGGCCCGTCCATATTGATGGGGGTGGCGCAGGCAACAGGTTTGCCGCTGGCGCAAGGGATGCAATCACCACAGGCGCGGATCAGGGTGACGATGACAGTATCACCGACGCTATACCCTTTAACGCCCGCCCCAAGTGCCGTGATTTTGCCCGCCGCCTCGTGTCCGTAAACCGCAGGCAGGTTACCGCCCCAGCCGCCGTCCATAAAGGAAATGTCGGAGTGGCAGATCGCGCAGGCCTCTAGCGTGACTTCGGCCTCTCCGGCCTCGGGTGGGCGCAGGTTCACGGTTTCAATGGTGAGTGGCTGGCCGAATTCATGGGCAACGGCGGCGCGGATATTTGGCATGGTTTGACCCCTTTTGATCCCGACACAGTGCAAGGAGAAAGGGCGTCATGGCAAGGGATGATTGACCCTGCCGGCCTTGGTGGTTGATAGATAAATCCCGATACAGATGGCGCTCAGCCCCATCGACAGCAGGAACGGTGCGCCGGGCATATAGATCGGGGCATTGGCCGAGCTGAAATAGCTGAATGTCTGGGTCATCAGGATCGGTGACAGAATCATGCCGATGGACCCGACGCTGGCCAGCAAGCCCTGCAATTCACCCTGTTGGTTGTCATCCGCCGCCCGCGACATGATGGACAACAGGGCAGGGCCGGTGATCGCGCCCAAAGCGCTTAGTGGGGTCAGGGCCAGCATCAGCCAGCCGTTGGTTATCAGGGCCGTGACCCCAAAGGCGGTCATGTTCAGGACCAGCCCCAACAGAACCGTGCGGGCCTCGCCCAGTTTGGGATAATCAGGCGGATCAGTCCGGCCTGAACGATGACCATCGAGATGCTGAATGCAGCCAGTGAATAGCCCACCATCAACCCGTCCCATCCGAACCGTTCGCGGGTGAAATAGGCCCAGACCGAGGGGTAGACAAAAATCGCGATAGAATAGAGGAAATGGATTAGCAACAGCGCCCGCAGGCCGGGCAACCGGCCAATATGTTTGAACGCGCCAAGCGGGTTGGCGCGACGCATCTCGAACGGGCGGCGGATTTTATCGGTCACGGTTTCGGGCAGGATGAAATAGCCAAAGGTAAAGTTGGCAGCGGCGAGGGCGGCGGCGGCGTAAAAAGGGGCGCGGGGGCCGAAGGTGGACAACAGCCCGCCAATCAGCGGCCCCAGAACAAAGCCGACCCCGAAGGCAGCACTAACAAGGCCAAAGTTTTTCGCTTTGTCCTTGGCGGTGGAAATATCGGCGATATAGGCGGTGGCGGTGGATTGGGTGGCGGCGGTGATCCCGCCAACGATGCGCCCTGCCAGCAACAGCCAGATGGTGCCTGCCACGGCCATCACCAGATAATCCAGTGCCATGAAAAACAGCGATACCAGCAATACGCGGCGACGACCGAACCGGTCTGATAGGCTGCCGATGAATGGCGAGAACAGGAACTGCATCACCGCAAAACAGGCGGCCATGATGCCGCCCCACAAGGCAGCTGACGCCAGATCAACACCTTGTAGATCGCGGATCAGATCGGGCATCACCGGCATGATCAGCCCAATGCCCATCGCGTCGATCACAAGGGTGATCAGGATGAAAAGGATGGGCAGGCGGGTTTTCATTTTGTCAGGGTCCGTTTCGCGAATTCCTGACTGTTACGCAACTAAACCGATCAGTTCAATAACTGAGTGCTGCTTTGGCAAAACTGCGTGCTTGCAAAGGGGCATCGCCCAGTTGTGCGGCGGGGGTGAACAGGGTTTCGATGCCTATGTCGGGCCATGCATTGGCGGCCAGATCAGACAGCGGGGTACCTGTGGATTTCGCCTGTTGACACAGCTGTTTCACCGCGGCTTGTGCGTCGGGGCGAGGCATGGTTTTGGCCAATTCAAAGCTCAGCGCTTCGGCATAGATCAGGCCCAGGCCATCGTCGATATTGTGGCCCATTGTGTCGGTGTTGGGGGTGATGCTGTCGGCCAGATCACTGGCGGCAGACAGGGCACGGGCAGTTGCCGCACAGGTCTGGCCAATGGTCATCCATTCTATAAACCACGCGGCCCCGTCGCGTTGCTGACGATGCACCACCGCCCCTTGGATGGCGCTGTTAAGGGCTGTGGTTTGTCGGGCCAACGCGACCAGCAGGGACGGTAAAACCGGGTTGGATTTTTGCGGCATGGTGGACGATGAACCGCCCCCGCCCAAGCTGACCTCGTTGATGCCGGACTGGGTGAGCAGCAATAAATCCTCGCCCATTTTGCCCAGGCTGCCTGCCACCAACGTCATCCAGCCGGAAAATTCGGCAATGCTGTCACGGGTGCTGTGCCATGCGGCGGGGCTGTCCTCCAGCCCTAGCGAGGCGGCAAGTTTTGTGCGCAATTCCGCGCCATCGTTGAGCATCGAAAGCGTGCCCGCCGCGCCCGACAGGCTGACCCGCAACAGGCGTGGGCGCAGTTCATTTAGGCGCGTTAGGTGGGTGATTAACGGGGTGCCCCAACTGGCCACCGTCGCACCGAAGGTGGTTGGCGACGCGATTTGGCCATAGGTGCGGCCCGCCATTGGTAGATCAGCGTGGGTGTCGGCGAGGGTGCCGAGCGCTTTGATGATACGCTTCAGGCGACCCTCAAATATCGTGACCACCTGCTTTAGGCGCAACACCAGTCCGGTGTCGATAATGTCTTGCGATGTCGCGCCCCAGTGGAAATATTGCGCGTGTTCCGGCGCGTCTGTTGCGGCGTGGAACGCCTTGACCAAGGCGGGGACGACGACGGCATTTATACCCGTTTCAGCCGATAATCCGGCAGGGTCAATCTGCACCTCCAACGTGGCGCGTTTGATGAATGCTCCCGCTTCAGCGGGGATGATGCCAAGCTCGCCTTGCGTTTGTGCCAGCGCCCCTTCAACCAGCAGCATGGCGCGCACTTCAGCGCTGTCGGTGAACAGGCGGGCGACCTCGTCATCGCCAAACAACCCGCGAAACATGGCGCTATCAAAGGGGGTGACGGCCATCTACGTGCCCCCCAGCCCAAGGATGGCACGGGCCTGTTTTGGCGTGGCCACGGGGCGGTTATATTTGGTGCACAGGTCAGCGGCACGGGCAACCAAGGCGGCGTTGGACGGGGCCAGCGTGTTGCGGTCAATGCGCATGTTATCCTCAAGCCCGGTGCGGGTGTGGCCACCTGCGGCAATGGCCCATTCGTTGACCACGATTTGCCCCGCGCCCACACCGGCACCACACCACTGGGAGTCGGGGGCAAGGCGGTTTAGGGTGGCGATGTAGAAGTCAAAGACGCGTTTATCTACCGGCATGGCGTTCTTTACGCCCATGACGAATTGCACATAGAGCGGGCCATTCAGTCGACCATCGGCTTGCATTTTCACCGCTTGAAAGATGTGGCTTAGATCGAAGGCTTCGATCTCGGGTTTGATGCCGTATTTCAGCATCTCGGACGCCAGCCAATCGACCAGATCGGGCTGGTTTTCATAGACCCGTGTGGGGAAGTTGTTCGATCCGACCGACAGCGACGCCATGTCGGGGCGCAAGGGCAACATGCCGCCGCGCTCAACACCCGCACCAGAGCGCCCGCCAGTGGAAAGCTGCACGATCATATCGGGGCAATGGGCACGGATGCCCGCCATCAACGCGGCAAAGCGGTCGGGGTCGGACGTGGGCGTGCCATCGTCATTACGCACATGGCAATGGGCGATGCTGGCCCCCGCCTGATACGCGGCATGGGTGCTTTCGATCTGCTCGGCCACAGTAATCGGCACCGCCGGATTGTTGGATTTTTGCGGCACCGAACCGGTGATCGCAACGCAGATGATGCATGGGTTTGGCATGGGTTAAATATCCAGAAACACGGTTTCGCCTGTGCCCTGAATATGGATGTCAAAGCGGTATGTCACGCCTTTGCTATCCTCATTCCGTGTGGCAATCAGGGTTTGGCGGCGGTGGGTTTGCTCGATCAAGTTTAGCACGGGGTCATTGCTGTTGTCACAGTCATCGAAATACAGCCGCGTGTTCAGGCCCAGATTGATACCGCGTGCCACGATCCACAGGTTGATATGTGGCGCTTGGGTTGTGCCGTTGCGCCCCTTGGTCGTGCCCGGTTTAACGGTGTCAAAGCCCCACAGCCCCGTGTCAAAATCGGTGATCACACGGCCCCAGCCGCGAAAGCCATCCTCGACCTCGCGCCCGTCTTCGGGATGCGCGTAATGGCCTGCCGCATTGGCCTGCCACGCTTCCAGCAACACGTCCTTCACGGGTGCGCCGGTTCCGTCATAAACGCAGCCCTCAACGCGGATGCGCTTGCCTTTGGCGTTCGGCCCCGCGATGTCCCAGCCCAGCTCTTGCTTGAATATGTCAAAGCCAGCGGCCTTTGGCGCAAGGCCAATGTGAACGTATGGGCCAGCGGTTTGCGAGGGTGTTTCCTTGAGATACTGCATCAGTTCCCCTCCAAACGATTTTCAAACAAGGTCGAACGCCGTCCCCGTAGCACGATGTCAAAACGATAGGCAATGCTATCCAGCGGAATGCTCGCATTCATGTCCAGTTTCGCCACCATCTGATCAATCGCATCCGCGTCCGGCACGGTCTGCACGATCGGGCATTTGGCAATCAGCGGGTCGCCCTCGAAATACAGTTGCGTGATCAGCCGCTGCGCAAAGGCCGCGCCAAAGATCGATACGTGGATATGGGCGGGCCGCCAGTTGTTGACCCAGTTGCGCCACGGGTATGCACCCGGTTTCACGGTGCGGAAATAGTAGTAGCCGTCAGCGTCCGTCATAGTGCGCCCGCAGCCGCCGAAATTCGGGTCAATCGGGGCAAGATAAGTGTCTTTCTTGTGCCGATAGCGCCCGCCTGCGTTGGCCTGCCAGATTTCGACCATGGTGTTTGGCACTGGCCGCGCATTTTCATCCAGAACGCGGCCATGCACGATGATGCGCTCGCCAATAGGGTCGCCGCCATGGCTGTAGTTCTTGATCAGATCATTATCCAGCGGGGCAATATCGTTGTGGCTGAACACGGGGCCAGTGATTTCGGACAGTGAATTTTCCAGCGATAACAGCGCGTATTGCGGAGACCGCGTGACGGATGTTTTGTAATCCGGCGTCAGGGCTGGCGCGTGGTGCTGACGGTCGCGCATGTAGTATTCTGCGGGTTTCATAGTTCCATTCCCATCTCGGCGTAGGTTTCTTTGGCTATTTTAAGCGCATGGTTGGCGTTGGGCACACCTGCGTAAACCGCCACATGCATCAATGTTTCGCGCACCTCATCGGGCGTGGCGCCGGTGTTGGCGGTGGCGCGGATGTGCATGGCCACTTCGTCCCAGTGGCTGCCAGCGGCCAGCAACGCCAGCGTGATCAGGGACCTGTCACGTTTGCTCAACGCGTCGCCAGACCAGACTGTGCCCCAAGCACCCTTGGTGATCATGTCCTGAAACGGGGCATCAAACGCGGTTTTGGAGCCTTCCGCGCGGTCCACATGGGCGTCGCCCAAAACGGCACGGCGGGTCTTCATGCCGGTTTCATAAGGGTCAGACATGGCCTTGCTCCTTTAGGAATGTGGTCAGGATGGCGGCGTATTCTTCGGGCTGCTCAACACAGGGTAGGTGGGCTGCCCCACGGATCAGGTGAAACCGTGATCCTTTGATCAGGTCAGCTGTTTCACGCACAAGGTCTGGCGGGGTGGAGCCATCCTCGGCCCCTGCAATTGCCAGCGTTGGCAAGGTTAGGCGTACGGTGCTATCGAACAGGTCGGTTTCTGAAATTGCGGCGGAACAGCCGAGGTATCCTTTGATCGGGGTGCGGCACAGCATATGCCGCCATCCGGCCAATGTAAGGGGGTGTTCGCGTCGAAAACGCGCTGCGAACCAGCGTTCCAGAATGGCCTCTTCCAGCGCTTCGATACCGCCCTTGCGCACATCCGCCATCCGGTCCTGCCACATGGCCGTGGTGCCGATTTTGGCCGCTGTGTTTGATAGCACCATGCCGCGCACCAGATCCATGCGTTCGGCTGCCAACCCCTGGGCAATCATCCCGCCAATCGAAAGGCCGACAAAGATGCAATTCTTGACCTTCAGATGGTCCAGCAGCGCCGCCGCATCTGCCACCAGATCGCCCATGAAATAATCACCATCAGGGGCAGAGGTCAGCCCGTGACCGCGTGTGTCATAGCGGATCAGGCGCAAGCCTTTGGGCAGCAGTGGCAGGAGTTGGTCCCACAGCCGGAAATCAGTGCCCAGAGAATTCGAGAATACCACGGGCGCGCCATTCGGGTCACCCTGATCCGCGTAATGCACTGTAATGCCGTTCAAATCGATCATCTGCATCAGTAAGGCAACCCCACATAATTTTCCGCCAGCACCTTTTGCGCTGCGTCATTGTCGCGCAAAAATTCCAGATCGGCCCGCTGCATTTTCAAATCAAACGCAGATTGATCGGGAAAGCGGTGCAACATGTTGGTCATCGACCAGCTGAACCGCTCGGCCTTCCAAATTCGCGTTAGCGCGCGTTCCGAATAGCGTTCAAGCCCTTCATCATCCTTGTCATGATAGGCATTGATCAGCCCGTTATACAAATAATGAATGTCCGAGGCGGCCGTGTTCAGTCCCTTGGCGCCTGTGGGCGGCACGATGTGGGCGGCGTCACCGCACAGAAACAGGCGGCCCCAACGCATCGGTTCGGTGACGAAACTGCGCAAGGGGGCGATGGATTTTTCGATGCTGTCACCGGTGATCAGAGTGTCAGCGGTGCTGTCGGGCAGGCGGCGTTTGAGTTCGTCCCAGAAGATGGCGTCGTCCCATTTGTTCAACGGGTCATCCAGCGGCACCTGAATGTAATAGCGTGACAGGTTCTCGTGGCGCATGGAGCAGAGCGCAAAACCGCGGTCCGATGAGGAATAGATCAATTCATGATGCACCGGCGGGGTTTCGGACAATACGCCGAGCCAACCAAACGGGTAGGCCTTTTCATAATCGCGGCGCACGTCATCGGGGATGGTTTGGCGGCTGACCCCGTGAAACCCGTCGCAGCCCGCAACGTAATCACACTCAATCCGCGCATCACCATTGCCCGCATCATAGGTGACATAGGGCGCGTCCGTATCGGCCCCGTGGATTTGCACGCCGTCTGCATTAAAGATGATCTTGCCATCCATCGCCGCGCGGGCGTCGTATAGATCGCGGGTCAGTTCGGTCTGACCATAAACCACCACGGGCGTGCCGGTGTGTTTGGTGAAATCAATCCGGAACTGGGTGTTGTCATAAGCGATCATTGTGCCGTCATGGGTGAACCCCTCGGCGTCCATCCGTTTGGCCACGCCCGCTTCGCGCATCAGGTTGACAAACCCGACCTCGAGCACCCCTGCACGGATGCGGCCCAGCACATAGTCGCGGGTTTTACGCTCCAGCACCACGGTGTCGATGCCCTTGCGATGCAAAAGCTGGCTGAGCAGCAAGCCCGACGGCCCGCCGCCGATGATGGCGACCTGTGTGCGCATTAGAATCCTCCTGTTATCACACAGTATCGGGGGATATAGTTTGCAATGTCAATTAAATCTGCCAGTGCCTATCTCAAACCACCGGTCAGTAACCAACATTTTCAAAACGTGTTCTATTGCGCAACAGTGTTGGTCAACCAGCAGGCAGCTTCAGGATTGATCCCTTGCGCACCGAAATAGCATCGACATGACCTGCCATGCCTTGGCTTTCGAAAACGATGTGGAGATGCCAGGATTCTCCGGGGTGGGTAAAAACGCCTTGTTCAGCCGCCGAGTAAAAGCCGACAACAGTCCCGTCAGTTTGGGCGCGATGTTCATTTATCTTGTGAAATAGACCACCCAGCCCATGACCACCGCCCTCTTTGCGCCCGTTCAGGATGTGCCAGTCCAAATCGTAATACGCGCCCTCGATTGAAAAGGGAAAAGCAACGTTTGTGTCGATGCCATGCGCACTGGCTTGGGCAAGGATGAAGTCGTGCATCATTTGCGCATCCATATCCTCTGGAACCGCGACATCGACCCATGTGCTGACCTGGGCCGTAATCAGCAACACCGCCTGTTCGTCTTTGGCGGCGTCATGTTTCGCGTTGCCCAGCCCGTCGGCCCCGTAATCAAGCCAAAGTTTACCATTAACGATGGTGATTTCGCCGGTTCCATGTGCCGGAGCACCTACACCATAGAGGTTGGACTGGCCCACAACTTGGCCCAGATCGACAACGCCATCGGTGTTTTTCATGTGCATCATTTTCTGGAAATGGCCGTAATGCTTTAATGAGAATGGCGCGGCCTCCTGAGAAACGGCATAAGAAGACAGGAGCGACAGAGTGATGGTGAATGCGAGCAGGTGCTTCATTTTGTGAACCCTCTAAAAATGAACCGCACGATGTATTAGAACCGATGCTGACCGGTATCGTGAGAAATATAGAGCGTTATTTATAGTTCAAATTTTCATCAAGCATATGATAATGATCATGTTGTTGCGGGCGAAAAGCGGCTGGATCAAGGGCGAAGAGATGTCTGGAAACGCTCTGTATATTGATCAGGGTAGGTTTTCGTAAGGCAGAGAAAAGCCCCGGTCGCATGTCGGGAGGGAACACGCCACCGAGGCTAGATAACCAGACTGAGTTTAGAGTAACACTTAAAGTGGAATACGCCTAGTCGGGTATTCCTTACCTAGGGTCAAATAGTTGCATATGTGCCATGATCTGCCCGTGGTCCGAGGCGAGTTTGTTATAGGGTGCCTCTTCGTGGGAGCCATCGGTGATGTGGTCATTATAGACGCTGAAATATTCCATCTCGCCGATTTCATTGCCATAATCAGGGTGGAAATGGCGGCTCATCAGGATTTGGTCGATGCTCTCGTATACTCCGCCAAAGGCCGAGGTGTAGACCATATCGCGCAGGGATTTGCGCACGAACAGTTTCTCGGCGGAATGTAGACGCATTGCCTGAACGGCCTCTTGGATTTGTTCGTTTTCTTTGCGCGTGTAGCGGTCATTGCCCTTTTTCGCGTTATGGCGCAGCATCCAGCTGTAGTTTTTGAACGGCACCTCGCCCGAAATGATTTCCGAACTCACCGCGTGTTCGCCATCGTTGAAATCGCCCAAAACCATAACAGGGTTGCCCGCCTCAAGTTCCTTGACGATCAGACGGCGCAGCACCCATGCCTCGCTCATCCGGCGCAAAGCGGCCCGAAGGGAGCCCAATGCGCGGCCTGTGGCATCGTAATTGGTCAGGTCGGTTTCAGGGGCGAATTCGGCCCCATCCGGCGTGATGTATTCACCCAGCTTGGATTTTAGGTGGCAGTTGAAAACGGCAACCACCTGATCACCAACGGGAATACGTGCCTTCAGGATCGGGCGCGACAGGCGGGAAACGGTGTAGCTGCCGTTATCATCCCCACCCAGATCGCGCATCGGGATGCTCAGGGCGGGGGACAGATCCTGAATGACCTCGGGCGTGCCGACAAACCCGAGGCGTGACAGGATCGCGACACCGGGGCGGCGCTCGCCTGCGGGGCCGTCATTGGCGTTGGGGGCAAAGGCAAGGGCGGCGTCGGTGTAGGGGGAATAGGCCAGTTTGCGAAAGATCGCCTTTTTGGCGTAGCGCTTGGTGCGGTCGGGCAGGGTCACCTCGTTGGTGGCGATGCCACGGCGGTCGGCCTCGGCGATCACGGCCCTTAGGGATTCCTCGTCGAATATCTCCTGAAGCCCGACAATGTCGGCGTCCATTTTCACGATCTGGTCCGCCATCCAGTCTTCTTTCCAGGCGTATTCCTCGGGGGTGTAGGACATGAAACGGTAGTATTCCTGATCGGCGCCAATCAGGTTTTTAACGTTAAAGCTGGCAATGGTAAAACGGGTCATCTGTCTACTTTCCGTATTTGGTCAAGGCGTCAATGAATAAGGGAGCGTCGACATTTCCACCAGAGGCAGCGCAGATAATTGTGTCACTTTCCAGTGAGTTACCGTGATAGAGTGCGGCCGCCAATGCCACTGCCCCGCCGGGCTCGATAACAATTTTCAGACGGGTAAAGGCCTCGGCCATGGCGCGCAAACAATCGTCATCGGGCACCACCAACCCCGCCCCGCACAGGCGTTTCATATTGGGGAATGTCAGCTGCCCAGCCGTGGGGGTGATGATGGCATCACAGATCGACCCTGTTGTGCTGGGGTTGGTTTCCAATTGACAGGAAATCAGCGAACGCGCGACATCGTCAAAGCCAGCCGGTTCAACCGGATGCACCTTCATTGCGGGCGCTTCTGCTTCAAGTGCGAGTGCGATGCCAGAGGTCAGGCCACCGCCGCCACAGGGCACCAGAACCTGCGCGGATGTGATGCCGATTTCTGCGGCTTGGGTGGCTATTTCAAGGCCGGTGGTGCCTTGTCCGGCGATCACCAGAGGTTCGTCAAACGGCTTGACCAAGGTTAGGTTGCGTTCGTTGGCGAGGCGGTCACCGATCTCGTCGCGGTCCTCGGTGGCGCGGTCGTATAGCACGACTTCTGCACCTAATGCTTTGGTATTGTTGATTTTTAATTCTGGTGCGTCGGCGGGCATGATGATCACCGATGTGGTGCCATGTTCACGCGCAGCCAAGGCGACGCCTTGGGCGTGGTTGCCTGAGGAGAAGGCGATGACGCCGCGGGCGCGGATTTCGGGGTCCATTGCTGACAGGGCCGACCATGCGCCGCGGAATTTGAATGATCCGGTGTGTTGCAGGCATTCGGCTTTGATCAGCACGCGGCGGCCTGCGATTTTATCCAGAAAGGGCGAGGACAGCAGCGGGGTGCGGCGGGCTTTGCCGGCCAGACGAAGTGCGGCGGCGTTGATCATGTCGATGTTCATGGCGTGTCCTTATAGAGATGCGGCGAGGGCGGGGATTGTGGTCAGATCGGGCAGGGTGTTGGCGGGGGTCCACGGCAGACGGTCCATCGGTTCGCCTGCGCGGTTGACCCAGACGGTTTGGAAACCATAACCTGTCGCATTGGCAGCGTCCCAGCCGTTGGAGGACACGAACAGAACCTGATCCGAAGTGCAGGAAAATCGTTTGTTCACAAGCGCATATACGCTTTCATGGGGTTTGAATACGCCAACGGTTTCGACCGACAACACGTCGTCCAGTAGTTCGGTCAGCCCTGCGGATTTGACCGCGCCCTCCAGCATTTCGGGCGAGCCGTTGGACAGGATTGCGGTGTTCAAACCGGCCTTTTTCAACGCGCCTAACATGGCGGGGACTTCGGGGTAGGCGGATAGTTCCCAATAGAGCGCCAGCAGGCGTTCACGCAAGTCAGGATCATTCAGGTTGTTGGCCTCAAGCGCCCAATCCAGCCCGTCTTGGGTGACCTGCCAAAAATCGGTGTGGGCATCGGCGACGGCACGCAACCATGTGTATTGCAACTGTTTCAGCCGCCAGTCGCTTGCCAGCTTTTGCCAGAGCTTGGCAAAGGCATCGCGGCCCGGCTCGGCTGCTACTTGACGCGCCGCTGCGGCGACGTCGAACAGGGTGCCGTAGGCGTCAAAAATGCAGGTGGTGATGGGCATGATCGGCCCTCCTTTTTTGGCAGATTGGCACAGAAACGCGGCATATGAAAACCATATGAATCGCATATGATTTCCATATGACTCTTTTACATAAGAAATGCGGCGGGTTGATCAGAGCTTTTCGTGAACCTCTTCCACAAAGGTCTGGTCATCCATCGGCGGGCGCACGTAACCCTGCACCACAGGGCGGTCTTCGAGCATGATCGGTTCGGGAGTTGTGTCCTCATACGGGATTTGCGCCAGCAGATGATTAATGCAATTGATCCGCGCGTGTTTCTTCACATCCGAATTCACCACATACCATGGGGCCTGTTTGATGTCGGTGTGGGCGAACATGATGTCTTTGGCTTTGGAATATTCTACCCAGCGGTTGCGTGATTCCAGATCCATTGGCGACAGTTTCCAGCGTTTGGTCGGGGTGACCAGACGTTTCTGGAAGCGGCGTTCCTGTTCGTCATCCGACACGGAAAACCAGTATTTGATCATCAGGATGCCCGAGCGCACCAGCATGCGTTCAAATTCGGGGCAGGAGCGCAGGAAGTCCTGGTGTTCTTCGTCCGAGCAAAAGCCCATGACTTTTTCAACGCCGCCACGGTTATACCACGAGCGATCTAAAATCACCATTTCACCAGCGGACGGCAGGTGTGCCACGTAGCGCTGGAAATACCACTGGGTGGTTTCGCGTTCTGTCGGGGCGGGCAGGGCGACGACGCGGGTGATGCGCGGGTTCATCGGTTCGGTGATCCGCTTGATGGTGCCGCCTTTGCCAGCCGCATCGCGACCCTCAAAGATTACAACGACCTTTAGGCCCTCGGTTTTGATCCATTCCTGCATTTTGACCAGTTCGATCTGCAGGTGGGCCATTTCGGCCTCGTATTTACGGTTGGAAATTTTCTTGTCGGCCATCTGGCATCCCCTATTGAAACTCGTGCGCGCGTTACCGTGCGAGGCTAGTTCAAAGGGGACGATAGGTCGAATCTAAAATTACAGGTTTTCCGGCTGGGCCATGCCCAAGACGTGATAGCCGCCATCCACATGGATGATTTCACCCGTGGTGCAGTTGCCCGCGTCTGATGCCAGATAAACGGCGGTGCCACCGACAGCCTCGAGCGTGGCGTTGCTGCGCATCGGGGCGTTGGCCTCGGTTGCGCGGAAGGTTTTGCGCGCACCGCCAATGGCGGCCCCGGCCAGGGTTTTCATCGGGCCGGGGGATATGGCGTTCACGCGGATGCCGTCGGGGCCAAGGTCATTGGCAAGATAGCGCACGGCACTTTCAAGGGCCGCCTTGGCCACGCCCATCACGTTGTAAAACGGGGTGACGCGGTTTGAGCCTTGGAAGGTCAGCGTCATGATGGTGCCGCCGTCGGTCATCAAGGGGGCGGCGCGCCGCGCCACGTCAATCAGCGAGTAGCAGGAAATATCCAGCGAGTTTTTGAAGTTGGCCCGTGAGGTGTCAA
>CAYYOF010000032.1:4249-32478 GCA_964473185.1 uncultured Marinosulfonomonas sp. | reverse complement strand
CGATACACCTTAACTCAGCCGCAAAACTGTTCGGAAAAGCAGGACCACTTCATCCATCTCCTAAGGGGCAGGTTACTGGTTTGAATCCAGTCGGGGTCACCATTTAAGGTATTCCCCTAAACCATCCGGATCACGTCTTTGTCGATTGCTAGCATGTAGCCGCGCCGTGCGATGTTCTTTACCAACAATTCGCTGACCATCTGGTTGCCAAGGGAATCGCGCAGTCGTTTGATGCGGGTGGCACCTGCGGCCTCGTCACAATCCGAGGCGGGGCGCCCTGAAATCACGCCCTCGATCTCGCAACCTGACATCAGGTCACCATCCATGCGGGCCTCGGCCAGAACTGATAGGGTTTCAATCGCCGCATCGGTCAGTTTGAATTCCATGTTGTTCAGGTAAACCGTGTTTTCCTCGCGGCTGATCAACAGGGATGACACCTGAATGCCTGTGCGTTCGATCTCGCCCATGCGTTTATTGAGTGCGATGATGGTGACCAGAAACACCAGGGACGCAACCAGCAAGGCGGTGGCAAACACCAGCAGCACGAAAATAACCGTGCGGTAGGAGGCCAGAGTGTCCGAGAATGACGTGCCGGATTGTGCCAAAATTTCCAGCAGTTTAATTTCGGCGCGATTGGTCAGATCGTTGTTTTCAACAAATATCTGTTCAACCCGTGCATTGAACGCATTGGCATCCGGCAGGTTCATAAACAGTAAAACAGCAGCAACCAGCAGGATTGTAACAATCGCGATAATCCCGATGGTGACCACCCGTGATCCCGAAAGCCGCGTTTCAGTAGCGGAGGAAATATTGTCCGGCACTGTCTTTCCTTTCCTCAAGCCCATCTGCCGCGAATATTGACAGAATGTTCAGTAATTGCCAGCCATCCGCACCGATGCGCTGGGTGATTTGCCCATTGGCATCCTTTTTGGTGCAGGCCGTATCAGGCAATTCTATCACACCATAATGCAGACGTAAGGGGTTATCCTGCTTTGCTTTGTAATCAGCATAACAGGACGCATTGGCGGGCGAGGCGGCCATAAGGGCCAAGGTAAGGATCAGTTTTTTCATCATGGTTCCGAACATGGAGAAAATTGCGCCGTTATTCAATAACAACCACCATAAACCCAAGCGTTATCCAATAACAATCCGGCGTTATTGTTTAGCCGGGCCATTTTGCCCAAATTCATTTCATCGCTTCCGGCAATACAATCTGCTCGCCGGGTCCACATGAAAGGAAACGACATGACTAAGAAATTTATGGCGACAGTGCTTGCCGCCTCGATCGCCCTGACCTCGTTCACTGCGGCCCCCGCGATGGCCAAGCCCAGCGATGGTGTCCGAATCCTGCAAGGTCTGGCTGCGCTCTATATTATCAACCGTGTAATTAAGGACAGCAAAGACCATCGCCAGCCTGAGGCGATACCAAGAGGGCGTGATCGTCATTCCACCACGCCGCAAAGACGGCATAATCAATGGGGCCAGCCGACCAGACCGCGTCGTCACACGATGAAACTGCCAGGCCGGTGTATGAAAACATTCTATACCCGCCGTGGTGAAACCCGCGCTTACGGCGCCCGTTGCGTCAGCAAACATGCGCCGCGCCTGAGCCTGCCCCAACAATGCAAACGCCGCATTCTGACCGACCGTGGTCGCCGTAATGTCTATGGCCCGAATTGTCTGCGCTCGCATGGCTACAATGTTGCCACGCGGTAACAATTGCGAACAACCGAGCAGAGGTGTGGTTTAGTTGCGTCCCCACACCTTTGGGGCGGGAGGGTTTTCAATAACCCCCCGCCCTTTTTTAATGGCCGGTTTGCCAAATGTGTGGTGGTTCTGGCGGTGAGAAATAGAACTACTATTCCGGAATAGTAGATATGTTACGGGGCATATGATTTTCCGGCATCCCACCAATTTCCCTTGCGCAAATCCGCAATCTGGAGTTTCACAGATTCATGATCAAACTCGCCCCCGATTTCACCCTTGAACAATCCACTATGGATGCAGGTCGTGCCATTATCGCCGGCGTGGACGAAGTTGGACGCGGCCCTTTGTGTGGCCCTGTGACGGCTGCGGCGGTCATACTTGACCCTTTGAACATCCCCGACGGGCTGAATGATTCTAAAAAACTGACGGCAAAACGCCGCGAAGCGTTGTTCGATATCCTGATGGAATGTGCCGAGGTTTCCATCGCCCATGCCACAGTCGAAGAAATCGACTGTATAAACATCCTGCGCGCGTCGCATCTTGCGATGGAGCGGGCAGTGGCTGGGCTAAACCGCACACCCGACCATGTGCTGATTGACGGCAACCTGATCCCGCGCGGCCTGACCATTCCGGCGACTGCTGTGATCAAAGGTGATGCCAAATCCCTGTCGATTGCGGCGGCTTCAATCATGGCTAAAACATGCCGTGATCGCCTGATGGTGGATTTGGCGCAACAATATCCGGGCTATGGGTGGGAAAAGAACGCAGGCTATCCCACACCTGTGCACTTAAAAGCACTGCAAGAATTGGGGGTAACCCCACACCATAGACGATCCTTCAAGCCCGTATACAAGATGTTGTAGCAAGACAATTTTCTAACCTATTGATTCAAAAAAGAAATTGACGGCGAATCGCCAATGAATCATCCTAGGCCTCAACAACAAGCGCGAAAATGCGCAACCCTAGAGGCAAAAGATGACAACAAAAACCAAGACAAAAGCGGCTGCAAAACTGCCGCTGAACCAAATCCTTGATGGCGATTGCATCGAGGTGATGAACAGCCTGCCCGCAGGCTCGGTCGACATGATTTTTGCGGACCCTCCTTATAATCTGCAACTGCGCGGTGACCTTCACCGCCCCGACAATTCCAAAGTCGATGCAGTGGATGATGCGTGGGACCAGTTTGCCAGCTTCAAGGCCTATGATAAATTCACCCGTGCGTGGCTAAAGGCGGCGCGACGCCTGCTTAAACCCAATGGTGGAATCTGGGTGATTGGCTCTTACCACAACATTTTCCGCGTTGGGGCCGAATTGCAAAATCAAGGCTTCTGGATTTTGAACGATGTGGTTTGGCGCAAAACCAACCCGATGCCGAATTTCCGTGGTATGCGGCTAACAAACGCCCATGAAACGATGATCTGGGCCTCTAAAGAAGAGGCCAGCAAATACACTTTTAACTATGATGCTTTGAAGGCGTTGAATGAAGGCATCCAGATGCGTTCTGACTGGGTGCTGCCGATTTGCACGGGTCACGAACGTCTGAAGAACGAGGACGGCAACAAGGCCCATCCAACCCAGAAACCCGAAAGCTTGCTGCACCGCGTGATTGTCGGCACCACCAACCCCGGTGATGTTATTCTGGATCCATTCTTTGGCACCGGCACCACAGGCGCTGTGGCAAAAAAACTGGGCCGTGAATATATCGGCATCGAGCGTGAAGAGGCCTATCGCAAGGTCGCTACAAAACGTCTGTCGAAAATCCGCAAGTTTGATAAGGAAAGCCTGCAAGTCACCACCGCCAAACGGTCTGAGCCACGGGTGCCTTTTGGCCAGCTGGTCGAGCGCGGTATGTTATCACCTGGCGAAGAATTGATGAGCCTGAATGGCCGTTACACCGCCAAGGTCCGTGCCGATGGCACATTGGTTGGCCACGATGTGAAGGGGTCGATCCACCAAGTCGGGGCAGCACTTGAAGGTGCGCCGAGCTGTAACGGCTGGACCTACTGGAGCTTTAAGCGCGATGGCAAACAGGTGCCGATTGACCTGCTGCGCCAACAAATCCGCGCTGAAATGGCTGAACGTCCGAACTAGGGCCACCCGAAACACTACGAATACCGCCTGTGCCTGTGGCCTGACTTCCACAGCACAATTAACTTGACCTCGCCTTGTGGCGGGGTCTTTTTTTGGCTAACTTGCCCAGATGAAAATCATGCTTCTTACCATCGGCACACGCGGTGACGTGCAGCCCTATGTCGCGCTGGGTCAGGAGCTGCGCGCGCGCGGCCATGACGTGGTTATCACCACCAGCAAAAACAGCACCGATATGATCAAAGCTGCCGGTCTGCGCGCCAACCCGTTGAACGCCGACACTGAACAACTGATGAAAGGCCCCGAGGCCAAAGCCGCCGTATCGTCGGTGACGGGCCGGATCAAAGCTGTGCGCTGGACCGAAAATGTCATGCGAAAGCAGTTCGAGGATATGTGGCGGATCGGACTGGCCGAAAAACCCGACCTGATCCTGCACAGCGCAAAGGGGCTTTTGGCACCGTATCTGGCCCGCAAACTGGGCGGCAAGGCGGTGCCGGTTTTCCTGCAACCCGGATTTACCCCCACCAAAGACAACCCCAGTTTCATGGTGACGACGCGCGATCTGGGGGAATGGGGCAATCTGATCAGCCACGAAACCATGCTGGGTGCCTTGTGGATCGGCAACCGGTTTGTGCAATGGAACTGGGAGCGGGAAACCGGCATTGATCTGGGGCCAAGTCTGAATGTTCTGGGCGGCTGGGGCGCTGGCGGGTTGCGGATACATGCCTACAGCCCGCATATTTCGCCCTTGCCCAAGGATTATCCCAAAACCGAACGGATAACGGGGTATTTGTTTCGCCATCCCGAAAAATGGGAACCACCCGCCGATCTGGCGGCGTTCCTTAAGGCAGGGCCACCGCCTGTTTACGTTGGTTTTGGCTCGATGCCGGGGATCGACCCTGTGCGCCAGACCCAAACCGTGCTGGAGGCGCTAAAACGCAACGGGCAACGCGGCGTGATCGCCACCGGCTGGGGCGGTCTGAGCGAAGTTGAAGCCGGCAAAGACATCCATGTTTTAAAGGCTGCCCCCCATTCATGGCTGTACCCGCGCATGGCGGCTGTGGTGCATCATGGCGGGTCTGGCACAACCCACGAGGGGTTGCGTTGGGGCCGTCCAACGGTGATTTGCCCCTTCGTGATGGACCAGCCCTATTGGGGCAAGGCCATCAGCGAATTGGGGGTCGGCGCGGCACCGATACGGCAGGAAAACCTGACGGTGAAAAACCTGTCTGACGCGATCAACTTTGCGCTTGGGCCGGGGGTTATCATGCGGGCCGGAAAACTGGGGGATGTGCTGCAAAAAGAAGACGGTGCCGCCGCCATCGCCGATATCATCGATACCCTATAAATTGCGCGCGAGCCGCATTGGCCACCCGTTACCGTGGCATCGGCGTCGTGCCCTTTTTATACGCATCCCAATCGGTGATCTCGGGATAATACATCGCGCGCCAATCGCGCACCTTCGGGTTCATCCGGCGACGCCATAAATGTGGCATCATCGCCAGCGCCGTCATCAACGGATAGCCGCGTGGCAATTGCGGTGCCTCGGAGGCCGAATAGGTTTGCAACAACGGAAAGCGGCGCGCCGGTTTATAATGGTGGTCGGAATGGCGTTGTAGGTTGATCAACAGCCAGTTGGATGCGGTATGTGACGCATTCCACGAATGATGCGGCATCACATGTTCATATTTACCATCACCCAGATGTTTGCGGGTCAGCCCGTAATGTTCGACATAATTGGTCAATTCCAGCATCCAAATGGCGATAAACGCCTGAAACACAAAGAACCCGATGCCGGACCAGCCGCCAATCCAGCCCGCCAATGCCAGTGCTGCGATTTGCAAAATGCCGTATTTCCAGAACGGGTTTGAACGGTCAAAAACGCCCAGCCCTTTGCGTTCCAGCATCTTCTTTTCGGCTTCCCAGGCCGAGGCCGGACATTCCCGCAGGACCCTTGGGAAAAACTGATGGAACCCCTCGTTATATCGCGCAGTGACCGCATCGCGCGGGGTGCCGACATAGGTATGATGCACCAGCAAATGTTCGGTACGAAAATGGCTGTATAAAACGGTGGCCAGCAGCAGGTCCGCCAGCCAGCGTTCCAGCCGGTTTTTCTGGTGCATCAACTCGTGTGAATAAACAATCCCCGTGCCACCGGAAACCGATCCAACCCCGTAAAATAAAATGATTTTTTCCAGTAAAGATAGGTGGTTGGTCACCGTCACCCACCAAATCATGCCGAAGATCAGCACAAACTGGATCGGGAACCAGATCATGGTGATCAGCCGATACCAGAACAAATCCTGATCGTCGGTTTCTGTATCCGGATTGTTTTCATTCAACCCCAGCAACGCGTCCAGTGCGGAGGATATTGTCCAGCCGTAAATCGCCAGTAAAATGGTCCACCACCCGCCGTAAACAGCACCGATATAGGCCAAGGGCACAGCGCCGATGGAAATCCAGAACGGCAACGCGGAGCTCGGTTTGGCGACCTGACTAGATAGGGTCATACTCATCTCCAACAATATGCGCGTTGTCCCATATACTCATAGGTTTTCGCTGAACTCAATCACTATCAAACTCAGGGGCAAACGCAGGACGTGCAAGGGCGTAGGCTTTGCGCATCACCGTGGGTAGATCGCCTGCGTCGAACTGGTCTGGCGGGATGAATTCACCGGCCTTTGGGCGCGTGTCCGTGACGGTTGCCACCTTCACCATCAGGCGTAGGTGGAAATGGGTGAAGGTCTGGCGCACCTCGGAATTTATCACGCGCCAATCCGCCGAAAGGGGCTGTTTTTCAACGGCTTCATCGCCCCATTCCGCCCCGGGCCAGCCTAACATACCTCCCAGCAACCCTTTGTCAGGTCGCCGCTCCAACAGCCAAGCACCATCACCGCGCCGCGCGATATAGGCGATGCCGTAACGGGTTGGTTTTGTGGGCTTCGGTGTTCTGCGCGGCAGTTCTGCGGCACATCCTTTGGCCCGCGCCACGCACGCATCAGCCCATGGGCACAGCCCACAGGTGGGTGATTTAGGGGTGCAAGCCGTTGCCCCCAGATCCATCACCGCCTGCGCATAATCGCCTGCCCGTGTATCGGGTGTCAGCGCTGCGGCATGCGCCTGCAACTCCGGTTTGGCGGCGGGCAGGGGGGTGGTGACATGAAATAGCCGTGCCATAACCCGTTCGACATTGCCATCCACCACGCATTCCATGCGCCCAAAGGCAATCGAGGCTATGGCGGCGGCGGTATATGGCCCGATTCCCGGCAATGCCATCAATTCGTCCCGTGTATCAGGAAACACCCCGCCGTAATCGGCCACAACCAGTCGTGCGCATTTCAGTAAATTACGGGCGCGGGCGTAGTATCCCAGACCGGCCCATTCGGCCATCACTGCCTCATCCGCAGCACCAGCCAATGCGGAAACCGTCGGCCAACGCTTTGTAAAGGCGTGGAAATATTTGGCCACAGCCGCGACGGTGGTTTGCTGCAACATCACCTCGGACAACCAGATGCGGTAGGGATCAGGGCGCACTCCCGCCCTGGATTGGGCAGGCGGGACACGCCACGGCATTACGCGGGCGTGGGCATCATACCAGCCCAGCAGCACCTCGCTTAATTCCATATCACGCAATCTTTATCCGCCCTTATGTGCTATTGTTCTGGCACCCCGCCCGAACCTGTTTAGAATAGCGGGCAACTGACGGAAAGACAGATGAAGCAAACAGACGGTAATAAACAGCGCAAACGCACCAGCCGCGGGTTCAGACGCACGTCTAACCTGTTGCAATCGCGTATTCGATCAGTGGGTGAATCCCGTGGTTTTGCTGTGACCCGTCTGTTGACCCACTGGGCCGAGATTGTCGGCGAAGATACCGCCCGCATTGCCCGCCCTGTGGATGTGAAATACGGACGCGAGGGGCTGGGCACAACGCTGACGTTGCTGACCACCGGCGCACAAGCCCCGATGCTGGAAATGCAAAAGGAAACACTGCGCGAGCGGGTCAACAGCTGCTATGGCTACACTGCCATTTCGCGTATCCGCATCACCCAGACGGCGGCCACCGGATTTGCCGAAGGCCAAGCGCAGTTTGCACCCGCGCCAAAGGCAAAACCTGCCGTTGTGAGCCCCGAGAACAAGCAGGCCGCACGCAAAGCGGTCGAGCCCATTGCCGATCAGGGATTACGTGATGCCCTTGAAGCATTGGGTGAAAATATTATATCCCGTTCCAGACACTGAAAAAGGATTATCCATGAAACGTAGAATGTTCATCGGTGCAGGTGCACTAACATTGGCTGGCGGCTCTGCTTACTGGCTGAATGCAACTGACGCAGGGCTGGGCAGCTCCAGTAGTGCCGGGTTTGGTGCCGCAATGGCGCAAACTGCTGAAACAACTGCCGAGGTCGACACATCCGGCATTATCGAAATGGCATTGGGGGCAAAAGACGCGCCGGTGACGGTTGTTGAATACGCATCATTCACCTGCCCACATTGTGCGACGTTCCATAAAAATGTCCTGCCCGAGATCGAGAAAAACTATATTGAAACCGGCAAGGTCCGTTTCATTTTCCGCGAGGCCTATTTTGATAAATACGGGTTGTGGGCCAGCCTGATGGCGCGTTGCGGTGGTGAAATGCGCTATTTCGGGATCACCGATATTTTGATGAAAGACCAAGGCGCGTGGCTGGGCGAAGGCGATCCTGCGGTTGTGGTTGAAAACCTGCGGCGCATCGGCCTGACGGCGGGTATGACAAACGAAAGTCTGGACACCTGTTTTAACGACGGTGATCAGGTGCAGGCGCTGGTGGCGTGGTATCAAGGGAATTTCACCCGTGATAACATGAATTCAACCCCGTCCTTCCTGATCAACGGGCAGAAATATTCCAACATGAGCTATGAGAGCTTCTCGGAAATTCTGGACGAAAAACTGGCTGAGTAGCTATTTATTAATGGCTGCGAGCGCGGCATCAAACGCGCTCCAGTCGGCGATTTCTAGACGCACAGGTAATGTCAGAACCTCGGCGCGAAATGCCGGTGGCAGGCGCACGGCGTCTTTTTCTGTGGTGACCATAATCGCGCTCAGTGCCTTGGCCTCGAACGACAGGCGTTTCATCAGGGCTCCGGTCAGCGGCTGGTGATCGCTCAGCGCTTCGGTGTGCAACAGATCAGCGCCAAGCGTGCGCAACGTGGCAAAGAATTTCTCAGGGTGGCCAATGCCGGCAAAGGCCAGAACGGGCTGATCCCGCCAGTCAATTCCGGTTTGCAGCGGGGCCAATCTGCCGGTCATATGCGGTAGGGAAATTGCCTGCCCCCATGTTTGCAGAAATGCCTTTTGCGCCTTCGTTCCGCCGATAGACAGCAACAGATCAGCGCGGGTTAACCCGACATCGATTGGTTCGCGCAACGGTCCTGCGGGCAGCACACGACCGTTGCCAAATCCGATTACCCCATCCACCACAACGATTGAGATATCCTTGTGCAGGCTTGGGTTTTGAAACCCGTCATCCAGCACAATTATATCGGCACTTGCGGCAACTGCGGCCTGCGCCCCAGCGGCTCTGTCTTTGGCAACCCACGTCGGGGCAAAGGCGGCCAGCAGCAATGGTTCGTCTCCGGTTTGGTCGGCGCTGTGGGCCGTTTCATCAACGCGCACGGGGCCATCCAGTGATCCGCCATATCCACGAGATACCACATGAGGGCTGTGCCCTGCATCCTGAAGGCGTTGAACGATGGCAATGGTGGTTGGCGTTTTGCCGGTGCCGCCTGCATTGATATTGCCCACGCAAATCACCGGAACGGGGGCGGTATAGTCGGGCGATTTGGCCACGCGGCGGGCCGTTGCGCTGGCGTAAATTGCCCCAAGCGGCGACAGGATACGCGCCATCAGGCCGGGGCGGTTCGGGGGGTGGAACCAGAAACGGGGCGGTTGCATTATGGTGCCTCTTGCGGTTTCAGGACATCATAAATCAACGCCATTGCATGGTCCATAGCCTCGGCTCCGCTGGTGGAAATCTCCCAACCGGCATGGGCCATTACAGCGGCTTTGTCGGGGGCCAACAGGTCCTGCACGGCGGCGGCAAGCTGGGTTGCGTCGCTGACTTCGCGCGCAGCTCCAACCGCATCCAGTCGCGCATAACCGGGGATGTAGCCATCAACAAATGGCCCGTGAAGCACGGCAGAACCAAGGGCTGTCGCCGCGTTGGGAGAGCAGCCCTTGGCCCCTTTGGTCAGTGAATTCCCCAAGAAACAGACCGGTGCAATCCGCAGCCACAACCCCATTTCATCATCGGCGTCAGCGATGAGGATCTGGACATGTTCATCAGGTTCCTGATCCTGTGAGCGTAGTGCAACCTGCCAACCATCGTCGGTCAGGATGCGGGCGATATCATCCCCGCGCGCGGTATCTTTGGGTGCAAGGACCAACAGCAAGCGATGCGATGAACGACTGGCGGCGCGGTGGGCGGTTACGATCAACGCCTCCTCGGCCTCATCGGTGCAAGCGGCCAGCCAGACAGGGCGGGCGGCAAGGGTTTCGGCCATCTTATCGCGGTCGCGGTCATCGCAAAACAGGGTGACTGCGTTTTCTTCCAACAGACCGCTGACCATAATTCCGATGCTGTCAGCACCCTGCCGGACCAGTTGGGTTTTAATGGCTTCATGGCTGACAAGGATGTGACCAAACAAGTCAAGTGTGGCGCGAATTACGCCTTTGTTCCAGCGGCTGTGCCCGTCAACGGTGGCGCGGGTTCGGGCATTCAGCATCAGTAGCGGAATGGTGCGCTCGTGGGTCTCGACCACAAGGGCGGGGCGCAATGCTGAACCGGCCCAGACTGTGATGCTTGGCTGCCAATGGTCAAGAAATTCTGCCACCTGTCGCGGGGCATCTGTGGGTGCGGCCAAGTGCAGGCAAGGCTGATCACAGCACTCCTGAAATGGGGTTTCGACGGTTATGTTTTCAGTGGTCGTAACCAGAAACGACACCTCGGTCAGGTCCTCGGCCAGATGGCGGATCAACTCTTGGATCGAGGAAACCTCTTGGGCGTCCGAGATGTGCAGCCACACCAGTTTTCCGGCGGGGCGGGCAAGGCGTTTTGAGGCACCATCGTTGTGTGATTGCCCTGCGCGGCGAGCGGCAGCAAGATAGAGGCGCAGGCCAAGCGACATAGCAGGCCTAGCCGTCCAGTTCTTCGGTTGGAGAGGCCTCGACCTCTTCGTCACGAAGGCGGTGGATATGGGCGATGAAATACCGCATGTGGGCGTTATCGACAGTGCGGTGCGCCTCGGCTTTCCAGGCGTTATAGGCGGCGTCATAGTTGGGGAACATGCCAACGACATGGATGTCATCCACGTCTTTGAATGCGTTTTTGGTCGGGTCGATCAGTTCGCCACCAAAGACGAGGTGTAGGCGTTGGGTCATTTTGCAGGCTCCGTTACGTTTCCATGTGTTTTGTGAGGACAGTAGTAGATTGGATGGGGCTGAGAAAGAGATTCTATGCCTGCGGCGCGGATATTTATGGAACGAAAATAAGTTAGGCCAGTTGTGTGCAGATGGTTTTGTGCAAAGGTGGGCCTGCTGCGATCATGCCGTTTAGTTGCGGGTGCGGGTTGTTATAGACGGGTTTAGCGCCCGCCATATCCGTGACGGTGGCACCGGCGCGCTGGGAGATCAGATCGCCAGCGGCCACGTCCCATTCCCACGTGGGACGCAGGGTCAGCATCGCGTCAAAGCGTCCCTCGGCAACAAGGCACAAACGGTAGGCCAGCGAGGAGCGGAATTGGCGCTCAAGCGGCGGGATGCCGGATTTCCAGTGCTCGGGTTTGAAATTATCTTTGGTGGCGAGCACGGTTGGAGTCTGATCCGGGTTCGGGGTGCTGGCGCTGATCGGGCGGCCATTTAGCGACGCGGGCATGGTGCTGGTCGCAACGTATAGCTTGTCCAGCATCGGCAGGAACACCACCGCGGCGGTGACGCGCCCCTTGTGCGCAATGGCGAGCGAATGGGCGAAGGTTTTCGAGCCCTCGATAAAGGCGCGGGTGCCATCAATGGGGTCAATGATAAAGACGTGCTCATGGGACTGGCGGGCGTCACCATCCTCGGTTTCCTCGGACAGCCAGCCATAGTCGGGCCGTGCGGCAAGCAGATCACTGTGCAGCATCCGGTCGATAGCAATGTCCGCTTCGGTGACGGGGCCAGCACCTGCGTCTTTGTCCCATGTTTCCGGCGACTGTTGCCAGAATTTGCGGGCAATGTCGCCGCTGGCATGAGCCGCTGCGATCAGCAGCATCAGGTCATCATTATCAGGCAAGGATCAATCCCTCGACCAACAGGGATGGCACCACGCGGCTAAGGTGGGCGCGGGCGTCATTTGCAGGTATCAGTGTGGCCAGCATATCGCGCAGGTTTCCGGCGATGGTGCATTCATTCACCGGATATTTGATCTCGCCGCCTTCGACCCAGAAACCGGATGCGCCGCGGGAATAGTCGCCGGTGGTGGCGTTGATCGAGGACCCGATCATCGAGGTGACCAGCAGGCCGGTGCCCATGTCCGCCAGCAGGTCGGCGCGGGATTTATCGCCTTGGGTCAGGGCGATGTTGCCTGTGCTGGGCGATGGCGGCGACGAGGCGCCGCGCGAGGCATTGGCGGTGCTTTGCATGTCCAGTTTGCGGGCGGTGGCGAGGTCCAGTGTCCAGCCGGTGAGGATGCCGTCTTCGATGATGGCGCGCGGGGCCGAGGCCAAGCCTTCGCCGTCAAACGGGCGCGAGGAGGACGTGCGCGGGCGCAGAGGATTTTCGATCAAGGACAGGGTTTTGGGCAGGATTTGTTCGCCCAATGCGTCGCGCAACCACGATGATCCGCGCACGATGCTGGAGCCGTTGATCGCCGCCAGAAGGTGCGCCACCAAGGATGTGGAAACGCGTTCATCATAGAGCACCGGAAAGGCGCCGGATTTGGCTTTGCGCGGACCTGCGCGTTCAATGGTGCGCATGGCGGCCATTTTGCCGATGTATTCGGGGGTTTCCAGATCGGCGGCATAGATGCGGCCATCGCCGTAGTAATCGCGCTCCATTTCGGCACCCGTGCCGGTGATTGCAACGCAGGATGTGTTGCAGCTGCTGCGTCTGTAGCCGCCGGAAAATTCGTTCGAGGTGGCAAGATGGATGCGGTGCTGGCCGTAGCCCGAGGAGGCGGATTGCACCTGAGAGACGCCACTAACGGCCAAGGCAGCCGCCTCGGCGCGGCGCGCGTTGTCCTCGAGTGTGGCGGGGTCAGGCTCGGGTGTTGGGTCAAACAAATCTAGCGCATCCGCGTCCCAATCACTGGCCAATTGCGCGGGGTCCGCCAGCCCGATGCTATCATCTTCAGGCGCGACCTGTGCCATTGCCACGGCACGTTCGGCCATGGTTTGGATGGTGTCGGCAGAGGTGTCCGAGGCCGAAACGCAAGCCTGCCGTTGGCCAATCATCACCCGCAATCCGATGTCGGTGCCCTCGGACCGTTCCGCGTGTTCCAGCGCCCCGTTCAGCACGTCGATGGACACCGATGTGCCATCAACGGCAATCGCATCCGCCGTATCTGCACCCGCAGATTTGGCAGCGTCCAGAAGGGCGGCGGTTAGGGTTTCGAGTGATTGAGCCATTAAACATGCCTGTGGTTAGGGTGTGCCAGTGAGGTAATCTGTGCGCGGGGTCTGCGCAAGGGTTGTGCCTATTTTAACCGCACACCGTTGGCCGTGACCTGACCATCCAGTGTGATCACAATTTCCGAAGTCAGCGTGTCCTTACGTTCACCTGCAACAGTAAACAGACCCAGCCCCATGCGCGCTCCAAAGGCATCGTCATTGTCCAGCAGGCCGATTTTGACCAGCGCATCCATCACACTGTTCAGCCCCGCCATATGGAATGTTGCCGTGCCGCTGGGGGCCGGCATCCCGTCAAAACTATCAAGGTCAGTGTTGTCAAAGGTGAACATGCCTTTGCCGGTTAGATGGGCACCAATGGCGGTGATGTCCATGTCGTTCAGGGTCAGGGCGGTCAACTCGCCGAATTTGATGTTTCCCTCAGTCACCTCGCGCATGACCTCGATATCCAACAAGTCGATGAACAGTCTGCCTTTGCCCGACAAATCCAGCATCATGGTTGCGGGGGTGCGGGGCAGTTCTGCGGTGGGGTCAAATTGGTTCCACATCTCATCCGCCATAGTGATCCCGTCGAAATCGAGCGCATAGACGAAGCCCTGTTCGGTGTCGGATTTTAACAGGGGCAGGCCCATTTTTACGGCCAGGTTCGAGAATGCTAACTTTATCGGAAACGGCAATTCGGCCATGACATAATCAATGGCATAATCGCTGGATTGGGCGTCGATCGTCATCCCGTCTTTGGAGAACGCCATAGACGTGACCGAGCTTGCTACGGTTGTGGTTTGGTCCGTCGCCATCGCGCCGTTTATGGTCATGTGTTGTTGGGATGCTTGGCCCTGCACCTCGGAGGTGACCTGAAAAGATAACCCTTCACGCAATTGCGCGGGCAGGTTCATCAAATCAATACCCGTGCTGGGGATCGCCAGTGTGCTGTTGGATTTCATGCCGTCCATAGTCATCGCAAATGTGGATTCAACATTGCCGGTATTTACATCCTTGCCGATAAAGATGCCGTTCATAACCATCGCGCCATAAGTAATGTTCTGGGACACCTGAAGCAACGTGCCAGAGGTAATGGTGGCCTCACTATTAATATCATCCATTGTGAAATTGAACTGAAGATCGAAGTCCGTATCTTGCAGATCCAGCCCTGTGACGTTCAGGCTGGTGATTTCCATTTCCGCGCGGCTCATTTCGGATATGATGGTAAACTCACCGGGGTCACCTGAAATTTTCGTGCTGTAATCTGTGACGCGGTAATCCATTGTGGCGGTGGCAAAGATGTCATTTGGCAGGGTCAGCGCCATTGCCACCGGCATGTTGTCGGGGAGTTTGATATCAACCGTGCCGTCGTCCTTCTCGATCAGATCGAAACCGGTTGTGGTGATGGTGATCGATCCCAGTTCAAACGGAAAATTCGCCGATAATTTCAGATCGCTGATTTTTAGCCGGTTGCCCGATTGGGCCTTGGTTGCGTCTACATCCAACCCGATGGCCTGATAAAGGGATGTGAAACTATCCCAAACGTCATTTGCGCTGACATCGGCCGATATGGGCGTGGCCATCAGGGTGACAAGGGCGGTCGTGGTGCCAAGGCGGGCAAGATGGGTCATGGGAAAACCTTTTACTGTGGATATAATCGCGGATTACTTCAGGCGTTTGCCGTTGGCCAGAACCTGACCCTCTTGGGTGATTTCAAGGTCGGATATCAGCCTGTCGTCACCATCGCCTGCAACGGTGAACAGGCTTAGGGCCATGCGAACCCCCATCGCCTCGTCTGCGGGCAATAGGCCCATTTCGATCAGTGTGTCGATCAGGGCGTTGCCACCAGTCAGCTTCAGATTCATTGTGCCGGTCGGGGCGGGGACACCATCGGAGGTTGCCAGATCATCGTTGTTAAAGGTGAACGCGCCAGAGCCCGTCAGGCTAACGCCTGCGCCGGACAGTTTGAGTTCATTCAGGGACAGGTTGTGCAATTCACCTTTGGGTTTGTCGGGGTTTTCATCCTGAAATTCCTCGTCAAACGGATCAATCAGCCAATTGCCCAGACCCGAGACATTGACGATATAGGTCAACGGTCCGCGGGGCAGCAAGCCATCGGGATCAAACACCGCCCACAGATTATCGCTGATGGACATGTTAATCATTCTTTCGTGGGCCGAGAACGGGGCGGGGTCATTTGACACCTTCAGCGGGACCTCCCATTGCGAGCTGATTTCGGAAACCGAAAATTCAAGCGGGCCGATGGGCAATTCAGGTGCGGTCAGCGTCGCTTCGGTGGTGCCGGTGTCGGCTGTGTAGCGGAAAACATCGCGATCCAAAAACAGGTCTATGCCAGCCGTCGCCGACGTGCCTGATCCGACATAGGATTTGTCGCCGTCATTGACGGAAAATGCGCCATCTATCCCGTCATATCCAAAGCCGAATTTGATAGCCAATCCGGCATTCAGCGCTTCTGGAAATGACATTTCCTCAAAGCTGCCTTGCTTATAGGCATCGGGAAAACTGACAGTGTAGCCCGCGCCGATCTGGGCAACGGACAGATCCATCAGTCCTCCCTTGTCTTTGCTTGCGATGTCAATATCGACATGTGTTTTGGTGGGGCCGAAGGCGATGCTTTGTGACATCTCGAGTTTATTGTCCTCGCCACCGCCAATCACCATATCCAACCCGCCGCGTTCTGTGGACAGCATGGCATTTGTCACGTCACCTCTTTGCTTCATTGCAAAACTTGTGGTGATGTCGCTATATTCGAAATCGCCTTTGGCAGCAAAACCGGCCTCCATCACCTCTTGCATGGTGCCGGTGTCCTGATTTTCAGGTATGGCCACATCAAAGCCACCCTTCAAATCGGTCAGGGTGCCGTGCGACGATAGTGTGGTGTCCTCGTCAACGGCGCTGTAATCGAGCTTGTAGGACACGGACCCGATGGCCAGTTCCTGCACGACACGTCGCAGCCCCGTGTCAATGCTGTGGGTGCTACCGGAAATGCCGCCTAGGGTTATGTTGGCTGACAGGCTGTCGATCTTTTTGCCGCCCTCCAATATCTCGACCAGTGTCAGGGTCAGCTCAGACGCTTTGTATGTATAGGTCAAATCCTTGGGCGCGCCGCTGACAATCAGCGATAAATCCTTGTGGCTCTGGTTAATGGTGATCTGGGCATTGTCACTGCTCATCACAATTGGCGCGTCTGTGGGTAGCAAGACCAAAACAGACCCGTCGCCTTGTTCCTGAAATACCAATGATCCAAGTTTGACTACAGTGTCGCTCTCACTCTCGCTCTCTTTTGTGGTGAATGTCAGGTTGTTGATGGTCAGGATGCCGTCACTGACAGATTGCTCAAACCGCGCCTCGACGCCAGTGCTGTCCATCAGCGTTTGCCAGTCGTCCCAGACCTGCAGCGGCGTGATATCGGCCAAAGCGGCGGATGTGGTGATTAATGTGGCAAGAGCGGTTGTGGTGTAAAGCTGGGTCAGGCGGGTCATAAAATGGCTTTCAAAAGTTTTGGCAAAGGGTTTTGGGTTTCAAGCAGTTTTGCCAAAAGGACGGCCAAGATCAAGCCGAAACGAAAACAGGCCGCGCAGGGGTGTCCCTGCGCGGCCTGCCAAATGTGATTTGTCCAGCTTACTTCAGGCGTTGACCATTAGCCATGATCGACCCGTCGCCACTCACTTCGATTTTCGAGGTCAGCGTATCGTCGCCATCGCCAACAACCGCGAACAGACCCATCATCATGCGGGCGCCCATGGCTTGATCTTCGGGCAGAAGGCTCATTTTAACCAAGTTGTCCATCAGGCCATTGCCGCCAGTCAGTTTCAGGTCCAGCGCACCTGTCGGGGCTGGCAAGCCATCAAAGGTTTCCAGATCATCGTTGTTAAAGGTGAACGCGCCTGACCCAGTTAGATCGGCACCAGCCACTTTCACTTGCAACGCTTTTAAGGTCAGCGCGTGCAGTTGGCCCGGAATTTCGACTTCGGCCATCTCGTCGCTTTCAGGGTCCATGATGTCGACCAGCCAGTTGGCCTTGCCGTCAAGTTCCAGATTAATCGTGGCTGGATCGCGTGACAGGATGCTGCCCGGATCGATCATGCCCCAGATGCTGTCACCAACGGTGAAATCACCCAGTTTGATGGTCATACCGAAATCTGACGGTGCGTCGGACTTGTTAACAGGCATCAGCAGGTTGAACACGCTTTCGGCGATTGTGATATCGACAGGGAAGGGTAAGTCAGAGCTGGTGAACGACGCTTTGGTGCCGTTCGCGGTGCCACCGTAATGGATGCTGTCGCGGTCCATGCCGAAATCCAGACTGCCCGAGTCGGACGTGGATGAACCGGTCACTTCGTCACTGCGATCAGTTGTGGAAAACTCGTATCCACCTGCGCCCCAAGTCAGCCCGCCTTTGGCCGCGAAACCAGCCGTCAGGGCTGCGGCGAACTGTTCAAAATCCACACCATTCGGGATCATGCTGTCAGAGTTGCCTTTGAAATCAGCAATCGAGCCTTTGACAGCCATTGCGAAAGAACCATCGTCGGGTTCTTTGATAGCGAAATCATACGTCAGCATGTCGGAGGAAAACGACTGAACCATGTGGCGAATGTTGCCCGTGGTGCTGACGGTGCTGCCGGACATATTGGTCAGGATCACATCAAGTTTGGCATCGTCGATCTTGTCGCCCTCGATCACCAGATTGGCGATAGAAATGCCCATTTGTGCGGCGGAATAGGTATAGGTCATTTCCGTGGCCGAACCACTAACGACCATCGACATGTCAGACAAGTTGTAGGTCATCGTGACCGCAAATTCATCCTCGACACTGATCTTTACCGGCATGGTTTCCGGCATGATGATGGCGACTGTGCCATCGCCTTGATCTTTGAAGGTCAGCTTGCCGAAGTCGACCTTGATAGTGCCGCCATCCTCGGGCAGGTTCATCGAAATGACCAGGTCATTGATGGTTACTGTGCTGCCAGAAGCTTCATCTTGCGATGTAACTTCATAGCCGAAACCGGTCATGTAATCATGCCAGTCTTGCCAGACTTCTGCGGCTGTAACATCGGCAAATGTCGCCGTGCTCCCCAGTAAAGTGATAATCGCGGCGGAACCACCAATTGATTTCCAGTTTGTCATAATGAACCCTTCGTAGTTAAAAATAATGACTTGGCGTATAAATGGACGCGAAATGCGCTGTATTCAAGTGTAAGACAGCACTATTCACAATGTGAAGAGTATTTTAGCCTGATAATACCAAGAGGGATAGATAAATGGACGGAATAACTGGAAAGACAATATTAATAACAGGCGCCAGCCGCGGAATCGGGGCGTCGGCTGCGCGGGAATTTGCCGATGCTGGTGCCAATGTGGTGCTGTTGGCGCGGTCCGGGGCTGCAATCAATGATCTGGCGGCAGACATCGGGCCATCGGCATTGGCAATAACCTGCGATGTCAGCCGGTATGGCGATGTTGAAACTGCGATGCATACAACCGTTGCCAAATTCGGCACGCTGGATGTGGTGATCAACAATGCCGGTGTGATTGAACCCATATCTGCGCTTGCCACATCTGATCCTGATGCGTGGGGGAAAGCGATCGATATCAATCTGAAGGGTGTCTATTACGGTATGCGTGCGGCGATGCCGATTATGCAGGCTGCGGGCGGCGGCACCATCATCACCATCTCATCGGGCGCGGCCCATAACGCGCTTGAGGGATGGAGCCATTATTGTTCCTCCAAGGCCGGTGCCGCGATGCTGACCATGTGCGCCCACAAGGAAGGCGCGGGTGCGGGCATCCGTGCGATGGGTCTGTCGCCGGGTACAGTGGCCACCGAAATGCAGCGCGAGATCAAGGCGTCTGGCATCAATCCGGTCAGCGCGATGGAGTGGGAAGACCACATCCCGCCTGAATGGGTGGCCAAAGCGTTGATGTGGATGTGCACGGCGGATGCGGATGAATATCTGGGGCAGGAAATTGCCCTGCGGGATGACGACATTCGGGCGCGGTTGGGGTTGGTCTGAATGATTGACCTGCACAAGGATGGCGGGCTGTGGACGGTGACGATCCGCCGCCCCGACAAGGCCAATTCCCTGACCAAGGCGATGTTGGAGCAACTGGCGGATATTGCCGAGGCTGCTGTTAATGCCACAGATGCCAAGGTTCTGGTGATCACTGGTGAGGGCCGCGTGTTCAGCGCCGGTGCCGATCTGGACGAGGCCCGCGCAGGGCTGGCGACTGATGCGGTGTGGGAACGCCTGTCGAGCGCTGTTGCCGCCGCCCCCTGTCTGACTATTGCCGCGTTGAACGGCACATTGGCGGGCGGTGCGTTTGGCATGGCTTTGGCCTGCGATTTGCGTATCGCGGTGCCCACGGCCAAATTTTTCTATCCGGTGATGAAGCTCGGCTTTTTGCCACAACCCTCCGACCCTGTGCGCATGCGTGCCCTGATCGGCCCCGCCCGCACCAAGATGGTACTGATGGCGGGCCAGAAGCTCACCGCAAGAGAGGCGTTGGATTATGGACTGATCGACCGCGTTCTGGAGGCGGATGGGTTTGACCAAGAGATCGCAACGCTCTCAAGCGACGCATTGGCAGCAACGCCTGAAAACCTGATGGCAATCAAGGCGATGTGTCGCTAACTGCTGGCGTCAGGGTCTTTCAGCCACGCTCGCGCCGCATCGATTTCATCCATATTGAAGGTGCGTAATCTGGTCGACATGAACGCCCCGGCGGCCTTTGACATCGGGCTGATCCAGCCAATATCCGAGACCACAGCGCAATGGCTGATGTGGCGGATGTTTTTCAGATCAAACTTCATGCCCTCCCACAGCATATGCATGTCCATGCCGACCTTGAACGTGGCAATTGATTCAAGCAATTTTACCTCGCCATAGTTCTGGATGAACCTGCCCATGTTGGCAATAACCGTGTTGAATTCCTCGCGCGTTACCTTGCCATCAACATGGATTTCAACGGTCTTTGTATCGGGATATTCAATGTATGATAATGTCATTTTATTCCCTTTCATATTATGGAGGCCATTGGCGGATTATACCATGGACAGGGTGTTATCGCGGTGATCAGGATCAACCTGCTTGATCGGCGCAAGAGATACCGGTTTGCCCCTATAAATGGGATGCTATAGGTGAAGTCGTGTAATTACTGACAAGGGTGGAACGCGGGTATGGACGGGCAACCAGAGATCATCCAAAAGGCGATGGGCTATGTTAATCAGGGCTGGGAATTGGCTCAGGGCTGGTTACTGAGCCCCGCCGCATGGTCGCAATTCGGCCTACTGATCGCAGCGTTTTTGCTGGCCTTGCTTGTCAGCCGCAAACTGTCTCCGGTTCTGACAAAGGCCATAACGCCCGCACAAGGCCAGACATCCTATATCGCCCAGGCACGCCGTTATGTGCTGATATTTTTGCCGCTGTTGCTGCCCCTGTTGGCCTATATGTTCACCGGATTGGGTGAACAAATAACGCGCTCGATCTTTGGCTCGGGTGCGGTCATTGCCTTTGGTAAACGGGTATTCCTGTTCTTGGCTGCACGCGCCTTGGTGAGCGACATTGTCAAAGACAGCTTCTTGAAGTTGCTGGGAAAATACATCCTGATTCCGGCAATGGCGCTTTATGCGCTGGGCGTTCTGGACGATGTCACAGCCTCCCTGACGGCCACAACTGTATCGCTTGGCAACATCTCGTTCTCCGTTATGGCGCTGGTGCGCGGCATGATTGCAGGCAGCCTGCTGTTCTGGTTTGGCCGCTGGTCGAATGACCAGAGCGCGGCCTACATCGGCAAGCAAGACGAGATGCGCCCCGCCACACGGCAACTGGCAGTAAAAACCGCCGAGATCGTGATTTTCGGCGTCGCATTCCTGATGCTGATGAACATCATGGGGGTCAACCTGTCGACCCTTGCAGTGCTGGGTGGGGCGATTGGTGTGGGGCTGGGTTTTGGTCTGCAAAAGATCGCGTCGAACTTTATTTCGGGCGTGATCCTGCTGCTGGAAGGTCAAGCCACCGTTGGCGATTATGTCGAGCTGGATGGCGGCGAGGCCGGCACCATTATCAAGATGCTAGCCCGCGCCACCATTCTTGAATCCTATGACGGGCGCTGGATTGTGGTGCCCAACGAGGATTTTATCACAACTCGCGTGGTGAACTATTCCGACAGCGGATCGGCCAACCGGTATGAGGCGCCGTTCAGCGTTTCCTATGACACCGACATCAACAAGGTTCCCGCGATTGTCGAGGCGGCAGTGGCCAAGCACAAAGACATTTTGAAAAAACCTTATCCAGCGGATTGCGAACTGCGCGGATTTGGCGATAGCGGTATCGATTTCGCGGTAGAGTTCTGGGTCAACGGCATTGATGACGGGGATAATAAATACACCTCGGATGTGCTGTTTTTGATCTGGAATGCGCTGAAAGAAAACGGCATCGAAATCCCGTATCCGCACCGTCTGATCGAGATCAAGGGTGGGATGCCAAATGCTTGATGCGTTGGTTATAGGGGCAGGGCCTGCGGGCCTGATGGCGGCTGAGGAATTGGCGCGGAGCGGACGGCACGTGGTGGTGGTCGATGCGAAACCATCCGTGGGACGAAAATTCCTGATGGCGGGGAAATCGGGATTGAACCTGACCAAGGACGAGCCGTTTGAAGCGATGTTGGCGCGGTATGGCGAAGCGTCTACGCCATTACGCAATATCCTGATTGGGTTTGACGCAGAGGCAGTTCAGGACTGGGCGCGTGGGTTGGGCCAAGAGGTGTTCACAGGGTCCAGCGGGCAGGTGTTTCCAAAGACAATGAAAACCTCTCCGCTGTTACGGGCGTGGCTGGTTCGGCTGGCCGAGATGGGTGTCGAATTTCGCACCCGCTGGCGTTGGATTGGCTGGGGGGACGGGTTTGAATTTGAAACCCCAGAGGGCGTCCAAACGCTCACACCCAAGGTCTGTGTTCTGGCGTTGGGCGGGGCCAGCTGGGCGCGGTTGGGGTCAGACGGGGCATGGGCGAAACTGCTGGCTGGTAAGGGTGTGGAACTGGCCTCGTTCCAGCCTGCAAATATGGGGTTTTGTGTGGATTGGTCGCCCTATATGGCGAAACATTTTGGGACTCCGGTTAAAGGTGTCGGGCTGACTGCAGGGGATAAGTCCCTGCGCGGCGAATTCGTGATTTCAAAGCGCGGGGTTGAGGGCAGTGGCATATATGCGGTGTCAAAAGCGATGCGCGACGGGGCGGATTTGACGCTTGATTTGATGCCGGACTGGAGTGTGGACAGGGTGCGGGAGCGTTTGTCGAAACCGCGTGGAAAAACAACCGTGATGAACCACATGCGCAAGGCGTTGAAGCTGGATCCGGTCAAGCTGTCGTTGTTGCAGGAGTTTGCCCGGCCCTTGCCTGCCGAGGCTGGAGCCTTGGCGAAAGTAATCAAGGCGCTGCCTGTGAAACATGCGGGTCCACGCCCAATGGACGAGGCGATCTCGACCGCTGGCGGCGTACCGTTTTCTGCCCTGACTGAAGGGCTGGAATTGAAGGTTGCCCCAGCCGTGTTTTGTGCGGGTGAGATGCTGGATTGGGAGGCTCCGACGGGCGGGTATTTGATCACCGGATGTTTGGCGATTGGGCGCTGGGCAGGTCAGGCGGCGGGGCGCAAGGATTTTTGAAAAATCCTTGGTAAAATTCTTTGGAAGAATTTTGTGGCTACCGCGCGGCGAGCATTGCCAATCGGACCAATGTGCGTTCCATCACCGCCATGGCGGGCGCGCGGCTGGTGGAGCGCAGTTGCAGATCGGTGTCTGTCAGCATGGTCAGGGCAATTTCCAGTTTGCGCGATCCCCATTGCTGCAATTGGCGTTGCATCCGGTCGCGGCGCGCACCGAACACGGGGGGGCGCAAACCGCCGATGCCCGAGGGGTTGTTCGCCGCCGCGTAAAGGATGCGGAAGTGGCGGGTGGCACCGATGCACAAGCCAACAGGTTGCACGCCTTGGCTTGCCAGTTTGCTGATGATTGGCCCGACTTCACCCTTGCGTCCCTCGGCCACGATGTTCAGCACATCATCCAACGCCGCTTCGGTCGAGGTGGGGGCGCAGGCGGTGATATCCTCGACAGATAAAGGCGTGGTGTCGTTCAGTTTGTAGAGGCTGATTTTTTCCACCACTTGGCGGAAATCCCCCGGCCCGATGTCGCGCGACAGGGCAACCAGTGCGCCCATTGCGTCGGAGGGGATGTTCACCAAACCACCCTTGGCAAGGTCCGCTTCGATCTCGGATTTCGAGGGCGGATCATCGTAGATGCCGACCGCATAAGCGTTGTTATGCGCCTCGAACGCCTTGCGAAGGGCTGAGCGGGCATTGAGCTGTTTGGCGGTGACGATGATTTGCGCATCGCCCTCGCGCCAGTCTTTCAACGCGGCTGTAATCAGTTTGGTCAACCCGTCGGTTGCATCCTCGACAAAGGCGACACGGGGGCCAGGGAAGAACCCTTGCGAAGTGATCGCATCCATCAGCAGGGCAGGGTCAGAGCGCAGATCAGAGGCAGGAATGCGGGTCAGGCGCATTTCTTCTTCGCCAGTCTCGCCGACCAGCGCCTTGATCACCTGTTGGCGTTTCAGGGCCACGCGCATGGCGTCACCGCCGTAAATCAGGATGCCGGTGCGTTTCGGATCGGGTTTGGCGAAATATCCGGATGCTTCGCGCGGCGACAGCTTCATTGGGCCCAGCCACCCGAGGTGGCGATCAAACGATTGGTGATCTGGTCGGCCAGAATGATCATCAGGCGGGCGTGGGCGCTGCGTTGGGCGGTCAGGGTGCTGACGGTGGTGCCGGTGGCCGAGTAGCTGGTAAAATTGTCGACCGCACCGGAATGGACGACGGCCCCCGTGCCAGTGTTGCGGACCGCATAGTTGACAGCACCCAGCACGTTATAGCGGGTGATGTCCTGCGCGGGCGTGATGCCAAGATCATCTTCGCTTAAGGTCAGGGTGTAAGACAGCGCGTATTGCGCTGCTTGGGGTTGGCCCAAACGTTCCTCTAGCCTGCGCACAAAGTTAAAGCCGTTTTGGGTGTCGGGGGCATCTACCTCGATACTGCCGCGCAAATTGGCGGCAGGACCGTTTGGTCCGTAAGCTGGCTGAAAGCCGCAAGCCGCCAGTGCCGCCAGCGACAGGATCAGGGTTCTGCGTGTAATTTTGTTATTAAATGACGACATTCACAATCCGGCCCGGCACAACGATTACCTTTTTGGGCGACCCACCGTCGAGCGCCTTGATCACAGCTTTGTCCGCCAGCGCGATTTTTTCAACCTCTTCCTTTGGCATATCCGCAGGAACGGCGATTTGTGACCGACGTTTGCCGTTGATCTGGATCGGCAAGGTCACGGTGTCCTCAACCAGCATTGCGGGGTCGACCACAGGCCACGGCGCTTGTGTGATTAACCCCTCGCCGCCTTGATGCGCCCAGATGGCCTCAGATAGGTGCGGGGTGAAGGGTGACATCAACTGGGCCAGCACCTTGATGGCCTGTTTTTGTGCAGGCTGGCTCGCGTCTGTTTTCGATAGGGTGTTGGTGAAGGCATAGATTTTGGCGATTGAGGTATTGAAGGCAAAGCCCTGAATGCCGGCAGTCACATCCTGAATGGCGTGGTGCATGGCGCGCAACAAATCGTCGTCGCCTTTGGTCGTGCCCTCACTGATTTTGCTGATGCGGTCACACAGACCCCAGACGCGGGTCAGAAATTTATGCGAGGCTTCGGCACCGGAGGCTGTCCATTCTACGTCGCGTTCGGGCGGGGAATCGGACAGCACGAACCAGCGGGCGGTGTCGGCGCCGTAAGCGTCGATGATCGACACGGGATCGACCACGTTTTTCTTGGATTTCGACATTTTGGCCGAGGGGATGATTCCAACACGCTTCTTGCCTCGGATCATGTCGAAATATACTTTTGAGAAATCAGACTCACTAGCAGGATCAAGTTCCTGCTCTTCGAAAATGCTCTTTAGAACGGCTTCACGCTCACCCTTAATTGAGCCGAATACGACCTCTTCTGGCAACAAGTAAGTAGGTCGATAAACCGTCTCGACATCGCCATCTGGTTTTTCTGGTGCAACGGTCCACAATTGATAAATCTCGTGCGTGACCATGCCTTGGGTGAACAGGGCGTTGAATGGCTCGATGGCTTTTTTGGGCAGATGACCGGTTAGGTGCATGGCGCGGGCGAAGAAGCGTGAATAGAGCAGGTGCAGAATCGCGTGCTCGACTCCGCCGATGTATTGATCGACATTCATCCAGTAGGCGGCATCGTCCAGATCGGTGGGGGTTTTGGCGTGCGGGCTGGTGAAACGGGCGTAATACCATGAGGAATCAACGAAGGTATCCATCGTGTCGGTTTCACGTTTCGCTGGCTTGCCACAAGACGGGCAAGCCACATCGCGCCACGTCGGGTGGCGGTCCAGCGGGTTGCCGGGGGTGTCGAAATTGACGTCATAAGGCAGCTCGATTGGCAGGTTTTCTTTCTTTTCGGGCACCACGCCACAAGCGTCGCAATGCACGACAGGGATCGGGCAACCCCAATAGCGTTGGCGCGACAGGCCCCAGTCGCGCAGGCGGTATTGCACTTTGCCTTTGCCCAGCCCTTTTGCTTCGAACCAGTCAATCGTGGCCTCGACACCCTCGGCGCTGGTGGTATCCTCAAGGCCCGCAAAATGCTCTATATAAGAGACAACCTCGGTTTTCGGCGGCACCAAGGCTTCGTTTTCAACATCAGTATGACCGCCAACCAGATAAAACGCATTGGCCACCGGCAGATCATATTTGCGGGCAAAATCCAGATCGCGTTGATCGTGCGCCGGACAACCGAACACAGCCCCCGTGCCGTAATCCATCAGCACAAAGTTACCAACCCAGACCGGCAGATCGCGGTCCGGATAGACAGGATGCTTGACCGTAAGGCCGGTATCAAAGCCCTTCTTCTCGGCCTTTTCCATCGCCGCCTCAGTCGTGTCCATGCGGCGGCACTCGTTATTAAACGCCACCAGTTCAGGATTGTCCGCCTCAAGTTCCTTGGCGACAGGGTGATCCGGTGAAATTGCAATAAAACTGGCACCGCGCATGGTGTCGGGGCGGGTTGAATAGCAGGTGATGTCGTCGCCACCATCGCGGCGCTCAAAGTGGATATCAATGCCGCGCGATTTGCCGATCCAGTTGGCCTGCATAATACGGACCTTTTCGGGCCAGTTTTCCAAACCATCCAGCGCTGTCAGCAATTCCTCGCTAAAATCGGAGATTTTAAAGAACCATTGTGTCAGCTCGCGACGTTCAACCGGCGCATTCGAGCGCCAGCCTTTGCCATCAATCACCTGTTCATTGGCCAAAACGGTCATATCGACCGGATCCCAGTTCACGGTGGCTTTCTTGCGGTAAATCAGATCCTTGCCCAGCATATCAATGAACATCGCCTGCTGCTGGCCGTAATATTCGGGATCGCAAGTGGCAAATTCGCGGGACCAGTCGATCGACAGGCCCAGTGGCTTCATTTGCGCCCGCATGTCGGCGATATTGCTATAGGTCCAGTCTTTGGGATGACCGCCGATGGCCATCGCGGCGTTTTCAGCCGGCATGCCAAAAGCGTCCCAGCCCATCGGGTGCAGGATGTTGTGGCCGGTTGCCATTTTGTAACGCGCGATCACGTCGCCCATGGTGTAGTTGCGCACATGGCCCATGTGGATGCGGCCAGACGGGTAGGGGAACATTTCCAGCACGTAGTATTTCGGTTTGGATTCGTCGCGTTTGGCCTTAAAAACCTCGTGTTTGTCCCACGCGGCCTGCCATTTCACTTCGATTTCATTCGCGGTGTAGCGGGACATGTTCATCGCATCCTTGATGTGAAAACGCCGGACGATCAGCCCGGCGTGGTATTATTATAGCGTTCCGCACCGGATTTAGAGTTTGCCGTCACGTATCCGCAACTGGCGGGCGCGGGTCAGGATAGCATCCTCAATGGCGCGAACCGTATCGGCGCTGGCCACACCGCTACGGGTGCGCAGCGCGATATTCAGCGAACGGGCGTCAAGTGCCGGATCTTGCACGTAAATCGTCGCCTTATAGGCGCGGCCACCGCCGGGTGGGGTGCCGTATCCGGTGACAATGATACCGGTGAACGGGTCTGCGGCCTCGACGGGTAGGAAATTCAGCACCTCTAGGGACGCATTCCAGATGTATTTATTCACTTTTACAGTGGTGTTCGGGTCGTCTTTGTTACCCAGAAGGTCCCAAATGGTTGAACGTTTTGGTTCTTCGACCTTTGGCGCGGCTTTGGCATTCGCGCTGCCGCCTGAACCGGACGAGCCGATAGACCCGATAGAACCACTGCCCAACCGGCTGCCACCGCCACATGCCGTCAGAGCGAAAATGGCTGAAATCGCTATGATTCCCGTAATTTTGTGCCCAAATGTCATTTCTGCTGCCCCAAATCTGTTATATCACCCTAGTAACCAAGGCTTATGTGACGGGCAAGGCTTTTTGGGATGTTACAACACACTATATATATAGGCCGATAGCCGCCCACCAAACTGTGGCATAGCTGCATCATGCGCGGGCGCATTGATTTCTAGGGTTTGGCGAATCTTGCAAATGAAGGCGTTAAGCGCGAGACACCTAGCATACTCAATTCGGATTTCCCTGAATTGAGGTGCACCTTTTAACACAACGAGGGAAAACGAAATGAAAAAAATTCTTCTTACGACAACTGCAATGGTTGCCTTTGCTGGCGCCGCTTCTGCAGAAGTTTCACTGTCTGGTT
>CAYYOF010000032.1:0-4149 GCA_964473185.1 uncultured Marinosulfonomonas sp. | reverse complement strand
CTGTCCTTCTAATTTAGAAGAACAACCTATCTAAAAGAGAGCGGGCCTTTGGGTCCGCTCTTTTCTTTTGTGCGGGTTTCTGTTTGTTTGCCGCTAAAGCCAAGCGGAGCCACCCTATGTCATTGTTTGAAATCCAGAACCGAATTCATGCCGAGGAGCGTCGTGTCGGACGCGAGGTGGGTTCAACCCGTCTGATTGCAGTGTCCAAGGTGCAGCCGAACGAACGCGTGGCCGAGGTGTTGGCACAGGGGCATCGGTTATTTGGTGAAAACAAGGTGCAAGAAGCGGCGGGCAAGTGGCCTGCGTTTCGTGCGCAATATGATGATGTCGCGGTTCATCTATTGGGTCCGCTACAAACCAACAAGGCACGTCAGGCGATGGGGTTGTTCGAGGCGATCCATTCGCTGGACCGGCCCAAACTGGCGAAAACACTGGCAAGGTTGGCGCAGGAATTGGGCCATTGCCCCGATTTGTTTATTCAGGTGAATACTGGCGAAGAAGAACAGAAGGCAGGGGTTATGCCTGCGGCGGCGGACGGGTTTATTGCCGAGTGCCGTGATCTGGACCTGCCCATCGTAGGACTGATGTGCATCCCGCCCGAAGGTGAAGAACCCAGCCTGCATTTCGCATTGCTGCACAAGATTGCCGAGCGCAACGGTATTACCGGCCTGTCGATGGGGATGAGCAGTGATTTTGAGCGCGCCGTGGCGATGGGGGCCAGCCATGTGCGGGTCGGGTCTGCCATATTCGGGGCGCGGGATTACGGATAGTTTCCAAAAAGAGATTCTATGCGCTCCGCGCGGGGATATTTAAGCCATTTGGAATGGGACAATCAGGCGGGTGCCGATCTGGATGCGCTGGATGATCCACAACAGGTTTTCGCGTGAAAAGGCAATGCAGCCCTCGGTCGGGTGATGCGGTTTGCGCCAGATGTGCAGGAAAATGGCCGAGCCTTTGTGCGGGGTGGCAACGGGCCAGTTCCAGTCGGTGATCAACACCATATCGTATAAAGGGTCGGCGCGGCGCATGCTCTCATGGCTGAACGGATGCGGTGCGCGCACCAGATGGTTATAGGCAGGATCAGCCCCGTCATCCGACCACAGATCACCCGGCAGGATTGGCGTGGCCCAGTCAGTGGGCGGTAGCATGCGGTCGGGGCGATAATAGAGCCCCATGATCCGGTGGTTGCCCGCAGGGGTGGCGCTGTCGCCCTCGTGTTTATCCATGCTGATGCCGCCGCGCCCGATAGAGCAGGGGATCAGGCGTCCCATAAACCGGATGCCCTGCTTGGTCAGGACCAGATCGGCAGGGGTCACAACAGGTGGCCCGATTTGGTGGCTTTGGTTTTCAGATAGTCTGCGTTATGGGCGGTCTGGCCGACCTTGAGCGGCACGCGTTCGGTAACTTTGACGCCCTCGGCCTGCATCATTTCAACCTTTTTCGGGTTGTTGGTCAGCAGGCGGACCTGCGTAAACCCCATCTGTTTCAGGATGTCGGCACCGATACGAAAGTCCCGTTCGTCATCCTCGAACCCCAGCCGGTGATTGGCCTCGACTGTGTCAAACCCCTGATCTTGCAGGGAATATGCCCGCATTTTGTTGGCCAGCCCAATGCCGCGCCCTTCCTGGTTAAGGTACAGCAGAATGCCTGCGCCCTCATTCCCCATCTGCGCCAGCGAGGCGCGAAGTTGCGGGCCGCAGTCGCATTTTAACGAGCCGAGCAGGTCGCCGGTAAAGCAGGCCGAATGCAACCGCGACAAAACCGGCTGGCTGCGGTCAGGTTGGCCGATTTCAACCGCGTAATGTTCCTCGCCACCATCATCGGGGCGGAAAATGTGCAGGCGGCCTGCGTCAGAAACCGACAGGGGTAGGCGGGCGCTGACCACGGGGGCAAGCGGGCTGTTGATGGTCAGGATGTCGTGGGCAGCATCCAGATCAATGGCGGTTAAACTGTGATCGGTTGCAAAGTCTGGCCCGTTCTGGATGTCCAGCACCAGTGCTGCGGGCAATAGGCGGGCGGATTTGGTTAGCGCGATGGCAGCACGATGCAGGCCCGCCGACCCCTCGCGTTGCGCCTGAAACGGCCCTTTCATCGGCATGTTCAGATCATCCGCCGGATCAGTGACCGCGTGGACCCATTGTAATGTTGCGCCATGCGGCATGATAATCCGCGCCACATCGCCATCATAGGCGCGGGCCTTCAGGGTTTGGCTGCGTCGTGCGGTGATTGCCAGAACAGCAGGGCCGGCCAGCGCCTGAACCTCAGTCAGGCGGGCCGCTGACAGGGTTTCCGCGGCCAATACCAGCGCTGCATTCCCGCCCTGATGAAACACCACAGGCACGCCCATGCGCACATCGGCGCGGGCGCGGGCCAGCAGTTCTGTCATATCGGGGCGAAGGTTCATCACCAGTCCTTGTTACAGTAAGTTACCGACATGTAGCGATTATTGCCGAAATGTGAAACATTTTGCGTTTCTTTGACACGGATGCGTGAGAATGGACACGGATGCGTGAGAAACGACCCACAGCTATTGCCGTTTGGGCCATTCAGGAACAATTGTAGTGCAAGCGAACACGCAAAAGGAGCCAACAGATGAGCAACAACGTTAAGAAAATCCTTCTGGTCGATGATGATGACGACCTGCGTGAGGCATTATCCGAGCAATTGGTAATGACCGAAGATTTTGATGTATTCGAAGCCGGTGATGGCGCAAGCGCGATGGTCAAGGCCAAAGAGGCACTGTATGATCTGGTGATCCTTGATGTGGGTCTGCCGGATACCGATGGCCGCGAGCTGTGCCGTTTGATGCGCAAACAGGGGGTGAAATGCCCTGTGCTGATGCTGACGGGGCATGATAGCGATGCTGACACTATTCTGGGTCTGGATGCGGGTGCGAATGATTATGTGACCAAACCGTTCAAGTTTCCAGTGCTTTTGGCCCGTATCCGTGCGCAACTGCGCCAGCATGAGCAAAGCGAGGACGCCGTATTCACGCTGGGGCCATACACGTTCAAACCAGCGATGAAGATGTTGATCACCGAGGACGAACGCAAAATCCGTCTGACCGAAAAAGAGACCAATATCCTGAAGTTTCTATACCGCGCCACCGAGGGCGTGGTGGCCCGCGATGTGCTGCTGCACGAGGTCTGGGGCTATAATGCGGGGGTGACCACGCACACATTAGAGACACATATTTACCGTCTTCGTCAAAAAATTGAACCAGATCCGTCAAATGCCCGCCTTCTTGTGACCGAATCTGGGGGTTATAGATTAGTGGCCTAGCGGCGAATCACACGAGATCCCCTGCATGTCGGGGTTATGACATGCACCTCCCTGTTGAACTGGCCCGGCCTTTGTGCCGGGTCTTTTTTTGGCGGATTGCGAATTTGAGGCCCAATCCTACCGCAGTGTTATAAGTATTTTGTGTTCGCCCAACGGTTTGGTGCATAAAGGGTAAATAACACGCTCTTTCGAAAAAGGATTTCGTTTAAATGTTCTGGAAAAAATTTCACTCTAAGGTAGGCTCCGCCGCAAGCTTTGAAAATAAGGACGAGTTTCAGGCTCAAAAAGCGCGGCTGTTCGACACTCCAGTTCATGAACCAGTTCGGAAAGAGATAGAATTGCCAAGCGATGAAGATGGTTTGGGATGGGCGAGTGACATAAAAAGAAGGCGTTGGGCGTTTAAGCATTTTGACAAGTTTGAAGATAGGATTCACATACTCCATAGTGAAGGCGCGATATACGACATTGGCCCGTGGCGACTTGAACAGCTCAGTGACCCCTATCTTTCAAATTTTGGCATAGACGATGGCCCAGTTATCGGCCTGAGATTCAAAATTTACTACAATTCAGAAGTGATAGGGGACCTTGAAATCTGCCCTATGAGTGAGCCTAGCGCTAACAGCGGAAAAGATGCTTCGGCTTATCAAGCAATACTTGACGTAGAAATTTACCCAGCGCCATTTTTGCCGCACGAGCATTTATTTGCTTTCCTGACTTCATGTGCGCAGGAACTGTTTCCATTTGAAGACACGAATAATCAAAACGCGTCTGTTGTGAAAGCACTAACCGCCACCATGTGGGAAGCCAATCGTCAGGATAGTATGTGGGTTAGCTTGAATTTTGGGTATTCTGGTTCTGTCTCATTTG
>CAYYOF010000031.1:0-32761 GCA_964473185.1 uncultured Marinosulfonomonas sp. | reverse complement strand
CATGGCGCAACAGTAATCCTTGATCGACGTACAATTTTCATCTCATCCGAAGGGGTCGATATCACGGACGAGGCCGTCCGAAGGATTGATGCAACGCTTGGTGATGGTGTTGCCCAGCCAATTGCGCCGGAAGAATAGAATGAAGTGTTACATCGTGGGATCGAGACTGCCTTGCCTGCCATGTTTTGAATTGCTAATCAAAGACAACGATAACGAATAAGTAATCAGGGACAGGGACATGACCGAGCTAAGAACCGAAGCCGATCTGGATATCATTCAACGGATTATCCCGCATCGCTATCCATTCCTTTTGATCGACAAGGTGCGCGATATCGTGGCCAACGAAACTGCGGTCGGCATCAAGAACATCACCTTTAACGAGCCACAGTTTCAGGGCCATTTCCCCGGCGCTCCGATTTTCCCCGGCGTGATGATTGTCGAGGCAATCGCCCAGACATCCGCCGTGCTGGTCGGCATCACGCTGGAACTGGTTGATAAACCGCTGCTGGTCTATTTTATGTCGATCGACAAATGCAAATTCCGCCGCAAGGTGGTGCCGGGTGATGTGCTGGAACTGCATGTCGAGGTGCTGCGCGGCTCCAAAAAGATTTGGAAATTCCGCGGGGTTGGCAAAGTGGACGGCGAAGTTGCCGCCGAATGCGAAATCGTTGCGATGATCGATTTGTTGGAGGAATAGATCGCCATGGCAATCCACCCCACAGCCGATATCCACGCCAGTGCGATCCTTGAAGAAGGGTGCGCAGTGGGCGAGGGATGCGTGATCGGGCCGTTTTGTTGTGTCGGACCGAACGTGGTGCTGGGGCAGCGGGTGCATCTGAAAAGCCACGTGGTGGTGACTGGAAACACCGAACTTGGCGAGGACAGCGTGGTGTTTTCCTTTGCCACAGTCGGGGAAATTCCGCAGGATTTGAAATTCAACGGCGAGGAAACCCGCCTGATCATCGGCAAACGCGCCCGTATCCGCGAGGGTGCGACCCTGAACACCGGCACCGATGGCGGTGGCGGTCTGACGCAAGTGGGCGATGATTGCCTGATTATGACCGGCGCCCATGTTGCGCATGACGCGATCCTTGGCAATAATGTGATATTGGCCAATCAGGTGGCGGTGGCGGGGCATTGCGTGATTGGCGATGATGTGATCATCGGCGGCCTGTCTGGCATCCACCAGTTTGTGCGCATTGGTCGCGGCGCGATCATCGGGGCGGTCACAATGGTGACCAATGATGTGATCCCGTTCGGGCTGGTGCAATCGGCGCGAGGCGAGTTGGACGGGCTGAACCTGATCGGTCTGAAACGGCGCGGCGTGCCGCGTGATGAAATAACGGCGCTTCGGGCGGCCTATCAATCTCTGGCACAGGGGGATGGGGCATTTCAGGAACGCGCCGAACGTCTGGCGGATGAAAGCGACAGCGCTTACGTTCAGGAAATTGCCGACTTCATTCTGGGCACGAGCGGGCGTTCGTTCCTGACCCCGAAATGAGCAACACACTGGCCATTCTTGCGGGGCGCGGGGTGCTGCCACAGACATTGGCCAGCGCAAACCCGAAGGCATTATTCGTTAGCTTTGAGGGCGTCGATGTGACGGTGCCGACATCGCACCATCTGGCGGCCTCGTTCAACACGTTCGGCGCATTGTTTGACGGCTTGCGCACTGCGGGCATCACCACGGTCACATTTGCCGGTGCCATGACCCGTCCCGCCCTGAACCCTGCCACATTCGATGCCAAAACCATAGCCCTTGCTCCGCGCCTGATGGCGGCGATGGCGGGTGGGGATGACGGGCTGTTGCGCGAAATCGTGGCGGTGTTCGAGGGCGAAGGGTTCACTGTGGTTGGCCCGCATCAGGTGGTGCCTGATCTGGTGGCACAGGCGGGGCTGCTTGCTGGCCCCGCGCCCGATGCAGGCGCAATGGCTGATGCAAATCGTGGCATGGAAATCCTGCACGCCCTGAGCGGGGTGGACGTGGGGCAGGGCGTCGTTGTGGCCGGTGGGCTGTGTCTGGGTGTTGAAACCCTGCAGGGCACCGACGCGATGCTTAAATTCGTTGCCGCCACCCCTGCGGATTTACGCCGCGCATCCGGCGTGTTTGTGAAGGCGGCCAAAACCGGTCAGGATTTACGCGTTGATATGCCGGCCATCGGGCCGGACACTGTGGCATCTGTTGCGGCGGCAGGCCTTGGCGGGATTGTGATCGGGGCGGGCTCTGTCTTGATCCTTGAACGTGCCAAGATGATCAAAGCGCTTGATGCGGCAGGCCTGTTCCTGCTGGCGCTCTGATGCGGTTTTACCTGATCGCGGGCGAGCCTTCGGGCGATGCTTTGGGAGCGGCCCTGATGGCGGGGCTGAAACAGCTTTCCCCTGACGTGGAATTCTTTGGCGTTGGCGGGCCATTGATGCAAGGGCAGGGGTTGGTCAGCCAGTTTTCGATGGATGAGCTGTCAGTGATGGGCATCGCCGAGGTGCTGCCCAAATACCGCGCCCTGAAACGCCGCATTGCCGAATGCGCCAATGAGGTTCTGCGCCTGAAACCCAACGCGATGATCACCATCGACAGCCCTGATTTCTGTCTGCGGGTCGCCAAGCTGGTCAAAGCCGCCAGTGACATCCGCACCATCCATTACGTCGCCCCGTCTGTCTGGGCATGGCGCGAGGGGCGCGCCGCTAAAATGGCCCGCGTGATTGACCATGTTCTGGCGCTATTGCCGTTCGAACCTCCCCTGATGCAGGCCGCTGGTATGGGCTGTGATTTTGTTGGTCATCCAGTGGTCAGCGAGCCTGTGGCCAGCACAAAACAGGTCACAGATTTCCGCACCCGCCACGGCATCAATGACGCCCCCTTGCTGCTGGTGCTTCCCGGCTCGCGCCGTGGCGAAGTCGCCCGTTTAGCACCGGTGTTTGGCCAAACTATCCAGCGCATCCTGCAAACCCGCCCCGACCTGCACGTCGTTCTGCCCGCCGCTGGCGCGGTGTCGCCGCTGGTGCAGGAACTGGTGGCGGATTGGCCGATTAAACCCATCGTGCTGAACCCGATCCAACTGGGCACAAGTGCCGCTGCCGAAAAACGCGCCGCCTTTGCCGCCGCAGACGTGGCGCTCGCTGCATCGGGTACAGTCTCGCTGGAACTGGCTGCAACCAACACGCCAATGGTGATCGCCTATGACATGAACTGGCTGTCGCGGACCCTGATCAGCCGGATGCTGAAGGTGGATACGGTAACGCTGGTCAACCTAGTGTCAGACACCCGCGTGGTGCCGGAATTTCTGGGGGCAAACTGTGTGCCGGATAAAATTGCGGATGGCGTGTTGGCGGTTCTGGAAAACCCGCATGATCAACAAACGGCGATGGATGTGACAATGCAGCGTCTAGGGCGTGGGGATGAAGCGCCGGGCCTACGCGCGGCAAGGGCAGTCCTAGCGGCTCTCTAACCTATCATTGTTCCCAAAATATCCGCGCCGCAGGCATAGAACCTCTTCCTGCAATACAGAATTCATTCCCCGCGCCAAATCCAGCCACCGCCAAATATCCGGCTGCCATCTTCCTGATAAAACACACAAGCCTGCCCCGGCGAAACGCCTTCTTCGGGTATCAGCAATTCCACCTCGGCTGTGGTCGCCGACAGGGGGCGCACGATAGCTGCGCGCGGTGGACGGGTTGAACGTACCTTGACGGCCAGACGCCATTCATCGCGGCTATCAAACGGCTCATCTCCCAACCAGTTAATCTCGCGCATGGCAATAACCTTGGTGGTCAGCGCCTCTTTCGGCCCGACAACCACCTCGCGGGTGTCCGCATCCAGACGCACCACATATAACGGATCATCCAGCCCGCCGATGCCCAAGCCCCGCCGCTGGCCAATGGTATAGTGGATCACGCCGCGGTGCTGTGCCAGCACATTACCATCCAGACCAACGATGTTCCCGGGACTTGCCGCCTCTGGCCGCAGCTTTTCAATCAGCGCGGCGTAGTTACCATCCGGCACGAAACAAATGTCCTGACTGTCGGGTTTATCAGCTACAGCCAGCCCGTGTTTGGTGGCCAAAGCGCGGGTTTCGGCCTTGGATTTCAGATGCCCCAATGGAAAGCGCAAATACTCCAGCTGCTCCTGCGTGGTCGGGAACAGGAAATAGCTCTGGTCACGGGTGGCATCGGCGGCCGAATGCAGCTCGGCCCCATGCGCGCCAAGTTTGCGCTGGATATAATGCCCCGTCGCCATGCAATCGGCATCCAGATCACGCGCGGTTGCCAATAGATCCTTGAACTTGACCCGCTCATTGCAGCGAATGCAGGGCACCGGTGTTGCGCCGGCCAGATAACTGTCGGCAAATTCGTCAATCACGGTTTCCTTAAAGATGTTCTCGTAATCCAGCACGTAATGCGGAAACCCCATTTCCTCGGCCACACGCCGCGCATCATGGATGTCGATCCCCGCACAACATGCGCCCTTCTTGGCCAATGCTGCTCCGTGGTCATACAGTTGCAAGGTGACGCCGACCACATCGTAGCCCTCGCGTGCCAGCTCAGCGGCCACGACGGATGAGTCCACGCCGCCTGACATCGCCACGACAACGCGGGTTTCAGACGGGGGTTTGGCAAAACCAAGGCTGTTCAATGGGTGGGTCATTAGGATGCCGTTCATTTCGGTTAGTGAGGTCTTTCGAAATATAGGAAAATGCGAACGACTAACAAGGGGCGGTTTCATTTCTAATTAAGGGTGTTCGCGCAAATTGGGCAAAACCGCATAAGGGATGCCCGATGTATTTGAAAAAAGTTGATGGTCCGCGCGCCGTAACCTTGCCCGATGGCACTGTGATGACGCGGGCAGATTTGCCTGATCCGGCCACACGCCGCTGGGTCGCCAGCCGCAAGGCCGCTGTGGTCAAGGCGGTTTTATCGGGACTGATTCCCTTAAAAGAGGCGCTTGAACGCTATGGTTTAAGCGAGGAAGAGTACCATTCCTGGCAATCGGCAGTGCAAAAGCATGGTCCGAGCGCTTTAAAAACCACTTCTTTACAAAAGTATAGACAACTTTAAGGTGTATTCACGAATTGTTCCGCAAGGGTAACTTGTGGTTAACCATTTAACTCCAGTGTTAACCACATTGCTGAAGGGAAAACTAAATAGCGGAGAATACTGAAAATGCGTGTTTTGCTGGTTGAAGACGATCCTACGACATCGAAAAGCATCGAAATGATGCTGACACATGCCAATCTGAATGTTTACTGCACCGATCTGGGTGAAGAGGGCATCGATCTGGCTAAATTATATGACTATGATTTGATCCTGCTCGATCTGGGCTTGCCGGATATGAATGGCAACGAAGTGTTGCGCCAATTACGTCTGGCGCGGGTCGATACGCCCATTCTGATCCTGACCGGATCGGATGATACAGAAAACAAGATCAAGGCCTTTGGGTTTGGCGCGGATGATTACCTGACCAAACCGTTCCACCGCGAAGAACTGGTGGCGCGTATCCACGCGATCATCCGGCGTTCCAAAGGGCATTCGCAGTCGATCATTACCACGGGTAAAATCGGGGTTAATCTGGACGCCAAAACGGTTGAAACGGCAGGCAAGCCGATCCACCTGACGGGCAAGGAATACCAGATGCTTGAGCTGCTATCCTTGCGCAAAGGCACAACCCTGACCAAGGAAATGTTCCTGAACCACCTTTATGGCGGCATGGACGAGCCCGAGTTGAAAATCATTGATGTGTTTATTTGCAAGCTGCGCAAAAAACTGGTCGAGGCGACGGATGGCGAAAACTATATCGAAACCGTTTGGGGCAGGGGCTATGTGCTGCGTGACCCAGTGCCGGTTGAAATGGATGAACCGCTGGCCATCGGTGCCTGAATTACCACCACTCTCTGGACCTCTTCGTGATGCCCGCCTATCAAGGGTAAGTGCATTGCGAAGAGGGTGAGATGGACGCGACACCGATTGATCAACTGGATGAAGCAGAGGCTGGCCGCGAGCTGGCCCGTTTGGCTGAAGTTCTGTCGCGTGCCAATGCCGCCTATCACACCAATGATGCCCCTGAAATTTCGGACGCTGAATATGATGCGTTAAAGCGGCGCAATGCTTTGATCGAGGCGCGGTTTCCTGAACTGAAACGCGCCGACAGCCCGTCCGATGTGGTTGGGGCAAAGCTTGCAGATGGGTTTTCCAAGGTGCAACACGCGGTGCGGATGCTGTCATTGGGCAATGCGTTTTCGGATGAAGATGTGCAGGAGTTTGACACACGCATTCGCAAGTTTCTGGGAATGGCACAGGACGCGCCGCTAGAATATACTGCCGAGCCGAAAATCGACGGGGTGTCGCTGAGCCTGCGATACGAGGGCGGGAAACTGGTGCAGGCCGCCACGCGTGGCGATGGTGCGGTCGGGGAAAATGTCACCCAAAACGCCCGAACCATTTCCAATATTCCACAAACGATTAAAAATGCGCCCGATCTGCTGGAAGTACGCGGCGAGGTTTACATGGCGCATGCCGATTTTGCCAATCTGAATTCCCGCCAGATTGCCAATGGCGATAAACCCTTTGCCAACCCGCGCAACGCCGCCGCCGGATCCTTGCGACAACTGGATGCCGGTATCACCAAATCCCGTCCGCTGAAATTCTTTGCCTACGCATGGGGCGCGGTTTCCGAACCATTGGCCGCAACCCAGATCGGCGCGATCAAACGGCTGGCGGAATTCGGATTTGCCACTAACCCGTTAACCAAAACCTGCGATGGTCCCGCTGAAATGATTGCCCACTACGCCGAAATCGAAACCCAGCGCGCCACCCTTGGTTACGACATTGACGGTGTGGTTTACAAAGTCGACGACCTCGCACTGCAATCACGTCTTGGATTCCGCTCGACCACCCCTCGCTGGGCCATCGCCCATAAATTCGCGGCCGAACTGGCCTGGACCCGTCTTGAATCCATTGACATTCAGGTCGGGCGCACCGGTGCGCTGTCTCCCGTTGCCCGTCTGACTCCGGTGACGGTCGGTGGTGTGGTGGTTTCTAACGCGACGCTGCACAACGAGGACTACATCAAAGGGCGCGATTCCAAAGGCGAGGTGATCCGCGATGGCAAAGACATCCGCGTTGGTGACTGGGTTCAGGTTTATCGCGCCGGTGACGTGATTCCGAAAATTGCCGATGTTGACCTGACCAAACGCCCCGCGAATGCAACCCCATACGATTTCCCAAACAAGTGCCCTGAATGTGGATCAGACGCCATCCGCGAAGAAGGCGATGCCGTGCGTTGCTGCACGGGCGGCATTATTTGTCCGGCGCAAGCGGTTGAAAAACTGAAACATTTCGTCAGTCGAGGGGCCTTTGATATCGAAGGTCTGGGTGCAAAACAGATCGAGGCGTTCTACCACGATGACGTGCTGCCCATTCGGGAACCCGCCGATATTTTCACCCTGCAAACCCGTGACGCGGCCAATCTGGCCAAATTGAAGAACCGTGATGGCTGGGGTGAAAAATCTGCCACGAAGCTGTTCAATGCAATTAGGGACAAAAATGAAATTGAGTTGCCTAGATTCATTTATGCGTTGGGTATCCCAAATATTGGGCAGGAAATTTCTAGGGACATAGCAATTCTCCATGAAAGTTGGGGAGGATTCCAGAACCGTTTAGAGAGTATTAAAGAAAGAAGAACTAAACACGCGTGTGAAAGTTGGTCGTATGTACGCTGCACTCCAAAGATTGATTGGTTGGAGGTTTGTGAGGTCGCAAATGGATTGCGAGAATGTGAGTTAAATTTTTGGAACGAATTGTTTAAATTTAAAGGAGTTGCGGGAATTGGGCTTTTAGCAAACTTACGAAAATATTTGGGGGCAAGTCTAAATATTTCTGGGTGCAACAATATAACTGAGGACATTTTTAAATCCATATTTAAGAATACAAAGCGATATCCAACAAAATTTGAAGATGCAAAAAAGCACTTTAATACCGTTTCTAGCTTTGGTGTGCAGATGCAAAAGAAGCAAGACTTGCTTCACTTCCAGTGGAGTAAATTCACTGAGTTATTCGGTTTTTCTGATCCCAAGGATTTTTGGTCTCTAATGGGAGGGTGGAGTGCAACCTCTAAAAAACTTGAAAGCTTTACCAATATAGACCGAGAAATTTGCGCAGAGATCATTCCAATAGTTGGGCGTGGACCTGTGGCGGCAGATTCAATTATTCGGTTTTTTGAAAATAATAAAAACAAAGAAGCAGTTCAGAGAATAACGAATTATGTCTCGCCTCTAAAGTTTGTATCTTACGTAGATAAGACAAGCTCTATTTATGGCAAAACCGTGGTGTTCACCGGCACGCTGGAAAAGATGACCCGCGCCGAGGCCAAGGCCCGCGCCGAGGCGTTGGGCGCCAAAGTTTCCGGCTCGGTTTCGGCCAAAACCGATTTGGTCGTAGCGGGACCGGGGGCGGGATCAAAAGCCAAGAAAGCAGAAAGCCTGGGTGTGGAACTGATCGACGAGGACAGCTGGATCGCGCTGATCGGTACCGCATGAGTGGGCGGCCGGAAATCCTGTTTCCGCTGTTTGCCGATCTGGAAACGCTACAGGGTGTTGGCCCCAAAACCGCCACCCATTTTGGCCAGATGGGCATCGAAAAACCACGCGATCTGATATTCACTTTGCCCCACAGCGGTATTGACCGGCAGCGGCGCGACAGTATCCGCGACGTAACTGCTCCTGCGGTGGTCACTGTTAAGGTTACTGTCGGCCATCACATTCCACCGCAAAGTCGCGGGCGGCCGTATCGGGTCGAGGTGATCGATGCCAAAACCACGTTCCAGTTGGTATTTTTTCATGCCCACGCCGATTACATCCAGAAAATATTACCGACGGGCCAGCAGCGTGTGGTGTCGGGCAAGGTCGAGATTTTCGACGCGGTGGCACAAATGGTTCATCCGGATCATGTGTTGCGGGTTGAGGAAGCAGGCGAAATACCGGAGTTCGAGCCGGTCTATCCACTGACTTCTGGGGTGTCGCAGCGCCTTATGGCAAAGGCGGTTCAGGCGGCGTTGGCGCGGATTGCGTCATTGGAAGAATGGATTGATCCGGCGCAAAAGAAAAAGGCGCATTGGCCGGATTGGGCCGAGGCGTTAACCGTGGCGCATGCTCCGGAAAGCAACGCGGATATGGCCCCAACGACGGTAAGCCGCGAGCGTTTGGCCTATGATGAATTCTTTGCGCATCAGCTGACATTGGCGTTGGCCCGTGCGGTTGAACGGCGCGGCAAAGGCCATCCGAGTGTTGGTACCGGTGTATTGCAAAGCAAGGTTTTGGCGGCATTGCCGTATCTGGCCACCGGTGCGCAGACCCGCGCGATTTCGGAAATTGCCGCGGATATGGCGCTGCCGTTGCGCATGAACCGCCTGCTGCAAGGCGATGTCGGGTCGGGCAAAACATTGGTGGCGTTGATGTCGCTATTGGTCGCAGTCGAGGCGGGCGGCCAAGGGGTGATGATGGCCCCGACAGAAATTCTGGCACGCCAGCATTTGGCAGGGTTGCAACCCTTGGCAGAAGCGGCGGGCGTCGTGCTGGAAATATTAACCGGGCGCGATAAGGGCAGCGAGCGGGCGGCCAAGCTGAAGGCGCTGAAATCGGGTGATATCCAGATATTGGTGGGCACCCATGCGGTATTTCAAAAGGACGTGGAATTTCACGATCTGCGTCTTGCGGTGGTCGATGAGCAGCACCGGTTTGGTGTGCGTCAGCGTCTGGAGTTGTCGGCCAAGGGCGTTCATGCGGATGTGTTGGTGATGACGGCAACGCCGATTCCGCGCTCATTATCCTTGGCGCAATATGGTGATATGGATGTGTCGGTGCTGGACGAAAAACCACCGGGGCGCAAACCGATCCGCACCGCGATGGTTTCGACCGGGCGGATTGACGAGGTGGTTGAGCATTTACGCAAAGCGCTGACGGCCGGGCAGCAAGCCTATTGGGTTTGCCCGTTGGTCGAGGAAAGCGAAGTTGTCGACATGATAGCAGCACAGGAACGGTTCAAAATGTTGCGCGCGGTTTTGGGCGAGGGTGTAGTCGGGTTGGTGCATGGGCAAATGCCGTCGGCGGAAAAAGATGCGGCGATGAAACGGTTTCAAGCGGGCGAGACCAAAGTGTTGGTCGCCACCACGGTGATTGAGGTCGGGGTGGATGTGCCCAACGCAACGATTATGGTGGTTGAACGGGCCGAAAGTTTCGGTCTGGCACAATTGCACCAGTTGCGCGGGCGGGTCGGGCGCGGGACGGAACAATCGACCTGTTTGTTGATGTATCAGTCGCCGATGTCCCAAACGGCGGCGCGGCGCCTGGAAATATTACGCGAAACCGAGGACGGGTTTGTCATAGCCGAAGAAGATTTGGCGATGCGCGGTGCCGGGGATGTGATTGGCACGGCGCAGTCCGGTCTGCCGCGTTTCCAGATTGCCGATATGGAAAGTCAGGCGGCATTGATGGCGGTGGCCCAGTCGGATGCGCGCAAATTGCTGGCCGATGATCCGGATCTGACCAGTGCACGGGGCAAGGCGGCGCGGATTCTATTATGGTTAATGGAACAGGACAAAGCTATTCGTTTGATTTCAGTAGGTTAGGTCGTTAACGCCCCGTTTGTTCACAAATGTTCCTAAAAAGTTCTTTACAAGTTAACCTTGATATGAGAACAAATAGGCAACAAACGGAACAAACACACAAAGGAGCAACCGATGCTCAACGATATCAAAACTGTTTATTCGCGCTCTGGTGCAACCCTTCTTCAGGATGCGACAGGGGCTGCGGCCATTGTGGTGATGCTGGCTGTTGGCCTGTATCTGCCAGGACTTGCCTGATGCGTAACCGATACTGAATTTGCCTGCCGTCTTAATGCCGGATGCTGCTTGCAATATGTCCCCAAACTGATGCACGCACATTGACACTGCCTGTTAATATTCGAGAAGAATGCCTCTTTCTCGAAATGAGTGTCCGGACCACATAAGATATGGCCACTTGCCGCCGCCTTCTTACCAAAGAAGTGCGGCGGTTTTTTTATTGCGTTGTGTAGGCCAGTCGCAAGCCGCCCCAAAGTTTACCACCAACCAAAATCGGCGCTGATATATCCTTCATTGTAGTGAAATTCCCGCCGCCCATATCACGGCGATAAATTTGCAGCAGGAACGGCTCTTTGTTGTTGGCCGCTTTCAGCCCCACGGTGTCATTAAAGATGCGCCGGTTGCGGCAGTTGGCCGTATTCCAGACCGGATCATTTCCCATCGGTTGCGAAAATTTGTTATTATGGGTGGGGATATAGCCATTCAGATCAATGGCTGCACAAAATACAATCCGCGGATCAAATTCCAGCACGGGCTCCTGAATGCCTGGCAAAACCCTGTCGGTGAGCGCGGTGAACCCTGCCATGACCTGTTGCGGATTGCTGTTGCGGATCGGAGTGTAGTTCCTTGAGAATAGTGCACCGGCACTGATAGCCCCGTTCGCAATGGCCGTTTCAAAGGCTGCGGAAATTTGGGCAGCGCGGGCCTGAACCTCGTTGATGAATTTTGTATCAGCAGTGATTCCTCCCAGTGATGCACTACTCTGGATCAGGCATTCCGATTGTTCGACCATTTTACCGGCGCGATCCCGCACCTGATGAATACCCGTGGCTGTTTGTTCCAGCGCCACGCCCATCTGGTCAAAATTGCGCCCGAATTCACCGATTGCATCGCCGACATTACCAGCGTTGGTTTTGATTTGCTTTGCATCGGAATTGATCATGCGCACATGCTCGGCAATTCCCGATAGGGAAATGTCTGTCTCGTCCGCTTCTTTCAAAACGGCCTTGGCGTCGCCTGCGGCGGTGTTTGCTTCGACGCGCAGGGATTCAATCCAGTTTCCGAGCGTCAGGATGCTGTCTGATATTCCCTCGGCAGCCCCTGCGGTTTTGCGTGACAATTCATTGATCGCCTCGGCGACAACAGCAAACCCGCGCCCCGCTTCGCCTGCGCGGGCGGCTTCGATTTTGGCGTTGATCGCCAGAATATTGACCTGGGATGCAATCGAGGCAATGTCATTGTTATTGGATTGCGCCGATTTGATCGTATCCTCGATTGTGGTGATCCGCTCATCCAGCGACTGGACCCAATTTGCCAGTTTTTGCGTCCGGTTCCCCGCACTCTGGATATTTTCGACCGCAGTTACCACCGTTTCGAGGGTTTCGACCGTTGTTTCATTCACCGTATCAATCGCGACCCTGACGCTGGCGTTGCCCTCCAGCATGCGTTTGGCGTTGCCGCGCACCTGTTCCAGCGATTGCAACTGGTTGCGGGTGCTATTGTCAATCTGGTCCAGTGCTGCGGCAATATCGACCAGATCCACCCCGAGGTTCGAGGCAATATGCGAGAGCCTGTCCAGTTGTTCGCTGGCCTGAGTATCGGCCTGTGCACTGGCCAGATTTGGGGCCAGACCGGAATCGGTAAAATCGGCTGCGGGAATCATCAACGTCTCCTGTTAACGTCCCGCACGTTACCGCCATTTCATTTCCGATTAATTAAGCGCAGGCGGTTTTATCGGCCATCCCGATGGCCTTGACCGTTGCCTCTAACGCCAACATTATCGAGGCGTGGCGATTTTTATACTCTCGCGCAGGCAGCAGCACTTCCAATGCGTCAAACGGGGCATCGGGGGCAGGCCCGTCCATGCGCAGCATTGCCGACAGCTGATTGCGGGCTGTGCAAATCTCGGCAGGGGTGCGCCCGATAATAGCGCTGGCCACAACCGAGGCCGCAGCCTGACCCAGCGCACAGGCCTTTACATCCTGCCCAAAGCCGCTGATCCGCCCCTGATCCAGATTAATATCAACCGTTACGGTAGACCCGCACAAAGGCGCGCGCTCTTTCACCGTGGCCTGCGGACTGTCCAGCCGTTCGGTCAGGGGAATATCGGCGGCCAAAGCCAGAATCCGGCCGGAATAAAGTTTGATCAGCTCGGCATTGTCGCTCATTGGCTTTCCCTTTTGGCTGCTGGTATTCTAGATAGGCATCTAAAGCGGTTATGCAAAGGATTCCATATGTCATTCGACCCTGCAACACTACGTTATGACGATAAAGGGCTGATTCCGGCAATTGCACAAGCCGAGGGCACGAATGAGGTGCTGATGATGGCATGGATGAACGCCGAGGCGGTATCGCGCACCTTAACGTCCGGCCGCGTCACCTATTGGTCGCGCTCGCGCCAGTCGTTCTGGATCAAGGGCGAGACATCGGGCCATGTGCAGGAACTGGTGGAGTTGCGCGTGGATTGCGACCGCGACTGTTTGCTGGTGATTGTGCGCCAGTCGGGACCGGCCTGCCACACCAATCGGCGCTCATGTTTTTACACAGCCGTGCGGGGCGGCGAGGAAGTTGAAGTGATGCAGCCGATGGAATAGGGTCGTTTCAGGCTGGGTTATTTCACCCATTCATGGCCTAAAGTAATATTGGAGATTTAGTGATGAAGGTTTTGCTCAAAGCAATTCTAATCGCGGGCTTGCCATTTGGCGCAGCGGTGACAGCAGCCCAAGCGCAGGGGTTTGATCCGCGCCAACCTTGCAGTGTTATTCTGGGAAATGCGGATGATGCCACCCTTCAGTCAGTGGGGGCATGGACCTTCGGGTATCTGGCGGCCAAACAATCTGACCCGCGCCCTGTAAGTCAGGAAAACATCAACGTGATCCTGCGCAATCTGAACAACACCTGCATTAAAGATGGCACGCGAAGCTTGCTTGAACTTGTTTCGGGTGATCCTAAAACATCCACCGATGCTGCCGGAAGCGAAGCGCAAGCCCGTGCACTGCTGATGGCTTTCTTTGAGCCGGATGCCGATCTGGTGGCCCTGACCGCGGCGATTCTGCCCACCGAGGCCGAGGTGCATATGGTCTACAAAGACCCGTTGGCCAGCAGTATGGCCGCGAGTTATGTAACGATGATGAAACCGGGGATCAAGTTTGGCCCCAAGCCGGATCAGGACGCATTGCTGCTGATCTATACCACCACGGCCAAGTTAAAGAGTGGCGACGCTGTGCTGCGCGAATTTCCGGGGGGTATAAGGATGTGCTGGAGTATTTCAAAGCCGATGTGCCGATCGTGCGGTTCAAGTTTGTGAAGCAGGGCGAAACCATCGGGCTGGCATTTGACGGGCTGGTCTATGTGAATGGCCACTGGGTTATTATGCCAAAACCTTGGCGTGCATTGAAGTAACGCAGGCTACAACCCGACCATCTTGCGAATATCCGAAGGCGTTGCCCCGTCGGCGCGGTATTTGGTAATGGCGCGGGCGTCGTCGCGTTTGGCCAGACGTTTGCCCGCATCATCACGGATCAGAGCGTGGTGGTGGTAGGTCGGTGTCGATAAATCCAGCAAGGTTTGCAGCAGCAGATGGATTTTTGTAGCCTCAAATAAATCCTCGCCACGGATCACATCGGTTATGCTTTGGGCGGCGTCATCCAGCACCACGGACAGGTGATAGGACGTTCCCATATCACGACGCGCCAGAACGATGTCGCCAACAGTATGGATCAATTCATGCGGGGTGATTGTTTTGCGCCCTGTATGCGCCGGACCCGTTTCGACAAAGGATAAATCCGGTGCCCCCAGATAAAGGCATGCCTTTTCCATATCCAGACGAAGGGCTGCGTTTTCATCGGTGTGATCTAGGGTGCGGCATGTGCCAGGGTAGATCATCCCGTCGGGGCCATACGCGGCGGGCGTCCCTTCTTGCGGTGCAGCAATCGCCGACTCGATATCGCGTCGATTGCAGGTGCAACGATAGAGCAGGCCTTTGGCCTCTAGCTGTGCCAACGCCTGTTGGTAGACAGGCAAACGCTCGGATTGACGCATCACTGGCTCGGGCCATTCCAGCCCCAGCCATCGCAGATCATCATATATCTGCGCCTCCCATTCGGGCCGCGCGCGGGACTGGTCAATATCCTCGATCCGCAACAGGAACTGCCCACCCGCCGCTTGTGCCATGTCATAGGCCAGCAACGCCGAATAGGCGTGGCCCAGATGCAAAGGGCCGGTCGGGGACGGGGCAAAACGGGTGGTGAGGTTCACAATTTTTCGACCACATAGACAACCGCACCAAGGTTAATGCCCGGCAAATGGTCCCCATGTTCACGGTGGCGCAATTTTGCGGTTTGGGCATGCAGGTAGGTTTGCAATTTGGCCTCATAAGCAGGATTTTGCAGCGTGTGATCATTAAATGAAAATGCAAACAGCCCGCCTTTGGGCAATAACGCCATCAGCACATCAAAAGTTGTTAATGGCGCGCCCCCAGCGCCAATCACCCCGCAGGCAACGATGGCTGAATAGTCGCCAACCTTTAACGGCAGATGCGCATCAGGTTCGATCACATTCAGGCGGCGGTAGGTTTTCGTCCTGCGGGCTTGGGCCAGCATATCGGGTGACAAATCCACCCCGTCAATCACCGAAAATCCGGCGCGGGCCAAGGCATCGCCCGACATCCCTGTGCCGCAACCGAAATCCAGTATGGCAGCGGATTTATCCGGTGTGGTTGATGCCAAAGCTGCTGCAATGCGGGCAGGGGTGGCATAGCCGTTGCGGCTGATCTCGGCGTCATAACTGGAAGACCAGTCATCATAATGGTTACGTGTTTGCGCTTCGCCATCCAGATCATAGGCTTTATCGAGGAATTTATCGTTGCTCATGTGATAAAACCTAACTGATCATGACCTTACCCGTCCAGCCATTCCTGCCACGCCGCTTTGGCGCGGTCAGTATAGGCCTTGTAACGGGTCTTGCGGTTCTTGCGCCCGTGCTTGGCATCAATCGGCTGGAACAGGCCAAAGTTGACGTTCATTGGCTGGAATGTTTTTGCGGCCGCCCCACCTGTGATGTGGTTGACCAATGCGCCCATGGCGGTGTCGAGCGGGGGCGTTGCCACGGGTTGGCCCAGAATTTCACCCGCTGCCATCCGGCCCGCCAAAAGACCCATGGCGGCTGATTCAACATAACCCTCAACGCCAGTGATCTGGCCCGCGAACCGGATGTTGGGGCGTGATTTCAGCCGCAGATTGTCGTCCAGCAATGTGGGTGAATTGATAAATGTGTTGCGGTGGATACCGCCAAGCCGCGCGAAACTGGCGTCTTCCAGCGCGGGGATCATTTTGAACACCTCGGTTTGCGCCGTGTATTTCATTTTTGTCTGGAATCCCACGATGTTAAACAGGGTTCCTAAGGCGTTGTCATAGCGCAGCTGCACCACCGCGTAAGCCTTGGTTTCGGGGTCATGCGCATTGGTTAGCCCAACAGGTTTCATCGGGCCGAAGCGCAGGGTCTCGCGGCCGCGCTCGGCCATCACCTCGATCGGCAGGCAGCCGTCGAAATACCCAGCGGTTTCCCCTTCATGGAATTCGGTTTTATCCGCCGCCAGCAACGCGTCGATGAACGCTTCATACTGCGCCTTGTCCATCGGGCAATTCAGATACGCCTTTTGCTCGGCCTCGGTCTCGCCCTTGTCATAACGCGACTGCATCCACGCCACATCCATGTTGATGCTGTCGGCGTAAACAATCGGGGCGATGGCGTCGAAAAAGGCCAGCTGATCACTGCCGGTTTGGGCCGCGATGGATTGGCCAAGGGCGGTCGTGGTTAAAGGGCCGGTGGCAATGATCCAGTGACCATCTTCGGGCAGGCTGGTGATTTCGCCGTATTCAACCGAGATCAACGGATGATCCAGCAGGCGTTTGGTCACGGTTTCGCTAAACGGGTCACGGTCCACGGCAAGTGCCGATCCGGCGGGCAGGGCGTGCTCGTCCGCCGCCGCCATGATGATGCCACCCGCCTTGCGCATTTCCCAATGCAGCAGGCCAACGGCGTTTGCCTCGTCATCATCGGACCGGAACGAATTGGAACAAACCATTTCGGCCAGATTGCCGGTGCGGTGGGCAAAGGTTTCGACCTTGGGCCGCATCTCGTGGATCACCACGGGGACGCCCATGTTTGCAGCTTGCCATGCGGCCTCGGCACCGGCCATGCCGCCGCCAATAATGTGGAGTGTATTTGTCATAGCGCGGGGTTTAGGTGAGCAACGGGCAAAAGAAAAGGCCCGCGAGGGGCCTATTTCGATGTTTGTCCCGGTCTACGCCTATGCCATGCTGCTTTTTCGCATTGTCCGCAGGATGTCGAGATCATTATCGCCGACTTCACGTGGGCTGTGACGCCTGAATTCAATGGCGGGTGTGTCATTGTTGATCAACAAAAGCGGTATGACCTTATTGGCTTCAGCAGGCGCGGCATCGTTGTCAACAGGCAGGTCTGCCATCAGGGTGTCACTTGATACGGATTGCGGCTGCTTTTGCAGGGTTGGTTGCACACGGCGCGGTCTGATAGCCTTGCCGATCCGTGTTGTGGTTTTACGCGACTGGCGGCTATCACCTTCGGTCGCCGTTAGCATCAAGGCGCCAATCAGGGCCAGATCGCTCCAGAACCCTTGCAGGTCCAGTGTTTTTCCAAAACTGAAATTCGCTATGTAGCTGGCCCAAAATACAAAGACCGACAACAGTAATGCAGCGATGCGCACATGTTTGCCGAGCAAAACCAAGTAGGCAGCGATAAATACAAATCCCGTGAACGCAAATGAATCGTAGGGTGTGGGGAATGCCAATTCCATGAAGGCACGTCCGTTTTCATAAGGGACAACCCCCGTGGCCATGGCCATAAAGTACGACGAGATCAGGAGCCGAACCAGTAATTGTGCACCTCGGTTCTGCACGGGTTTGAGCTCAAAGTGATTTGCCATTTCAACATTCTCCTAGACAATCGTTCTATTCTACGGGGTAAGAAACGGCACTGGTTAATGTTTGATTACACTTTGCGTAGAATTGTGACCTAACTGTGGGTGAAGTTTGGTCTTTGTATGGCTAGGGGAAGCAAAGCCTGTCGTTTAGCGTGATCGGCATGCAGTTGGAAACAATTAACCACGATTGGGGGCTAATTGTTAACCACTTCAAAAACTTCCGGTTACTCTTGGCTGGTGTCGCTTACCGCTTCGGTTGTGTCATCATCCGCGTCGGCCTCGGCAATCAGTGCCACAGAAACGACAACTTCGCGCTTGGCAGTATCAAATACCTTGACCCCGCCGGCACTACGCGACCGGAACGAAATGCCGTTCACGGGGCAGCGGATCGATTGACCTTTAGAGGTGGCCAGCATGATCTGGTCTTCCATTTCCACCGCGAATGACGCCACTAGATCGCCACCGCGCATCGCCTTGTCCATGGCTGCAACGCCCATACCGCCACGCCCGCGCACTGGGTAATCATGGCTGGAGGACAGTTTGCCAGCACCACCTGCCGTGATGGTCAAGATCAGGTTTTCAATCGCTTGCATTTCATCGAAACGTTCCTGGGTGATAGCCCCATCGCCCGTTTCCTCATCCTCGACCTCGGTGTCATCTGCACCCGCTTGCGCGCGGCGCATTTTGAGGTAGGCGATGCGTTCTTCTGACGTGGCCTCGAAATGGCGAATGATCGACATCGAGACGACTTTTTCACCATCCTTCAGTTTGATCCCGCGCACCCCTGTGCTGTCGCGCCCCTTAAAGACACGAACCGCCGTGGTCGGGAAACGGATCGCGCGCCCGCCTGCGGTGAACAGCATCACGTCGTCATCCTCGGCACAGATGCGGGCGTTTACCATTTTCACGCCTTCGGGCAGCTTCATCGCAATTTTGCCGTTGGCCCGCACGTTGGTGAAATCCGACAGCGCGTTGCGGCGCACATCGCCTGCATCGGTGGCAAAGAAGATTTGCAAATCGCCCCAGTCGTCCTCGACCGCATCGACCGGCATGATCGCTGCCACAGAAACCCCAGTGGGGATCGGCAGGATGTTGACGATGGCCTTGCCCTTGGCGGTGCGCCCACCTTGGGGCAGGCGCCATGTTTTCATTTTGTAAACCATGCCATCGGTGCTGAAGAACAACAACTGCGTGTGGGTGTTGGCAACAAAGAGGTTGGTAATCACATCCTCTTCTTTGGTTTTCATACCCGCCGTGCCCTTGCCGCCACGTTTTTGCGCCCGGAAATCACCCAGCGGGGTGCGTTTGATGTAGCCGCCGGATGTGACGGTCACCACCATGTCCTCGCGCTCGATCAGATCTTCGTCGTCCATATCGCCGGACCAGTCAACAATCTGGGTGCGCCGGTCCACGGCGAATTTTCCGCGCACTTCGGTCAGCTCGTTGCTGATGATCTCCATGATACGGGTGCGCGAACGCAGGATGTCTAGGTATTCGCGGATGGCAGCCGCCAGTGTTTGCAGCTCGTCGGTGACTTCTTTGACGCCCATCGCGGTCAGGCGTTGCAAGCGCAGCTCCAGAATGGCGCGGGCCTGGGTTTCCGACAGGTTATAAGTGCCGTCGTCATTGGCCTTGTGGGTCGGATCATCAATCAGCGCGATGTATTCAAGGATATCACCAGCGGGCCAGCGGCGGTCCATCAATTTGGCGCGGGCCTCGGCGGGATCAGCCGAGGCGCGGATGGTGGCGACGATTTCATCGACATTGGTGACGGCCACGGCCAGACCGCACAGGATATGGCTGCGTTCGCGGGCGCGGCGCAACTCGTATGCGGTGCGCCGTGCCACGACTTCTTCGCGGAAGGTGATAAACGAGGTCAGGAACCGGCGCAGAGTCAATGTTTCGGGGCGGCCACCGTTCAGGGCCAGCATGTTACAGCCAAAATAGGTCTGCATCGGGGTGAACCGGAAACACTGGTTCAACACCACTTCAGGGGTGGCATCGCGCTTCAGCTCGATCACCACGCGCACGCCGTTGCGATCAGATTCGTCCTGCACATGGGCGACGCCCTCGATCTTGCCATCGCGCACCTGTTCGGCAATCTTTTCGATCATCGCGGCCTTGTTCACCTGATAGGGGATTTCATCAATCACGATGGCGTAGCGGTCCTTGCGGATTTCCTCGGTGCGGGTTTTGGAGCGGATGATGACGCTGCCACGACCCTCGAGGTAGGCTTTGCGCGCGCCAGCACGGCCCAGCATGATACCGCCAGTGGGGAAATCGGGGCCGGGCACATATTCGATCAAATCCTCGGTCGTCAGATCGGGGTTCTCGATCAGTGCCAGCGTGGCGTCAATCACCTCGCCCAGATTATGCGGCGGGATGTTGGTGGCCATGCCGACCGCAATACCGCCAGCCCCGTTGACCAGCATGTTGGGGTAACGGGCGGGCAGCACAGATGGCTCTTTGTCCTTGCCATCATAATTGTCCTGAAAATCGACGGTGTCTTTGTCCAGATCGGCGGTCAGAAAGGCGGCCGGTTTGTCCAGCCGCACTTCAGTATAACGCATCGCAGCCGCGTTATCGCCATCCATCGAGCCAAAGTTGCCTTGACCGTCCAGCAGGGGCAACGACATCGAGAAATCCTGCGCCATCCGCACCAGCGCGTCATAGATCGCGCTATCGCCGTGCGGGTGGTATTTACCCATCACATCACCAACGGCGCGGGCCGATTTACGGTATGATTTATCGTGGGTATTGCCGCCCTCGAACATGGCATAAAGAATGCGCCGATGCACTGGTTTTAGCCCGTCGCGCAGGTCTGGAATGGCACGCGATACGATCACGCTCATGGCATAGTCGAGATAGGAGGTTTTCATCTCGTCAGTGATCGAGATCGAAGGGCCTCCATACACATATGGTTGATTCGGATTTTCTTCTTCGTCATCAGGTGTTTGAGGTGTGTCGTTCACGTAGATATCCGCCTGTTCGCTGTGCGCTATATATTGTTGTAATCACTATACAGGATGGCGCATGTTGTGTGCAATGGGGCGGTGGGTTTTTCGGTATTTTATCCCTTTGCCCGCTGCACCATACCAAACAGATCGCGCGGATCATCAGGGTCGGCCACCATGTCCAGATCCTGATAGAAATTGCCATCCTCCAGCTGGTCATGCACGTATCGCAGGGCACTAAAATCCTCGGTGGCAAAGCCAACCCCGTCAAACAGGGTGATTTGGGCCGCAGACGTGCGCCCAGCAGCGGTGCCGTTGATTACCTGCCACATCTCGGTGACGGGGTGGTCTGCGTCCAGTTGCTGGATTTCGCCCTCAATGCGGGTTTGTTCGGGATATTCAACGAAGATGTCACTGCGCAGCAGGATATCGCGGTGCAGTTCGGTCTTGCCGGGGCAATCACCGCCGATGGCGTTGATATGCACACCGGCACCGACCATGTTGTCGGTCAGGATGGTGGCGTATTGCTTGTCGGCGGTGCAGGTGGTGATGATTTGCGCGCCTTGAATGGCAGCCTCGGGGGTTTTGCAGGCGGTCAGGTTCATCCCCATACCCTCAAGGTTTTTCATGCACTTGGCCGTCGCCGCAGGGTCAACGTCGTATAGGCGCACATCGGTGATGCCGCAGATGGTTTTCATCGCCAGCGCCTGAAACTCGCTTTGCGCACCATTGCCGATCATCGCCAGAGTAGTTGCGCCTTTGGGGGCGAGGTGACGCGCCACCATCGCGGATGTCGCGGCGGTGCGCAGGGCGGTCAGGATGGTCATTTCCGATAGCAGCACGGGATAACCGCTAGCTACATCAGCCAAAAGACCAAAGGCTGTAACGGTTTGCAGGCCTTTCTTCATGTTGGCAGGGTGGCCGTTGACGTATTTGAATCCGTAAACCTCGCCATCCGAGGTCGGCATCAATTCGATCACACCCTCGGTCGAATGGGACGCCACGCGCGGGACCTTGTCGAACAGCTCCCAACGGCGGAAATCGACCTCGATGTAATCGGCCAGATCAGCCAAAACCTTTTCAATTCCAATATGATGCACCAGCTTCATCATGTTATCAACTGATACAAACGGCACAAACGCCAGATTGGACGGGGCGGGAATGGTCATATCAGTAACTCCGTGTGGGGCGGTCAAATACGCGACGGCCCAGTAGCGATGCGGTGAGGTCGACCATCAGGGTGGCCGTGCGCCCGCGGTCATCCAGAAACGGGTTCAGCTCGACCAGATCGAGTGAGGTGACAAGGCCGCTGTCATGCAGCATCTCCATCACCAGATGCGCCTCGCGGAAGGTGGCCCCACCAGGCACAGTGGTACCGACGGCGGGGGCGATGGACGGGTCGAGGAAATCGACATCAAGCGACACATGCAACAGGCCGTTGGCCCGCGCAACATCATCCAGAAACGCCTCGAGCGGGCGTTTGATGCCGCCCTCATCAATCGCGCGCATTTCCACCACGCGGATGTTGTTCCCGAGCAGCGCGGCGTGTTCCGCCGCATCGACCGAGCGGATGCCAATCAGGCAAATGTTGTTCATTGGCACGAGGCTTTGCAGGGGCGGGAAGGCGTCAAAACCCTCCAGCCCGCTGACATACCCCAATGGCGTGCCATGTAGATTGCCCGATGCGGTGGTGGCGGGCGTGTGAAAATCGCTGTGCGCGTCCAGCCACAGCACATATTGCGGGCGACCCGCCTCGGCGGCATAGGCGGCAACACCCGCGACAGATCCAAGCGACAGGGCATGATCGCCGCCCAGAAAGATTGGAAACCCTTGCGCCATTGCATCTTTGGCGACCCGCATCAGGGTTTTGGTCCAGCCCACGGTTTTGGCCAATTGGTACGTGTTGGTGTTGGGCACGTCTTTGATGGTGGTCTTGGCGGGGGCCAGATTGCCAAGGTCGCATACCTTGTGCCCCAGCCCCGTTATCGCCTCGGCCAATCCGGCGGTGCGCAAGGCATCCGGCCCCATAAGGCAGCCGCGTCTGCGCTTGCCGCTGTCCACGGGTGCCCCGATCAAAAGGGTATTTTTATCTTCCATGATTACCTGCTCGCTTGTTCCATTCGTGATAATTTATGCAAATCGGGTTGGTATGTAGGCTATAAATAGGCTATATCGACGGTGAATTGATCACATCGAAGGATATTGGTTCCGTTATGGATGATACCGACCAAAGCCTGATCGCCGCTCTGCGCCGCGATTCCCGTGTGCCGCTGTCCAGTCTTGCCGCCGAACTGGGGCTGTCGCGCACCACCGTGCGCAGCCGGATTGAGCGGTTGCAAAAACGCGGCGAAATTCTGGGGTTCACCGTGCGTCTGAAAAGCGACATCGCACAGGCCCCTGTGCGCGGGTTGATGATGCTGGGGATCGAGGGGCGCGGCGCGGAGAAGATCATGCACCGGTTGCGCGGCATCAGTGCGGTTCAGGCGGTGCATTCCACTAATGGCAAATGGGATCTGATTGCTGAGATTGGCACCGAGACGCTCGAGGCGCTGGACAAGGTGCTGTTTGATATCCGGCGCATTGACGGGGTGATGCGCAGCGAAACCAACCTGTTGCTGGCGACGCGCAGTTAAGCGGTCAACCTTGACGTTCTCCAATAATGGAGTATATGTAGCTTCAACATAGGAGTTAACCGGATGGCCTTATCGCTTGTCGCCCCACAATCGAAATATACCGCATCACCGCTGATCGACCTGTCAGATCGAGGTGAGCGCGAGCGTTTGAGTGACAGCGCGGTGCGAGCCTTTTTCAACATCATGGAAAAATGGCGCATTCCCGATACCAAGGCGCGCATCTTGCTGGGGGGCATATCGAACGGGGCGTTCTATACGCTGAAAAAGGGGCAGGGTGCGGTGCTGGACGAGGACCGGATCAGGCGGATTTCCTATCTGGTGGGCATCTTCAAGGCGCTGAACATTCTTTATAGCGAGGAACTGGCCGATAAGTGGATCACGCTGCCCAATAAGAACCGGATATTCGGTGGCGATGCGGCGCTGGATTACCTGCTGCGCGGCGGATTGCCTGCGTTTCAAACCGTGCGCCGTCTGCTGGATGCACTGCGTGGCGGGCGATGAACCTGCCGCCGCTAACCGCTATTCGTCAGTTGGACACGCACCATCTGGTGCCCTCGAAATACAGCGAAGGCGGCGATAGCGTTTTGGTGCGGATTGCCGATGATGATGCACATCTGGCGGATATTTTTGATCTGGACCATGCCGACAATGACCGCCTATTGGCGGAAAACAACCTGTTGCCGGGGATCGGGGTTAATGAACTGGTGTCAGGCGTGCCATTCTACCGGATGGTCAACGCCGCCTTTTGCCATGCCGCCCCTTTGGGTGCACGGTTCAATGGGCCGGATCGCGGCGCGTGGTATGCGGGGTATACGGTTCAGGTTTCGCAGGCCGAGGTCGCGTTTCACAAATCGGTGGAACTGGCCGAGGTGGATTGGTGGCAGGAATCTGTGACCTATGACGATTATCTGGCGGATTTTGGCGGCGAATTTCACGATATTCGCGGGGTGGCGGCGTTTGCGGATTGTCTGGCGGTGGACAGTTACGTGGCTTCGCAAACCTTGGGAGAGCGATTGCTGGAGCAGGGGGCGGCTGGGGTGTTGTATCCGTCTGTGCGGGCATCAAAGGGCGATTGCATTGCTTGTTTCCGGCCCGCGATGGTGGGAAATGTGCGCAAAGGGGCGACCTATAGGTTTACTTGGGATGGGGTTCAAACGCCGCGAATTGAGATAGAATAGGTCGACTTTTATATGGGGTGGGTTATGTGAATTAACAGTTCCACTATTCCGGAATAGTGGAACTGTTAATTGTTTAATTACAAGAGGTTTCTTGGAGTTGAGAGCCCCTCTTGTACGTATTGCCTTGCATCTGGATCAAAGAAATAGGGCGCGTTACCTCGTCAAAATCTATGCGGTGCGCTTCACCGCCATCCACCATACAAACGCAAACACCAGCGACCCGATCCCGTTCCATGTCGCCATCGACAGGGTGAACATTTCCCACGGCACCACGTCACAACGGACCAACGGTGCCGCCATGATCTGTTCCAGCAGGTCTTCGGCTGACATGCCGGATGTGCCCGATGAGGTGCAGGATGTCGGACCCTCCCACCACTTACGCTCGACCCCTGTGTGGTAAAACCCGATGGCCGAAGTGGTGGCAGCCCCCAGCATCCCGATCATCGGCCACAGTTTGCCGCGCATCATCAGCGCCAGAATGCCCGCGACAATCGCTACGCCATGCGGCCAGCGTTGCCACAGGCACAGTTTGCAGGGTGGCATGTTGCCGATATATTGAAAGGCGAAAGCCCCGAGCAATGAGGCAAGCGAGCCGCCAGCGGCGATAAGGATAAGTTGTTTGCGTGTCAGTGTCATACGAATTTCACCAGATAGAAGCCGCCCAGTAGCAGGACCATGAATAGCGTGAACATAAGGCCCAAGCGCCGCTCGATAAAGTCACGAATTGGTGCGCCGAATTTCCACAGCAGGACGGCGACGATATAAAACCGCAAACCCCGCGCGATGATGGATGAAATAATGAACACCCACAAGTTCAAACCGGTCCAGCCCGACATGATGGTGATCACCTTGAACGGGAACGGGGTGATGCCCGCGCCCAGCACCGCCCATGCGCCCCATTCCTTGAAACGCTCGTTGAACTCGGCTGCTGCATCGGCCTTGCCGTAAAAATCGAGGATCGGCTGACCGACCACGTCGAACAGTCCAGCCCCGATATAATAGCCCAGCAATGCCCCTATGACGGATGCCGTTAGCGCCACGCCTGCGATCAGAAAGGCACGCGAGGGCCGAGCCAGGATCATCGGGATCATGATGATATCCGGCGGGATCGGAAACACCGAACTTTCCAGGAAGGCGACAACCGCCAGCGCCCACAGCGCGTTCGGGCTGTGGGCCAAGGCAAGAGTCCAGTTGTAAAGGCGCCTGATCATTGTCTTTTTTGCTCGCTTTTCCCCCATGCACCATGCGAGGGCCGCAAGGTCAAGCATATCCGGTATTGCCGCGCGGACTGGATGCGTTATTCTGTCTGCAACAGCAGTAGGAGAGTGTGATGAAGTGGCAGGGTCGTCGGGGTAGCCGGAACATTGAAGATCGTCGTCGGATGACGGCAGGGAAAACCGCCGGTATTGGTGGCGTCAGGGCGTCAGGGCGTCGGGGCGCTGGTGATCGTGGTGATCGGCGCGTTGATGGGCGTGGATGTCAGCAGTTTCCTCGGCAACACAGGGGCGGGCGGCGCGACCCAGTCCAGTGGTGGTGCCTTGACCGAGGCCGACAAACAGGCGGGCGACTTTGTTTCCGTCGTGTTGGCCGATACCGAAGAAATCTGGGCCGAAATTTTCAACACCCAAGTGGGCGAAACCTATAAGCCAGTCAAACTGGTCCTGTTCAAGGGGGCGACGCAATCCGCCTGTGGCGGGGCCAATGGCGCGACGGGGCCGTTTTATTGCCCGGGGGATGAGAAAGTATATCTCGACACCGAATTTTTCACCACGATGAGCCGCCAAATGGGGGCCAAAGGTGATTTTGCCGCCGCCTATGTTGTGGCCCACGAGGTCGCGCATCATGTTCAGGACGAACTCGGCATTTTAGGCAAGGCCAACACCTTGCGTCGTCAGCTTAGCACAACAGACAGCAATGGCATTTCGGTGCGGGTTGAATTGCAGGCCGATTGTTATTCCGGCATCTGGGCGCGCTATGCCAAGGAACGGTTTGGCACGCTAGAGCGGGGCGACATTGCCGAGGCGATGAATGCGGCCAAACAGATTGGTGATGATACATTGCAACGCTGGGCGCAGGCCTATGCCGCACACCTTTACCCATGGCACATCCGAGCAACGCCAGCGCTGGTTTATGACGGGATACGAGGGGGCTGATCTGGCGTCTTGTGATACCTTCGGGACGGATAATCTGTAACAATTCTAAAATTTTGCTGGTAAAACCGACCGCGCGATTGGATATTCTTTGTAGTGCACAGTTGATCTAGATCATTGCAGTTGCAACGAATCGAATAATCTGCGCCAATATCGAACGATTAAGAATCGTGAACAGGGAGGACTACAGATGAAATTTACACTTAAATCCGCGGCAATCGGGGTGATGGCCCTTGGGCTAACGACGGGGGCGGCGCTCTCGCAAGAGGTGACATTGCGCTTTCAACATTTCCTGTCGCCAAAGGGATCGGTGCCAAAATCCTTTATGGCGCCATGGGCTGAAAAGATCGAAGCTGAATCCGGTGGCCGGATCAAGATCGAAATCTACCCCGCCATGCAGTTGGGCGGCAAGCCACCGGCGCTGTTTGACCAGATCCGCGATGGCGTGATTGACGGCGGTTGGGCCATTCCGTCCTACACGCCAGGCCGTTTCCCTGAATCCGAGGCGTTCGAGCTGCCGTTCATGACATCCATGTCGGGCGAAGCATCCTCAATGGCCGCATGGGATTTCACCGAAAAATATATGGGCGAGCGGTTCTCCGACGTCCATCTGCTGGCGGTCCACGTTCACGGCCCCGGTGTGATCCACAAAAAAGGTGATCCGATTACAACGATTGCCGATTTTAACGGTCTGAAACTGCGCGGCCCATCGCGCCAAGCCAACAAATTGCTAGAGGCCGTGGGTGCAACGCCCGTCGGCATGCCGGTTCCGGCGTTCCCCGAAGCGCTAAGCAAAGGCATCGTTGATGGCGGCGTGATCCCTTGGGAAATCGTGCCACCACTGAAAGTGCATGAGCTGGCCGATAGCCACACCCAAATAGGTGGCGATCGTGCGCTTTATAACACCTATTTCATCTGGGCAATGAACAAGGACAGCTATAATGCGCTGCCCGATGACCTAAAGGCGATCATTGATGCCAATTCCGGTGTCGAGGCATCCGGTTGGGCCGGTCGTGCGATGGACTTGGGCGATGATGCTGGCGAAAAAGTTGTGCGGGATCGCGGCAATGTTGTTGTGACCCTGGATGATGCGGTTGTGGCCGAATTGCGCGCCATTGGCGATAAGCTGACACAGGACTGGATTGCCGAAGTCACTGAAAAAGGTCTGGACGGGGCGGCGATGGTTGCCGACGCGCAGGCGCTTGTGGCGAAATACTCGGGCAACTAGAGCCGGATAGCGAGAATGAATGAAGGCCAGACAGGTATAGGTCTGGCCTTTTTCAATTCGGGGCTTCAATTCAGGGGCGGGATGATGAAATACGACAGGTTACTTGCGGATTTGCTACACCGGATCGGCGAGACCCGCGATCAGGTTGGCGATGCGTGGCCCTACCATGCTGATCCTGACACCGGCATTTGGCAAACCGTGGATGATGGTGACTGGTGCGGCGGGCATTGGGTGGAATGCCTGCGGATCAAAGGGGTGCTGGAGGGCAGGCCCGACCTGATTGACGAGGCCCGTGCGCGCACTGAAATGCTGCGCCCCAAACTGGAAAAGGACGACCAGTTTCGTGGCCACAGGTTTTATTACTCCGCCGCGCGCATGTATGCCCAAACCGGTGATCCGGCGATGCGCACGCTGGCTCTGGCAGCGGCTTACTCCATGCGGGCCATGGCGATCCCGCATAATGGCGCGATGCTGATCGGTCACGAGGTGCAGGTCAAAAGCACCACGCTTGCCTCGCGCCGGATCGTGGCGGTGGACAATGTGCACCCCAATATCAGGCTAGATTTCTGGGCGCTGGAGGAAACCGGCGATCAGGTGTTTGCCGAAGGGGCCAAACGCCATCTGGACATCACCATCCGCGATTTCATTCGCGATGACGGATCAACCATTGAATTTATCGAATACACCGAGGACAAAGATGAAATTCTGCGCCACTTTACCTTGCTTGGGGTGGACCACGATAGTTGTTGGAGCCGTGGCCAAGCTTGGGCTATCGCGGGTTTTCTGCGAGGCTGGCGCACATTTGGCGAGGACCGCTACCTTGAGGCCGCCCACGCCACGTTCGGCTATTGGCAGGAAAAATGCGGTGACGGGGTTCCGGCGTGGGATTTTGATGACCCGAACGGGCCGGTTGATACTTCGGCCTCGGCCATTGTGATTGAGCAATTGGCGCGGATGAAGGTTGAGAATAATGATGCGGCGGCACAGGAGTTCACCAAACATCTGGAGCCGATGATCGATGGTCTCATGCCTTACATGCGGCCTCAAGGGCGTCTGGTTGGCGGCTGTTTCAACCAGCCCCGCGAGTTTGCCAATAAAAGCGAGTTGATCTGGGGCACAGCATATCTATTGATGGCATTAAGCTATCTAAGTGAGGGGCGCGTCATATGTTAAAGGAAAGACCATGACCGTATTGATTGCAGGGGCCGGAATTGCTGGCCTGACACTGGGGTTAAGCCTACATCAGGTGGGCATCCCGTTTCATATCTATGAGGCGGTAGAGGACATTCGCCCGCTCGGGGTAGGGATTAACCTGCAATCCTTGGCGACGCGTGAGTTGTTCGAACTGGGGCTTGAGTCCGAGCTGGACAAGGTGGGCTTGCGCACCGAGGAGGTCGGCTATTTCAACGCTTTCGGGCAGGAAATCTGGGTTGAGCCGCGCGGCACAATGGCGGGCAATACATGGCCGCAATATTCGATCCACCGAGGCGGCTTGCAAATGGCGCTGTTGGAGGCGTTATTGGAGCGGGCCGGTGCGGATGTGCTGACCATGGGGGCGGCTGTCACAGATTGGCGCGAAGTCGGTGATGATGTCGAGATCACCCTGACCAATCGCAAAACAGACCAGACCAGCACCGCCACAGGCACAGTCCTGATCGCGGCTGACGGGATCAACTCAGGCTTGCGGGCAGGGTTCTACCCAGATGAAGGCCCCGCTGTTTGGGGCGGCACCATGATGTGGCGCGGCATCACCAAAGGGCCACGGTTTCTGACAGGCCGTTCTATGGCAATGGCCGGTGACAAGGATTGCAAATTCGTCTGCTACCCGATTGGCGATACCAAAGATGGCGGCAGCCTGATCAACTGGATCGCGGACCTGACCCTGCCTGCGGATTACGACTGGTTATCACAAGACTGGAACCGCGCTGGCCTACGCGCAGATTTTGCACACCGCTTTGCCGAAATGAAATTTGACTGGCTGGATATCCCCAAACTGATTAGCGACGCTTACGGCATATGGGAATTCCCGATGGTGGATCGAAACCCGCTGCCACAATGGACGTTCGGACCGGTGACGCTGCTGGGGGACGCCGCGCACGCGATGTATCCGATCGGGTCAAACGGTGCCACCCAAGCCATCATTGACGTGCGCATTCTGGCGCGGGAATTGCGCGATCACGGGGTCGGGCAGGGGGCGCTAAAGGCTTACGATATAGTGCGACGCGAGGCGGTGAACGCGGTGGTGCTGGCCAATCGGGGCGATGGACCGGACAAGGTGCTGGACATTGTGGCGGAACGGGCACCTGACGGGTTTGACGATATCGAGGCTGTGATGCCGCTTATGGAACGTCAGGCCTTTGCGGATCGCTATAAAGCGGTGACAGGCATGACGATTGACGAGTTGAACAAACGACCCGCTATTTTAGCGGTGTAGCAACAGGCAAGAGCAGGGAAACGAGCAAATGGTATTGGCAAAATCGGCCGAACTGCGGGTGGGCAAGTGGCTGGAGAAAATCACCAGGGCGCTGGCCTATGGCGGCGGCTTTATTCTGGCGCTGATTGCGCTGGTGACGGTGGGCTCGATCATCGGGCGGTTCTTTTTGTTTGCAGGGCTCGGCCCGATCAAAGGCGACTATGAAATCGTCGAGATGGGCAGCGCCATTGCCATTTTCGCCTTCATGCCGTTTGCCCAATTCAAGCGCGCCCATGTGGTGGTTGATATTTTCACCATGCGCCTGCCGCAACGGTTTCAGACCTTTCTGGGCTTTGTCGGTGACAGCCTGATCGCGCTGGCCAGCGGGGTGCTGGTCTGGCGGTTCTGGCTGGGGCTGGGCGAAAAAGTACCCTATGGCTCGGACGCACTTCGCAACGCTTTATCAATGGGGTCCAAGCCGTTCTTTGCTGAAACCACCTATGAGCTGAGCGTGCCAATCTGGATCCCGTATTCGCTGGCCTTTGTCGGGGCGGTTCTGTTTTTTGTCGTTAGCCTGTTCACCATGTGGCGCAGCCTGAACTGGACCTTGGAAGGTCGGGAGTATCAACCATGACCGGACTAGAAATTGCTATCATTGCCTTTGTTCTAATGTTGCTGGCGATATTCGTGCGGGTGCCGATTGCCATTGCCATGGGGCTGGCCGGATTTTTCGGCATGTGGGCGTTTTTAGGCAAAACCGCGCCCACCCTGGGCCTGCTCAAAACGCTGGGGTATGACACGTTTTCCAGCTATTCGCTGTCGATCGTGCCGCTGTTTTTGCTGATGGGGCAGTTTGCCACTAAATCGGGCATGTCCGCAGCCCTGTTCGAGGCCGCCTCCGATTGGCTGGGCCACCGCAAGGGTGGCATTGCAATGGCGGCTGTTGGCGGCTGTGCGGGGTTTGGCGCGGTCTGCGGATCATCGCTGGCCACGGCCAGCACGATGGGGCAGGTGGCCCTGCCGGAAATGCGCAAACGCGGCTATTCGGACGCGCTGTCGACCGGCGTGTTGGCGGCGGGGGGCACATTGGGCATCCTGATCCCGCCCTCGGTCATTCTGGTGATCTATGCGATGCTGGCGGAACAGAACATCGTTAAACTGTTCATGGCCGCGATGATCCCCGGTATTTTTGCCGCCCTTGGCTATATGCTGACGGTGGCGATCTATGTGCGGGTGCGGCCCGATTCAGCTGGCACCGCCCCGCGTGTGCCTTACAAGAAGCGGTTCAAAACCCTAGTCAGGGTCTGGCCCGTGGTGGTTATATTCGGGCTGGTGATCGGCGGTATTGCCGGTGACTGGAACTGGACACGCCCCGGCATTCAGGCGCTGTTCTCGCCGACCGAGGGCGCTGCCGTAGGCGCGGTTGCGACGGGCCTCTACGGGGTGATGACTGGTGGTTTGAACTGGCGCGGCTTTCTGGATTCGGTGCTTTCGGCAGCCAACGCGACCGCGATGATCTTCCTAATCATTCTGGGCGCGCAGGTGTTCAACTCTTTCCTTGCCACCACCCAAGCCCCACAGCAACTGGCCGAATGGATCCTTGGCCAAGGGTTCCGGCCCTACATGGTGCTGGCGATCATGCTGATCTTCTATCTGGTGTTTGGTTGCATCATGGACAGCCTGTCGATGATCCTGCTGACCATCCCGATTTTCCTGCCCATCATCGAGGTGCTGGATTTTGGCATGAATGCCGAAGATACAGCGCTGTGGTTCGGTATCCTTGCGCTGATTGTGGTCGAGGTCGGGTTGATCACGCCACCGGTGGGGATGAACCTGTTCATCATCAATTCGATAGCCAAGGATATCCCGATGGTCAAAACCTATCAGGGGGTGTTTCCCTTTGTGATGTCCGATCTGGTGCGGGTGGTGGTGCTTGTAATGTTCCCGGGAATCACCCTGTGGCTGGTCGGGGTGATGTTTTAGCGGAGTTCGGTGATTTTCCTATGGACGCGCACGAGCGTCGACTATAGGAACTTTCCTTAGTGATTTGCGATACTCTAATCGAATGTAAACGCAAAGCACTGTAGTGGCCCGAGTGGCGGAATGGTAGACGCAGGGGATTCAAAATCCCCCGATGGTAACATTGTGCGAGTTCGAGTCTCGCCTCGGGCACCACTGAACTTTGTAAACAATTGCAATTAATGAATAATAATTACATACAGAAATACAGGCCACCTTTTAGACCACCTAATTTACCCCGCTTTGCACGATGCAACATAGCGAAATATGCCGATTCCATTTCAACCTATAGTCATTTGTAATTCCCGCAGATACATTCAACCCACCTAGGTATAGTCGTAACCTTGGGCATCGCGATGCTCTTCAACTGAGGAGATATCGTGATGAGGATGATTTC
>CAYYOF010000030.1:0-33041 GCA_964473185.1 uncultured Marinosulfonomonas sp. | reverse complement strand
CATCGTCATAGCTGCATAAGGCGCGATATAGGACAGCCCGGGCAGGTCCTCGTCGCCTACGGACATAATGATAGTGCTGGCCATCATCCCGCCCTCTTTGATTGCCGCGATAACTTTGGCCACTGCATCACCACGTTGCCCTATCGCGCAATAGATACATAATACACCAGAGTGCACCTGATTTAGAATTGTATCCACGGCAATCGAGGTTTTGCCGGTTTGCCGGTCGCCAATAATCAGTTCCCGCTGGCCCAAACCAACCGGCACAGCGGCGTCAATTGCCTTTATCCCTGTCGCTAACGGGCGCGATATAGCGCTGCGGTGCAGGATTTCAGGGGCCTCGGCCTCGACCGGATGTTGGGATGTCGCGTCAATCCGGCCCTTGCCATCACGAGGACGTCCAAGCGCATCGACAACACGGCCCAACAAAGATGGGCCAACCGGCACACTAACCACCTTGTGTGTGCGCACAACGTCTTCGCCCACGGCAATACGATCAGACGCATCAAGCAGAACGACTCCCAGCCGGTTCGGCTCCAGATCAAATACGATCCCGCGCACACCGGATGTAAATTGCAGCAATTCATCCGAAAGCGCACGGGCCAGCCCTGTGACAATGGCGATCCCGTCGCCAAGCTCGGTTATTTTGCCAATTTCACTCAGCCTCGGGGCTGGTGGTGCGCTATCCAGCAGCACCTTTAACAATGCATCCGGGCGGGGGTGACTAAGCGCCATCGCCCTGCACCTCAAAAACCTTTCCTACGGCTGAATTTTCATCAAGTATGGCGTTGAGCCCGTCGATATATGTATCCATGGTCCAGGCCACCTGTGCACCGCCTACCCGCAGGATCAGGCCGGGGGACTGTTCCGTATCGGTTTCAAAACGCAGTGCCACATTCGGGATAATATCCTGCAAATCTGCCTCTAACAGCTCGCGCGCGGCTTTTGGCAGCGTATCGCGCGTGGTTGCGACCGCTTCCGCCACACTGCCTGCTGCCTTACGCAGATTTTCTGACATCGGCACAAGCTGCGTCACAACATGGGCAACAATACGCTCTTCCAGTGTTTCGCCCGCCAGATCACCCAGTGCCTTGCGGGTCAGCGACAATAATGCTTCTGCCCCCATCTTATGCAATTCAGCAATGTATTTGTGCCCTTCCTGCTTAAGATGAGCGTCCCAGTCTTTGCGTTCCTTTTCAAACATTTCATGCGCATCGGCCAGCAGCACATCACGCGCCGCTTCGGCCTTTTGACGCGCAGTGTCCGTCATTGCCGACTCGTTGGCATGCAGGGTTGCGATTTCGTCAAGATACCGGGCTTCTGCCGCTTCGGCCTTTTCCTCGGCATGTGTTGCCGCCAACATCCGGTCAGCGATTTCAGCCTCGCGTGCGTCGATCCCGTTCAGGATTGGACGATATAGATACCGTTTCAACAGCCAGATCAGAACCAGAAAATTGACAATCTGGGCAATGACTGTAATCCAGTCGATTGACATTTATTACCCTCCTGCCGCCGCTGCTGATACCTTTGCTGCTTCAAGTACAGCAGTCCAAAATGGATTTGAAAAAAGCAAAATCATTGCAACAACAAAGCAGTAAATCGCGGTGGATTCGATCATCGCCAGACTGACGAACAGGGTCCGTGAAATATTGGCCGAGGCGTCGGGCTGTTGTGCTATCGCACTCAGTGCAGTTGCAGCGGCACGGCCTTCGCCCAAGGCCGGACCTATTGCGCCGAATGACACGGTTAACCCGGCGGTGAAGATCGAAATAGCCGCAATAATACCAAGATCTGTCATGAGGAGTCCTTTGTTTTACGAGAGTTGTTCGGATCGGAAGTTGCAGAGGAAATATAGACGGTCGCCAGAATTGCGAAAATATATGCTTGGACCAACCCAGTCAGCAGGCCCAGCATTTCCATCACGACCGGAAAGAAAAACGGTGCCACACCCAGCAGGACCGCGCCGATGACAGCGCCACTCATTATGTTTCCGTAAAGCCGGATCGCCAGCGAAATACCGCGCGAGAATTCACTAATGATGTTGAAGGGAAGCATGATCGGCGACGGTTCCAGATAGGTTTTCAGATACCCTCGCAAGCCTCGGCTGCCGATCCCGAAGAGCGGCACTGCAACCAGAACGGACAGCGCCAGCGCCGCTGTTGTCGATAGCGACGCTGTGGGCGGAGCAAAGCCAGGCACCACCATCAGCAGGTTTGAGGTAAAGATGAAAAGAAACAGTGTGCCCACGAAATACAGCAGGGGATGGGACGGGCGCTGCGAGATTTCTTCGATCTGGCCCTCAATACCCTGCACGATCACCTCCAACATCGTGCGCCAGCGGTCTGGCGGCACATCGGCACGCAGATTGCGGGTAATCAGCATCGATACTCCCGTCAGTAATGCCATGACAATCCAAGTGTTGACGATTGTCGCGTTGACAGCAATCCCCCACACCTCGAACATGATGGTGCTATCGGGTGACAGTTCCATTACATGCCCCCTTTTGCCGGTCGGACCCGTGCAAAAGCGATAACAATAAACCGCACCAGCAGAAACGACAGGGCATAGCCCGCCAAGGCCCATGCTCCGGTCTGTGCAATCAGCCAGCCTACAGCCAGAAACAGTGCGATCCGCAAACCTGCACTTAACAGCAGCACGACTGTGGGCCGCGCCGCGCCGAATGCAATCCGCACACCAAAGGCAAGACCTGCAAAAAATACCGCGCTAACACCGGCACCGGCGGTCAACCCAAGTAAAAAGGCACTCCAGCCGACATCTATCATCCGCCGCCCCCTTCCTTACTTATCCACGCCCAGGATATCAGGCCTCCCAACGCCACGCCACCAAGAATAAGTGCAATGGTCCATGAAAAATCCTGAGGTGCCACACGGTCCAGCCAGAGTCCCAGAAAAGCACCTCCAACGGTGGGCACGGCGATTGACCAGCCGATCATGCCGAAGGTGCTGATCCCGGCAAGCGGGCTGGGACCGGGGTTGTCACGTGCGGATTTCATCCGCTCGGCTCGGCGCCCGATGTCATCTGCAGATGTGTCTTGCTTCTTTGTCATGTTAGTGGCCTCCGCAATTCGGCAAAACGACGAACCATATTGGCTTCCAACCGTGACAGAGCAGATCGTGCCACACGTTCGCTTTCGTCCATCTCGACAAAAGTTTCGCGCACCATCTCGCGTAGCGTGTCCAGATCATCGCCCTGCACGCCGCGTCGAACCGCAACATCAACGATATGCCCCTTTTTGACGAGCAGCCCTTCGTCGATGCCAAAGACGTGTTCTCCACCTTGCGGCGTTGTCAGAGTCAGGACCGAAGGCACCAGTGCCGTGACAAAATCTATATGGTTGGGCAGAATTCCGAAGCCGCCGTTTTGGGCAACGGCAAACAGTTGCGTTGCTTGCCCCACAAACAAAGTGCGCGTCGGAAGGTGTAGTGTGACCTGCATATCTGTCGCCATGCTCATTTCGCCACCTCTTCCAAATCCTGCAACCCACCTATCATGTAATAGGCACTTTCGGGCAGGTCGAACTTTGTCAGATTCAGGATTGTTTCACACCCGTCAAGTGTGTCGGCAATCGGCACCTGTTTGCCGACTGTGCCAGTGAACGAAGCGGTCGTGACAAACGGCTGCGTCAAAAAGCGTTCCAGCCGCCTTGCGCGGGCGACAGTGGCGCGGTCGGCTGATGACAGCTCTTCAATGCCCAGCATTGCAATGATATCGCGCAGTTCTCCGTATTCGGCCAGCGTCCTGCGCACGGCCCGGGCGATGTCATAATGGCGCTGCCCGACCACCGAGGGGGTTAACATCACCGAAACCGAGGCCAGCGGATCAACGGCAGGATACAACCCCTCGCTTGCTCGTTTTCGGGACAGAACCACCGAAGCCGAAAGGTGCGAAAAGATATGCGCAGCGGCCGGGTCGGTGAAGTCGTCAGCGGGAACATATACCGCTTGTATCGAGGTGATGGCGCCGCTGCGGGTCGAGGTGATCCGTTCTTCCAAAGCGGCCAGCTCAGTGGCCAGCGTCGGCTGGTATCCAACACGCGAAGGCATTCGCCCCAGCAACCCCGACACTTCGGAACCCGCCTGAACAAAGCGAAAGATATTGTCAATTAACAAGAGCACATCCTGCTGCATATCGTCCCGAAAATACTCGGCCATCGTCAACGCGGTGTTACCAATCAGACTGCGCACACCGGGGGACTCGTTCATCTGGCCAAACAGCATGACGGTCTTGTCGCGCACGCCAGCCTTGCCCATTTCGCGGTATAGTTCTTCGGCTTCGCGGGACCGCTCGCCGATGCCGCAAAACAGGCTGACTCCCTTGTAGTGTTGAACAGTGTTGTTGATCAGCTCGGTGATCAGTACTGTCTTTCCCACGCCCGCGCCGCCAAAAAGCCCCGTCTTGCCACCACGCTCGATGGGCGACAAAAGATCAATAGCCTTGATCCCGGTCTCCAAAATTTCGGCGCACACAACACGGTCTTCCAACGCCGGCGGGGCGCGGTGGATTGGCCGGTAGGCAGCGGCAAGGGGTGCAGGTTTGCCATCAATAGGTTCGCCAAAAACATTTAACATCCGGCCCAGCATCGCATCGCCGACAGGCACCTCGATCGGGGCACCGGTTGCGCGCACAGGCATGCCCAGCCCAAGCCCAAGAACCGAAGCCAGCGCTATAGATCGCACGACTCCTTCGCCCACCAATGACGCTACTTCTAACGGAACATCACCTGCAAAAAGCAGATCATGGATGTGCGGCACAGGATCAGCAAAGAACGCATCCACAACCCCGCCACGGATCGCAACGATATTGCCATCACTGTGTGTTGCCGTTTTTATCGATGCGTCCGTTACCATCGTAATTGGCCCCCATTGATTGGCCCAGTCAAATGTAGCGCGTGATTGACCGATAGGCCTATCAGGAAAGGATTTATACGAGCCAGCCTGACAAGAAAAACACCATATTAGTTGTTCAAATCATCTGGATCAGGGTCCCAATTCTATTGGATACCCCTGCGTTGCCAATCCCGTTTCGGCTCCAATCTATCGACTCATTTAAGCGGCCTCTCCCCCGAATGACAAGGGGCTTTCCTGCCCAATGACGAATAGCCGCTACCGTTTGGAGGGTTTTACTGCCCCCAGCGATGTTGGGCACTAGACTGCCCAAATGTAGCAACCATAATCCAGTGTCCGGCGGAAACGCAGCAGGGCGAGCACTGCAAATCCGATTGTATAAGCTGGTCAAGAATGCAGGTTTAATCAAGCTCAGGAAAACTTTGCAACAGCCCCACCCGAACAAATCCCTCGTTGGGCCAATATAGGTTGCCTCCGATATTTACTGCCGTTTCACGCCCTCTACCATCCCAAGGAAAGCCGAGATCAGTTTGGTGTATCCGCGCTCTTTCAACGAAATCGCATGGGCTTGGCCAAATATCTGAAATCCTTTGATCCGCACAACACCAAGGTCATAGCCATCAATGATTTCGTCCAATGCGATAATTCCCAATCCAAGTCCGGCAGCCGCAGCGGCACAGACGCCTTCGCGGCTACTGATTTCAATTGTGGTTCCAGGCAGAAAACCTTCTGCGTTTAGTTTGTTTAATAACAACTCGCGGGTTTCTGATCCTTGTTCGCGCAGTAAAAGGGTCTCGTCACAGAGATCTTTGGCGTAGATAAAGCCACTTTGCACACAGGAATGGTTTTTGTGCGCAATCATGACAATTTCAAGCTCTGCCAAATGCAGTGCATTGCACCCCCGATAATCGCCGTTTCCCCCCAAAAAACCGATATCCACTTTGCAATCACGTAAATCACGTAAAACATCCGAGGAGTTCCCAAGCATAAGAGACACTTCTATGTTCGGGTATTTTTCACGAAATGGCAGAATATATTTTGTGGGTAGATTAGGAAAACTGGCCCCTATTTTGATGTGCCCACTCTGAAGGTCCTCGCTGTTTTCAAGTAGGTCAAGCGCATCCGCCTCAAGTGCGAAAAGCCTTCGGGTGATCTCGAAAAGCTGTTTGCCAAAATCTGTAATCTCGAGCTTCTGGCCACGCCGACGTTGAAATAATTCGGTCCGGTATCGCTTTTCCAATTGGGCAACCTGAATGGTGATGGTTGGTTGCGAGCGCAGTAAATCCTGGGCGGCTTTGGAAAAACTGCCCATTCTGGCAACTGCGTGAAACGAACGCAATTCGGTAAGGCTCATTCTGTGGACCTCTCCTTAGATTTCTAAATATAGACTCACTCTATAAATATAGAAAAATTATCTATTTTCAAACAAAAAGTCATCTTGTTAACCTTTCTCTGATGCGGCCCGAGACCCAAGGCTTTCTTGGCTTGTTTGGCCAGTCAGAATTGTTCCGGTGCACTGCGCCGTTTCGACAAACGTCATGCCGCGCCAAAGATGCGGTGTGATACAGAGGAGGAAATAAAATGAAAAAGACAATACTTGCGGCCGTATTGGCGGCGATGACGATGGGGGCCTCTGCGCCTGCTGTCACGGCTGGCGAAGGCGACCCGATCAAGGTGGTCTGGCTTAGTTACGGGATTAGCCATGAATGGTTTCGCTCGCTTTCGATATTTGCCGAACAAGAGGCCCAGAAAATAGCCGAAGAAGACGGCGTTGAATTCGAGTTCATCATTAAAGACGGTGCCCGCAACATTCAAACGCAGTTGCAGCAGGTTGATGATCTGATCGCGCAGGGCGACGTTGATATTATCTATTTCGAGCCAATCGATCAAAACGCCATGCGGCGCGCGGTGGAAAAGATTAACAACGAATTGGGTATTCCGATTGGCGCGGCAGGGATCACCACCAATGGCGGTCGATATCTCTATGTTGGTCTTGATAATGTTGTGGCCACCAAACAGGTTGGTGACGCGCTGGTTGATATCCTGAACGATAAATACGGCACTGGAAAATGGCCGTCAAACGGCAAAATCATCGAAATCTGGGGCCCGGCGGGCATTTCTATCACCGATGACCGCCACGCCGGTTTTCGTCAGGCTGCCGATCCAGCAGTTGCGGCCAACCCCGGTGTCGAGATCATCAACGGTACTGGTAATTGGGATCCGGCCACCGCGTTCAAAGTGTCGAGTGATTTGATTGCGCAGCACGGCGAGAACATCATCGGAGTCTACACCCATGATGATCCATCCGCCACCGAAGGCGTAGTGCGTGCGCTTGAACTGGCAGGTATGCAATATCCGGTCGGTGACCCGAAGCACATTCCGATTGTGTCCTACGACGCAACCAAAACCGGTATGGAGGCCGTGCGCGAAGGCAAGATCGACATGATCACCGAGCAGCCGGCGTTTGGCTATGCCCATCTGGTGATGCGTTACCTCTATAACTGGCACAAAGACGGGTATGACTCGCTGCCCCAACCCGGCACAGTGTTAAGCACAGAAGAATTAAGCCAGGTGTTTTCCGAGGATACCGGTGTGCAATTCTGGTCGCCTGTTGAAGTGCGCGAAGGGCCAAACTGGGACGGAATCTGGCTGGCTCCAAAAAGCCCGATCGTGCCGTTTGAAGTGGACCCGTGGGAGCCAAACCAATGGGGCAACTACATGTATTTCGTCGACAAGGGTGAATTCCCGACGAAATAGCGCGGTCTTGATCGCTATCCGCGGTCGCAGGCTTCCCTTGCGGCCGCCCTTACTCTCTCTTTCTCCAAAGGCGTCAAAGATGATATCCGAATCCTTAGCCACAGGAAAACCACCCGCCAAATCCGTGGCGTATCGGGTTTCCGGTATCGGCAAGCAATATTCCGGAACCGTGGTTTTGGCAGGAATCGACATTGATTTTGTCGAAGGCGAAATTCACGGGATTATCGGCAAAAACGGCGCCGGAAAATCCACACTGGTCAACATTATGCACGGCTCCGAGGCACCAAGCACGGGGATTTTGTCGATCTTTGGCACGGAGATCGATCATCTGACACCGGCGCGCGCCCATGATATGCAGGTTGTTCTGGTGCCGCAGAAAACCAATTATGCACTGGACTTAACCGTGGCCGAGAGCCTGTTTCTGGGCAGCTACCCCCGCCGAACCTTCGGGTTGATTAATCGCAAGGAAATTATTGAACGGAGCCGTGAATACCTTGGCAAGATTGGTCTTGATCTTGATCCAGACACAAAAATGGCTGACGTTTCTCTGGAAGATCGCCGCCTGATCGAGGTGATCAAGGCGCTCTGGTGTTTTAACGCGAGGGTTCTGATCCTTGATGAAACCACGGCGGCACTGAGCATCCGCCCACGTCAAAAACTGTTTGAGTTATTGCGCAAAATCACCCGCGACGAGGGGCGCACGGTGTTGTTCATCAGTCATCGTCTGGAAGAGATGATGGACATATGCGACCGGATTTCGGTGCTGCGTGATGGTGCATTGATCGAAACGGCGGATACTGCTGAACTGACCATTGAACGCTTGGCTGAACTGATCACTGGCGGGCGTGATCTTGCGGTTAAAACGGCGCAGGACGTGTCTGATGATCAGATCGGAAAAACCGTTCTCAAAGTCTCGAACCTGTCGCAACAGGGGCGCTTCACCGATGTCGGGTTTGAGGCGCGGATTGGCGAGATTGTCGGCCTCACCGGCATGGTTGGGTCAGGATACTCTGCCCTTTTGCGCCATCTCGGCGGGCTGGCTCCGCAAGGCAGCGATGGCATGGTCGAAATCGACGGGCGCATAGTCACCCCCACAACCCCGCAAGCAATGAAAAAACTGGGCCTCGCTTACCTGACCAACAAACGCGAAGATGAAGCGCTGTTTCACGGGCTTTCGATTTCGCACAATATGATCGGTGGAAGTTTTGCCAAATATGCGAGTGCTGCAGGGGTTCTGGATCGCGCACAAGTCTCGCAAACGGTTAGCGAATTGCAACATCAACTCGAGATCAAAATGGGTGGTGAAAGCGACCCGATTGATAGTCTGAGCGGTGGCAACAAACAAAAAGTGGTGGTGGCGCGGCTGCTGAATGCCAATCTTGAAGTCTATCTTCTGGACGAGGTTGCCGAGGGTATTGATATCGGCGCGCGCCGTGCGTTGCTTGACTTTATCCGCACCAATATCCGGCGCGAGGCGGCGGTGGTTATGGCGTCAAATGTGGTGTCTGATTTGATGGAAGTCTGTGACCGCATCATGGTCATGTATCACGGCGAAATTATCCGTACCTTTACCCCTGACGAATTCGATGAACACGAAATTTACTCATCCCTTCAGGGTATTGGGTGCGCCTGATGGTTGGCCCGAAAACCCTGTGGATGAAACGAGAGGAAACAAAGCAATGAGTGGTTCCACAAAATTGGGCCGGACGGTCGCAGATAATTTTATCTGGGTATTGGTGGTGGTTTTTCTGATTGGCGCGTCGCTGACCCTGCCGCGGTTTTTCAGCAGCGTCAATTTCATCAATATGCTGTACCATAGTGCTGCGATTTCGATGATGATCCTCGGGATGTCGTTCTGTCTGTTGGCCAACAAAATGGACTTGTCGATAGAATCGACCTTTGCTTTTGCCCCCGCCGTTGGTGTGTTGGTGGTGACGCAATGGGCCCCCGGAATTCCGCCGAGCCTATCGGTTTTGATTGCCCTTTTGGTCGGGGCCTTTATCGGGTTGATCAACGGCATTCTGGTGGTGAAACTCAAAATCAATTCGTTTTTGGCGACGCTGGCAATGCTGATTATTCTGCGCGGTTTGCTGGTCTATATCCTGCCGCAGGGCATATGGGATGTGCCCGAATTGATCAATTTTCTAGGCTCGGCCAAGGTTGAAATGGGTGCGATAAAAATTCCGATCGCAATCCCGATCTATGTCTTGCTGTTCATTTTTGCAGGCTTCGTTGTGGGCAACACCTCGTTCGGAAAAAACCTGATTGCAGTGGGAAGCAACCCTGTTGCAGCCTTTATCGCCGGCATCAATATCGAGCGTATTTATATATTGGTATTCGTGATTTCCGGCGTCTGCGCGGCCTTTGGCGGTATCCTTTTGGGCGGGCGGATCGGTTCCATGTTGAACGGTATGGGGGAGGGCGACATCCTTTTGGTCTTTGCCGGAACCGTGTTGGGCGGGATCAGCCTGGACGGTGGCAAAGGTAAGGTTACCAACGCCCTTGGCGGCGCACTCCTGCTGACCATCATATCAACCATCCTGAATTTCAGCGGGGTAAGTCCGTTTATTATCAAAGCTATACAGGGATTTATCCTATTAGCCGCAATGATCATGAGCAACTTTAGCAACGTGATTTCAAAAGGCGCAACCCAACCCTAGAGGCACCTAAAAACCTACATCAGACAAGAGTCGCAAAGGACAAAAAATGACAAAATTTACGAAACCAGAGGTGCCAATGGCCGACCTCACCACCCTGATCAAAGACACCAGTCGTGTGAGCAATGCGGAGGCCGATATCCTCGCCCATTGCTATGATTGCTGGCCCGTGGCGGTGAAAGATCGCCAAGCCGGAGAGAGCAATCACCGCCCCGATGTTGTGGTATCGGTTGTATCCACCGCCGAGGTGAGCGCGGTGTTGAAATTCGCCAATGATCGCGGCATTGCGGTGACCGCTTGGGGCCTAGGATCGTCGGTCGTTGGCTCGCCTTTGGCGGAGCGCGGCGGGATAACGCTCGACACTTCAAAAATGAACCAGTTGATCACGATTGACACCAAAAACAACGTGGTGACAGCCGAGGCCGGCATGCAGGGTGGCGAGCTTGAAACCTTGCTAAACGCGCAGGGTATGACGATGAATTTCTCGCCCCAATCGCTGCACCGCTCGTCTATTGGTGGCTGGGTGGCGACACGGGCAACCGGGCAGTTTTCAAGCCGCTATGGCGGGATCGAAGACGCGTTGGTTGCGATCGAGGTTGTGCTGGCAGATGGCACAATTGTTGAAACACTGGAGCTGCCGCGCTATTCTGTCGGGGCTGATCTGAAGTCGGTATTCATCGGCTCTGAAGGGTCGTTTGGCGTGGTGACACGGGTCACGATGCGGATTTATCCGGTGTCGGAAGCGCAGGCTTTCAGCACTATTGATTTCCCCGACGTGACCTCGGGCGTGGATGCCATGCGCGAGATTATGGCCAAAGGATTGCGCCCGTTTTTGCTGCGGTTTTACGATCTGGACGAGGCGCGTTTTGCGATGCACGACAAAGCCTATCCAACGCCGGTGATGTTTGTCGGTTGTGACGGGATCGACAGCGTTGCACAGGCCGAGTTGGCGGCATGTCGGGACATCGCGGTGCGCAATGGCGGCACGGTTTCAGAGTTGAAAGGCACCGAGGCATGGATGGGGCGCCGGTTTGATTTCTCGGCGATTGAGAAAGTTCTGGATCAACCGGGCGGCGTTGCCGAAACCATCGAAATCAGCAATGATTGGGAGGGCATCAAAAACACCTATGCCGTGTTGAAAGAGCGCCTTGGCCACGAGTCCGCCAACGTTCTGGGGCATTTTTCCCATGCTTATGTCAACGGCGTGTCGCTTTATATGATCCTTGTCAGCGAAGAACCCGATCTTGCCGCCTCGCGTGTGCGGATCAACAACATCTGGACCGTTGCCATGGAAGGCGCATTGGAAACCGGTGCATCCATCGCGCATCACCACGGTGCCGGAATGGCCCGTGCGCCTTATGTGCGTCGCGCGCTTGGCTCGGGGCACGAGGTTCTGTCGCGCCTAAAAACAGCGCTTGATCCCAAGGGTATTCTAAACCCCGGAAAACTTGGTTTTGAGGAGGACTAACCCATGGCAGGTCAGGCGGAATTTGATCTCGTCATTATTGGCGGTGGCATCAACGGGGCGGGAATCGCCGCTGATGCCGCTGGCCGAGGCTTGCGCGTGGCGTTGCTTGAGGAACAGGATTTCGCAGGTGGCACCAGCTCGGCATCAAGCAAGTTGAGCCATGGCGGTTTGCGCTATCTTGAGCAATTCGAATTCCGGCTGGTGCGCGAGGCATTGGGAGAACGCGAGGTGCTGTTGAAAAAGGCGCCACATCTGGTGTGGCCGCTGCGGTTTGCCCTTCCGGTGATGAAAGGGATGCGCCCCGCTTGGATGATCCGCATTGGGTTGTTTCTCTATGATACGTTGGCACGTCGCAAATCCCTTCCGGCGACGAAAACTGTCAATCTGGCCAAAACCGTTGGGCAAATGGGGTTTAAGCCCGATTTCAAAAAGGCGTTTCTCTATTCCGATTGCTGGGTTGATGATGCGCGTCTGGTGATCGCCAACCTGTTGATGGCGCAGAAACACGGCGCCCAAATATACCCGCGCACAAGGTTTGTCGGGGCCAAGCGGCAGGGAGATATCTGGCATATCGACACCAAATCTGCTGATGGAACGGCGCAATTAACCGCCAAGGCAGTGATCAATGCGGCGGGTCCGTGGGCCGAGGGCGTGTCGGATGCTTTGGGTATCCGGTCGCGTGATTTTGCCATTCGTCGGGTCAAAGGCAGCCATATCGTGACCCGCAAGCTATATGAGGGTGATAATGCCTGTCTGATCCAGTTACCGGACGGTCGGATATTGGTCATCATGCCCTACGAGGGGGAATACACCTTGATCGGCACCACCGATATCGAAGTCACCGGAGAGGTGCGCGGCATCGGGATTTCGCCCACCGAAACCGACTATCTGCTAGAGGCCGTGAACCAGTATTTTCAGCGCCAATTGACCCGCGACGATATCGTCTGGAGCTACGCCGGCGTGCGGCCACTTTACGAGGATGTCGCGCAGGATCAGACGAACCCGTCCAAAGTGACCCGTGACTATGCGTTTCGTGTGGATGATCAGGATGGCACTGCGCCGGTTCTGACCATTCTTGGGGGCAAGCTCACCACCTATCGTAAACTGGCCGAACACGCATTGGCTGCACTAGATAAATATTTCCCCGCGTTACCTGCCAGCCGAACCGCCACCGAAATCCTCCCCGGTGGCGATCTTGGAGAAGGCGGGCAGGGCGGTTTCACTCGCAGGCTTGAAAACCTCTTCCAATGGTTGCCGCATGAAACTGCCCAACGTTTTACCCGCCTCTATGGTGATCGCAGTGTTGAACTGATCGGCGAGGCCAAAACATTTGCCGACATGGGCCAGGTTTTCGGGGCTGATCTGACCCAGTGCGAAGTTGATTTTCTGTGCGCTACCGAATGGGCGGTTTCGGCAGAGGATATCCTGTGGCGGCGCAGCAAACTGGGCCTGAAGTTTTCAAATACAGAGGTCAATAACTTGGTGGCATATTTGCAGGAGAAAGCATCTCAAAAGGAGCAGCACTATGAATCAGCATGATACAGGAACCCGGCCTCCTGCCACTGCGCACCGCATTTATGATGCCTATTTTTTTGATCTGGATGGCACAATCTATCTGGGGGATGAATTGTTGCCCGGTGTTGATGCGCTGTTCAAATGGCTGGTTGATGCAGGCCTGCCCTATGCTTTTGTGACCAACAATCCCACCAAAACCGTCGCCGATTACGAGGGCCGTCTGGGGGCCTTGGGGCTTCCCGCAAAAGGGCGTGTTGTGACATCGAGCACGGCCACGGTGCGCTGGCTGCAAAAACATCAGGCGGGCGCGGTTGTCTATCCGATATCCGAACCGCCCCTCATCAACGCCCTGCGCGACGGCGGTATTGAAATCTCGCAAGATCCGGCGAAAATCGACATCGTGATTGCCAGCTTCGACCGTACGTTTGATTATGCCAAACTCGACATTGCATTTCGTGCCATTGTTGAGGAAGACCGCGCCATTTTGGTGGCCACAAACCCTGATCGCTATTGTCCGATGAAGGACCGTCTGGGGGTGCCAGATGCCGCCGCGATTATTGGCGCAATCGAGGGCTGCACACAGGTCAAATGTGCGCATGTTTTTGGCAAGCCAGCACCCGCACTGGTCGAAATCGCCGCCGATATTCTGGATGTTTCTATTGAGCGATCGGTGATGGTCGGGGATCGGCTTTATACCGACATCGCCATGGCGATTAATGCAGGCATGGACGGTGCATTGGTTCTGACCGGTGACAGCACACTGGACGAGGTGCTGGCTTCGAACTGTGCTGACAGGCCACATCTTTGTCTGGATACAATCGACCAGCTTATTGTGCAAAATACATAGGAATTTCAAAATGCCCCTTGCTGTCACATCGCCTATTTTTGATTGGGATCCGGTCAATATTATCGATTTCTACGCCAAAGCGAAACACGCTTCAGGAACGCCGCTGCCGATCCCTGAACTGACCAATGTTATCTGTTCGCAGACAGCAATCGATGCGCTCCCTGCCGTGCTCAAATCGCTGGACCAGACCGGGAAATATTCCGTGCTTATCGTTCAGGACAAGACAGTGATGCGACGTGCTACGCAGGATTTAAAGCCCTATGTGTTGCAACTGCTGGAGGCCACAGGACGGCAGGTTTCGGTCCTGAACCTTGCTGATCCCGCAGGTGGGAAACTGGTGACCAACCACACAATGATCGCACAGGTTAGAGACCATATTGAACGTGACCAACTGGTTCTGGCCCTTGGGTCCGGATGTATCACCGATATCGTTAAACACGCCTGTTTCGAGAGTGACCCGTCGGGCGATCTGAATATCCCGTTGATCGCAGTGCAAACCGCAAATTCTGTCTGCGCTTTCACCTCGCGCATGGCTGTTTTGACGATCAACGGGGTGAAACGCACCGTTCCCTCCAGGATGGCCGATGTTTTGATCATGGACACACAAGTTTTGCAGGATGCTCCGCCGCTTTACCGCACCGGTGGCCTTGGCGATGTGGCGGTGGCCGCAGTGAGTTTTGCCGATCTGAAATTGGCGGATCGCCTTGGCATGGGGGTGTGGAACCAGTTGGCTTATGACAGTTCGGCCGACATTCGCAGCATTTTGCTGGGCGGGGATAACGCCATCTCTGACAGTGGCAAAACGGGGCAGGAAGTTGCCGGAAAGCTGCTGACGTTGGCCGGGTTGGCGCTGACACTTTGCGGTGATACCGCACCACTTTCTGGGTATGAACATGTCACGTCGCATATGCTGGATATGGCGGCAAAATCCAATGGCCGTCCGGTCGCCAACCACGGGCATCAATGTGCGCTGGCATCTATTCTAAGCTTGCTGTTGTTTGAACATGTCCTTGAGCAGATAGATAACGGCGCGATTGATATTGCCGCTTGCTATCCAGAGGACACCGATATGCAGGCCACGATCATCGACGCATTTTACGAGATCGACCCAAGTGGAGAAGCTGCGAAAGAATGCACCGGTGATTACCTAGAAAAACTGTCCAAATGGCGGGGTCAGCGGGCACAATTCACGCAGTTTTTGAACGATTGGAAAACCGAAAAAGCAGGTCTCAAGAAACATCTGATGCCAGCCGCGCAATATGTGGCATTGTTAGACAAAATCGGCCATCCGCTGAGGTTTGAAGACATGGAAACGCCGTTGTCACGCCAAGAGGTGCGATGGGCATTCCACAACGCCCATTTGATGCGCAAACGCTTTACTATCGGTGATCTGGCCTATCTTGGTGGGATGTTCGACGATGTTGTTTGCGATAAAATATTCGACCAGTTCGATCACTTGACCAATGCGATAACAGGGCAAACACGAGAGGAAACAGTATGACCAAATATGTTGTGGCTGCGGATTGTGGCACCACCGGATCAAAGGCGGTTATCTTTGATCTGAATGGTAAGGCAATCGCATCAGGGTATCAGGAATACGGGCTCGAATTCCCCCACGCGGGGTGGGTCGATCAGGATGCCAATATGCTGTTTGAAACCTGTGTAAAGGTCATCGGGCAAGCCGTGGAAAAATCGGGTCTTGCGGCCTCTGACATCATTGCCCTGTCGCTGTCCACACAGCGTTGCACCCTTGTGCCGGTTGATCAGGCCGGTAATGCGCTGCGCAAAGCGATTTCGTGGCAGGACAACCGCACCGATGCGCAATGCGATATGATCCGCGGCAGGATCGGCGCGGATGCGTTTTACGACGCCACCGGCCTGCCGATAGCCAATGTCTGGACACTGCCCAAAATCATGTGGATTCGTGAGAACGAGCCCGATCTGTTCGCCAAAACCCACAAATTTGTCAACGTGCAGGCCTATATGAACCGGCTGTTCGGGGCAGACGGGTTTTACGACGATTACTCCAATGTTTCCCTGCATGGATTAATGTCGGTGACCAGGCTTGAATGGATCGACGACTATTTGCGCGAAACCGGCGTGCCGCGTGACAAGCTGCCTGAACTCATCGGCTCAGGCCAAAAAGTTGGTGCTCTGAATGCTACGGTGGCACGGGCTACCGGATTGCTGGAAGGGATGCCTCTGATCAGTGGCGGCGGCGATCAGCAATGTGCGGCTGTTGGCTCTAATGTTCTGAATGAGGGCGATTGCGAGGTGACGCTTGGCACTGCTGGTGTGACCATCTGTTCGCTGGATGAACCCAAGCTTGACCCCGAGCGCACGATCCCCTGTCTGGTGCATGCGGTCGATGGAAAATGGACCTGCGAGGGGCTGCAAAATGCCGCCGGTGCCTCTCTGAAATGGTTGCGAAATATCCTTCAGGAGGCCAACCCGAATGGCGAGGTTGATTATGACCACATGACTAACCTCGCGGAAAAATCCTGCCCGGGCGCAAATGGTTTGATGTTCCTCCCCTATCTTGCAGGGGCGGCAGCGCCGCTTTGGGATGGCAATGCGCGTGGTGTTTTGAACGGCATAAGCCTCAGCCACACTCTTGGCGATGTCACACGCGCAGTGATGGAAGGCGTCAGTTTTGAAACCGCCTCCATCCTCGATAATTTTGCTCGCCGCGGGATCGTCGTCAAGGAAATACGGGCCTCAGGTGGGGGTGCAAAATCAACATTGTGGGGGCAGCTACAGGCCGACATGTATGGCGTGCCAGTACGTCGACTTGCCGTAGACGATGCGACTATTTTAGGTGCCGCTGTTCTGGCAGCTTATGGTGCCGGGGTCTTTGCTTCGGTTGCAGAAGGGGCGGCCACAATGGTTCACACGACATCAGACTACCTCCCTGATCCGGAGACAAACCAGATTTACACCAGCTTGCGAAAGGATTTCGACGACCTTTACCAAAATCTAAAAAGAAATTGAAGGTGTTGAAGGTCCGTCTAATTAGTTTTTTGGTCTAACTTGACCTTCATCGGACACGGCTGTCTGGCAGTGTGAACCGCCCCCTGTTTTGCCGGAGGCTCCAAAGTAAGCAAAGATGGTTGACGGTGATCGACCCAACTGCCGTGCGATTGCACGCAGCGAGTGTTTGATACACAGACCCCTAGATATTTCTTCGCGCTCTGCAAAACTCAAAGCATGTATGCTGCGTTTCCGATCCGCAGGGCGAATGCCACCCGTTGGCGAAATCACGGAAAACACCGATGATGACTGGCGGTCAAACACCCAGCCAATCGAACTCATCGACTCACCGCGTTGCCAACGATCCCAAATCTCAGCTCGCTGCGTGGGTGAATAATAAATACGGCGACGATACTTCATTCTGAACACTCCATCTTTTCCTAAAGATTAAAGTGTTGCGTCCACCTGTTGAGAACACCACCTATTCTGTTGAAAAACTCCGAAATCCGAAAATGGCGATTTTCCGGGAATACGCAAAGTTTTCAAAAGTCAGATTGAGTTGTGGACCAGCCCTAGCCAGATTTCCTTGTCGCGCCGGAGATAGAATTTGGCAGCCCCCCTCGTCAAATTTAACTGAACGGCTTGTATGGTAAAAAAGCTTTCCAACCGTGCCCGAAATCGGAGCTTTTCAACAGAATGGGTGGAAAGTAGAAGTCGCCGCGGGTGCAAAGACTTACCAACGATGTCCCCAAACCGACCATTCTCTGGAAAATATACGAGTTTGAATAATTGGCGGTGCTATCAAAAATGATCGTATGTGCCGCATCCTTCTTGAAGTGGTGGTTATTAAATAGTTAATTGATGCTAACCAAAAGGAAGCAAAAACCATGCGATATGCGGCCCCAGATTCCGTTTCAGAGGCGATCAAATTGCTAAAAAGTGAACCAGGAGTGTCACGGGTTCTTGCAGGAGGCAGTGATATTTTGGTCCAGCTCAAGACCGGTATGGCCGCGCCGGATTTGCTCGTAGATATCAAACAAATTCCGGGAATTTACGATATCACGCAGGAAAATGGTGGCTATCGGGTTGGCGCAGCTGTCTCGGGCGCTGCCCTAGGTGAACACGCGGGGGTCAAGGCGCAGTGGCCGGGGGTCATCGAAGCCGTCGAGCTTATTGGTTCAACACAGGTGCAGGGACGTGCAACGATGGCTGGTAACCTGTGCAATGCATCGCCAGCGGCAGACAGTGTTCCGGCGATGATTGCAGCCCAGGCGATTGCACACATCGTCGGGCCTGAAGGCGAACGGGATTGCCCGGTGCAGGATATCCCGCTGTCACCCGGACGGAATTCTCTTGCGAAGGGAGAGTTCATTACCTCGATCCTGTTGCCTGCAAGGCCTGAAAATGCCTCGGATGCGTATTTGCGGTTTATTCCGCGCACAGAGATGGACATCGCAGTGGTGTCGGCCGGTGTTTCGCTGGAATTGGATAGCAGCGGCGTTTGTACCGTAGCCCGCATCGCACTTGGGGCTGTGGCCCCAACCGTTTTGCTGGTGGATGCGGCCGCGGAATGTCTGATCGGAACAAAGCTGGATGAGAATGCCCTTGATGCAATGGGCAAAGCTTGCAGCGCCGCGGCGAACCCAATTGGTGACAAACGAGGCACGATCGAGTTTCGCAAAGACGTCGTTGCCGTATTAGCAAAACGCGCGGCAAAAATTGCCCAAACGCGCGCAGGAGATCAGTCATGAGCAAAATTCACGTCACAACCACCCTGAATGGCGATCAGGTCGAGTACCTGTGCGAACCGCAGGAAACTCTGCTGGATATCCTGCGCAACCGCCTGAACCTCACCGGCTCCAAGGAGGGCTGCGGCAGTGGTGATTGCGGGGCCTGTAGTGTGACCCTTGACGGGCGTCTCGTGTGTTCTTGCCTGGTTTTGGCTGCCGAGGCAGAAGGCCGTGAAATCGAAACGATTGAAGGCATGGCAGATGGTGAAAATCTGCATTCACTACAGCAAAAATTCCTTGATCATGCCGCACTGCAATGTGGCATTTGCACACCGGGGTTTCTGGTGGCGGCCAAGGCGCTGCTAGAGAAGAACCCTGACCCAACGGAAACCGAGGTTAGGTTCTGGCTGGCGGGGAACCTTTGCAGATGCACGGGTTATGACAAAATAATTAATGCGGTCATGGATGCTGCCGCTGAAATGCGGGGGGCGTAAGATGGCTTTGTACACAGGAAAACGCAACTTCAAAGTTGTCGGAACAAGACCACCCCGCCCAGACGGGATAGACAAGGTCACAGGCCGGGCACTGTTTGGCGCTGACCTGAGCGCGCCGGGGATGTTGGTCGGCCAAATCCTGCGCAGTCCGCACGCCCACGCCCGGATCAAATCCATCGACACATCCGCAGCCGAGGCATTGAGCGGCGTCAAATCTGTCGTCACCAGCGCCGATTTTGACAAGGCCAGTAATTCACCCAATCAGGACGCACTGGACAATTGTATGGCGCGAGGTAAGGCGCTCTACCACGGGCACGCGGTTGCCGCTGTGGCCGCGACCACCGCTTATGTGGCCACGCAGGCGTTGAAGCTGATCAAAGTCGATTACAACGTGCTGCCGCATGTTATTGAAGTTGAAGATGCAATGATGGCCAACGCGCCGATTGTGCAGGGCGGTCGCCGGGCCGATAACGCCCCGGATGGGCTATCAGAAAATATTACCCATTATATGAGTTTCGGGCATGGTGGTCTGGACGAAGGCTTTGCCAAGGCCGACAAAATAATCGAACGCACCTTCAAAACAGCGGCGACACATCAGGGGTATATCGAACCTCACGCCTGTCTGGCCACAATGGGCCCAGACGGTAAAGCAGACCTGTGGTGCTGTACCCAGGGGCACTATTATGTACGCGAACTCTGTGCTGATTTCCTTGGCATGGAAACCAGCCAGTTGCGGGTTACAGCCTCGGAAATCGGGGGCGGGTTCGGCGGGAAAACCACCGTGTTCATCGAACCGGTTGCTCTCGCCTTGTCACGCAAAGCCGGAAAGCCTGTTAAAATGGTTATGAACAGGGAAGAAGTATTCAAGGCCTCGGGCCCGACAGTTTCCTCGTTGACCGATGTGAAGATTGGCATGACCAAGGACGGGCGCATCACTGCAGCCCATGCGATGTTGCGATATCAGGGCGGAGCATTCCCCTGTGGCACTATAGAATTTGGTTTGATGAGCGCATTTGCCGCCTACGATCTTGATGCTGTGCAGGCTGAAGGTTTTAACGTCATGACCAACCGGCCACGGCAAGCCGCCTATCGGGCCCCCGGTGCGCCCGTTGCGATTTACCCGGTGGAAGGCGTAATCGACGAGTTGTGTCAGATACTTGATCTGGACCCGCTGGAGGTGCGGTTGAAAAATGCTGCTCGAAAAGGCACAAAATCATCCTATGGGCCGACCTTTGATGACATTGGTCTGGTCGCAACATTGGAAGCGGCCCAAAAGCACCCGCACTATTTGACTCCTTTGGGCCCCAATCAGGGCCGCGGCGTTTCCTGTGGTTTTTGGTTCAATTTTGGCGGCAACACCAGTGTATCTCTCAACCTGAATGCGGATGGCACGGTGGGTATCGTTGAAGGCAACCCGGATATTGGGGGCTCGCGTGCCTCTATCAGCCAGATGGCAGCCGAGGAACTGGGCATCCCTTACGAAAAAATCAGAACTGTGATCGCCGACACAAACTCCCTTGGTTTCAATGATGTCACCGATGGCAGTCGGGTAACATTTGCCGTGGGTCTGGCCACGATCAAGGCGGCACAGGACGCCGTTCAGAAGATGTGCTCACGGGTTGCCAAACTCTGGGACATTGATGAAGACGCAGTTGTTTGGGAAGACGGATATGCAAAACCCGCCGGCCCGAATGCTGGCGAATTTGAACCGATGTCGATTGCCGAGATTGCTGCGATCGCCAACAGCACCGGTGGCCCGATTGCTGGTCATCATGAGGTGAATGCAGATGGCGCTGGCGTCAGCTTTGGTGTGCATCTTGTCGACCTGGAAATTGACCCGGAAACCGGCCAAACAACCATACTGCGATACACGGTTTTTCAGGACGCAGGCAAAGCCGTGCATCCGGATTACGTCGAGGGCCAGATGCAGGGTGGCGCTGTTCAGGGCATCGGCTGGGCACTGAACGAGGAATATATTTATGGGCCGGACGGGCTGCTGCAAAACCCGGGTTTTCTGGATTACCGCATTCCGGTGGCGTCCGATCTGCCACCGATCGAAGCTGTCATTCTGGAAATTCCAAATCCCGGTCACCCATACGGTGTGCGCGGCGTCGGCGAGACATCAATCGTACCCCCGCTGGCCGCTTTGTCCAATGGCGTGTCGCGCGCGATCGGCCACAGGATGTATGAGCTCCCGATGTCACCTCCGAAAATATTGAAAACCATCAAAGGATAGGGTTATGGTTAAAGTTGTCGTTTGGGGCTCTCTCCGCGCGGCGACGGGTGGGGCTGCCGAAGTGAACGTGGATGCGGCAACCTTTAAAGAAGTTCTGACCCAGCTTGAACAAAAATACCCCGGACTGAAACCTCAAATTGATCGGGGGGTTTCCCTCGCGATTGATGGCACAATCTATCGCGAGGCCTGGTTCACCCCTGTGAAACCTGACAGCGAAGTCGTATTGATGCCGCTTATGGTGGGCGGGTAATTTCTTTGACATTCAGTAGCCAGGATCCGCAGTCTGCACCTCAATCTGATATCCTTCGGGATCAAGGAATGCAAAAGCACAAATCCCCAATTCTTTGTTTTCACGAAGCGCGGTCAGACCACTTACCCCTTCTTGGCCGACCCAAAGGTACCAGGCCGCGACATCCGGCACACGCAGGCAGATCTGGCATGTCTTGGCTTCGGCCCAATGCTGCATGCCCTTGGCATCATCGACAAGCCCGATATGTGACAGCCCTTCAATAAGATAAATTTTTGACCAGCCCTGATCTATCGCCAGCGTGAAACCCAAAACTTTCTCGTAGAATGCCATCGCCGTCGGTAAATCACGGTAATACTGAAAGGTCACTGTCAACTGAAAACCATCGGTTGGCCGCTCGATACTGTTATCCATGTCAATCTACTCCGTAAGTGCAAACCGGTAAAATGGCAGTAGTATAATTGCGAAAGGTAGACGCAACCCATCCAAGCCGCCTTCCGTACTGTGGTATTACTAAACAATAATGCACCTTCATGTCGCCACGTATCCGGCCCTAAGTGGACCTCCGTAGAGAGCCTCGACACATGCCCGCTTTCGGAAATTGACTGTCTAGAGAGAACATCGCAAGGTGGTGTAAATTGGGAGTAATTAATTGCGACTTGTTGGTTTCACTGTGAACGCCGCCACGGGCACGGTGACCTGTTCCCCTCCCTAAGGCTCCTCCCGAATGATGTAGAGTCTGCCCAATAAAAGGACAGACTAATGAAGAAGCGATACACAGACGAACGGATCATTCATTGCCCGGCAGGCGATTGCAAAGCAATCTGCCGAGAGGGGCGATGATCAAAGAACAGGAATCTGGCGAGAAGACGGCTGACGTATGTCGGCGGCATGGGATCAGTTCAGCGACTGTCTGACGTCAGCGCTTATGGGTCCAAATAGTCGCATTTGCTAAGAGAGTGTTTCTGGCTCATCGTAACCACCAAGGAGTGGGACATGAGACAGACAACTAGAACACGCAAAAGCCCTGGCGAGAAGATCGCCAAAGACATCAAAGGCGCGACGCGCAAGCAGTATTCCTCCTAGGAGAAGATCAGGATCGCGCTGGATGGCCTGCGTGGCGAGGACAGCATCGCTGAGCTGTGACGTTGTGAGGAATTTCCCAAGGTGTTTATTGCAAAAGCTGTAAACATCAACAGCGGGCGCGCGCCAGACATACTGGCTATGACATGGTAATATGACCCCCTCGGCACTTGATGTATGTCAAGGCAATATCCCACGGAACACATATGTATACTGAAACTGTAACCATTTAGATATCAGATCAATGTCACCCGACTCTTCGAAAACAACAGCTCGAAAAACCATAAAGCGGCTTGGCGGGGCACATCAAATTGTTGCTGCCCTTGTTGCTTTGTCGATTTTTCTGGCGCAGGCTATGCCGATGGCAGCAAGCCACGGTGCTGGTGAGGGTGACTGGATCGTGATTTGTAGTGGCGAGGGTATCAAGCTTATCCAGCAGGATGGGGATAATCCCAATCAGGGCGAATGCAACCACTGCCCATACTGCCTAATCTCGAGCAATAATTTTCAAGGAAATTTGGTGCCCCACCCGGGCATCCTGACCTCTTCCAATTTCACCAAAATCATCTATGGAAACCCACAGACCATTGGTCTGACGGGGCCAGAACAATATTGGGCTGCATGTCGTGGACCGCCAATCGCGAACAAAAATAGTATCATGACAGCACCGTTCTCTTTGCCAATTAAAGAACAGATTCTGGTGGTTTCAAACGCATGGAGTGCTCCATGTCTCTGAAAAAAACCAGCCCACAGGTTTCTTCCCTACTGCGCATTTTTGCAATTCTACAGATCGTGTTTTTGGCTTTTGCCGGAAGCGTTATTGCACAAACTTCGCCCATTCTGAACAAGTTTATCCCGAAAGTTCCGGCCAGTGAACTGGTCGCAGGTGCCGATACCTATGGCGCTATGCTGGAAAATATCCCCGTTGTTCCTATCCTGAAGGATGGCGATGTAATGGGTTACGCCTATATCACTTCGGATTTTGTTGGCACCACCGGTTATTCGGGCAAGCCGATCCATGTGATGGTGGCTATTGATAATGACGCTAAACTGCTGGGGGCCAATCTGGTCAAACACTCGGAGCCGATCGTTCTGATTGGCATTCCCAACAGTAAAATCAAAGCCATGACCGAAAGTTACGTCGGGCTTGATATTGTTGCCGAGGCGGCGGCGGGCGGCTCGGGCCATGATATTGATATCATTTCGGGCGCAACCGTGACGATTATGATCATTGATGATTCCGTTGTGCGCTCCAGCATCAAAGTGGCGCGTGCGTTGGGCTTGGGTGGCCTGAACAATGACGCAGCCAACGCCGGACCGACCCATGAATTGAATATGGACGAGCGCGCAATCCGCGATTGGAGCACCATGGCAGGAGATGGCACGGTGCGGCGAATGACGCTGGACATCGGCCAGATCAACGAGGCATTCGCGGCGACAGGTGATAAGCGCGTTCTAAAGCACGAAGAACCCGGCGCAGATGACGATACCTATATCGACATGCACGTAGCGCTGATTTCGGCACCCGCCATCGGGCTTAGCCTGATGGGTGAAAATGAATACGGCAATCTGGTTAACTGGATGGAGGAAGGCGAGCAAGCGATCCTGATTATGGGTCGGGGCGTGTTTTCCTTTAAAGGAAACGGCTATGTGCGCGGCGGGATATTTGACCGGATCCAGCTGATTCAGGGCGACATCTCGGTGCGATTCCGTGACAAGGGGCACCGCCGCTTGGGCAAGTTGGCGGCAGAGGGCGCACCATCTTTTGTCGAGATCGACATGTTCAAAATTCCGGCTGATTCAGGGTTTGATCCGACCAAGCCATGGCGCATCCAGCTGTTGGCGCAGCGCGTTGTCGGGCCGATTGAAAAAACGTTTCTAACCTATGATCTGGGGTATAAAATCCCTGCGCAGTATCTAACATCTTTGGCTGCACCAACTCTGGATACGGTCCTCGAATCAGAGGCTGATACAGCCGCTCGCAAAGCGCTTTGGCAACGAATCTGGAAAAGTAAAACCATTGAAATTGGCCTGCTGCTCGGGATGCTGACGATTCTGACGGGTGTGTTTTTCTTTCAGATGCAGGTCACACGGCACAAACGCGCATTCTACTGGTTTCGCATGTCATTCCTGCTGGTAACGCTGTTATTTCTGGGCTGGCACCAGAATGCACAGCTGTCGATCGTGAACCTGATGGCGCTAGGGGCGTCACTAAACAGCGGGTTCAGTTGGGACGCCTTTTTGATGGATCCATTGGTGTTCATCCTGTGGGTCTCCGTCGCTGTGACATTGCTGTTTTGGGGCCGCGGCGGGTTTTGTGGATGGCTGTGCCCGTTTGGCGCATTGCAAGAAATCACCAACCAGATTGCGCGATTTTTCAAGGTACCGCAATGGACCCTGCCATGGGGCTTGCATGAACGGCTTTGGCCGCTGAAATACATGATATTCCTTGGCCTGTTCGGCCTGTCTATGGTCTCAATTTCGCTGGCAGAACATTTTGCCGAGGTCGAACCGTTCAAGACCTCGATCATTCTGAAATTCGTGCGCACTTGGCCTTATGTGCTGTTTGCCACTGTGGTTCTGGGCATAGGCCTGTTTATCGAGCGCTTCTATTGTCGCTACATTTGCCCGCTGGGGGCTGCACTGGCGATCCCTGGACGGATACGGATGTTTGACTGGCTGAAGCGCTATAAGGAATGCGGCAGCCCTTGCCAGACCTGCGCCAATGAATGTTTCGTTCAGGCGATCCACCCAACCGGTGAAATCAACCCGAATGAATGCCTGTCCTGTCTGCATTGTCAGGTTCTGTATCAGGACCACAGCAAATGCCCCGTTGTTATTCGCAAAGACAAACGACGCGCAAAGATGGCCACAAGTTCTGATGCACTGGACCGTCTGATTAAAGAACCAAATTCAACTTCATCAACTTCAACAAAGGAGAACTGATATGTCTGTAGATGACAAAACCAACGAGGGAATTTCGCGCCGCGATGTTCTGAAGGGCCCGATCAAGGGGGCCGCAATTGCCGGCACATTGGCTGCCGTTGGCGGCACAGCGCTGATGTCAGGTCCAGCGGCTGCTGGCAACGAAGTGGTCGCGCCGGGCGAGTTGGACGACTATTACGGTTTCTGGTCGTCAGGTCAGGCGGGCGAGCTACGTATCATGGGCGTGCCATCGATGCGCGAACTGATGCGTGTGCCTGTGTTCAACCGTTGTTCGGCCACGGGCTGGGGTGACACCAATGAATCCAAAAAAATCCTGACCGAAGGCTTGATGCCAGAAACCAAGGAATTTCTAGCCAAACGTGGCATGGAAACCTACCACAACGGCGACTTGCACCACCCGCATATGTCGTTCACCGATGGCACTTATGATGGCCGCTATCTGTTCATGAACGACAAGGCCAACACCCGTGTTGCCCGTGTGCGTATGGACGTGATGAAATGCGACAAGATCATCGAAATCCCGAATGCTTCGGACATCCACGGCCTGCGCCCGCAGAAATTCCCGCGCACAGGGTATATCTTTGCCAACGGTGAACACCGCGTACCTTTGGTCAATGACGGTACCAATATGGATGATGTCGAATCCTACGTGTCGATCTTTACCGCAATTGACGGCGACACTATGGAGATCGCTTGGCAGGTCACTGTGACGGGCAACCTTGATAACACCGATTGCGATTATCAGGGCAAATATGCCATGTCGACCAGCTATAACTCTGAAGGCGCGGTCGAACTTACCGGCATGATGGAAGCCGAGATGGACCATGTGGTGGTGTTTAACATCGCCCGCATCGAGGCAGCTGTCGCCGCTGGGGAATACAAGGAATACAACGGCGTCAAAGTTCTCGACGGCAAGAAGGGATCAAAACTGACCACATACATCCCGATCCCCAACAGCCCGCACGGTGTGAACTCGTCCCCTGACGGCAAATATGTGATGATCAACGGCAAACTGTCGCCAACTGTTTCGATCATCCAATGGGACAAGCTGGAAGCCGTCTTTGACGGTGCTGAACCGCGCTCTGCCGTGGTTGGCGAACCTGAACTGGGCCTTGGCCCGCTTCACACGGCGTTTGACGGCAAGGGCAATGCCTATACCACGCTGTTCTTGGACAGCCAGATTGTGATGTGGAATATCGACAAAGCGGTGAAGCTATATGGCGGGGCCGATGTTGATCCGATCATCCGCAAAACCGATGTCATGTATCAACCCGGCCACAACCACTCATCCATGGGTGAAACCAAAGAGGCCGATGGCAAATGGCTGGTGTCGCTGAATAAATTCTCGAAGGATCGGTTCCTTAATGTGGGGCCACTGAAACCCGAGAATGACCAGCTGCTGGATATCTCCGATGGTAATCTGGAAGTCGTGCATGATGGCCCGACCTTTGCTGAGCCGCATGACTGTATCATCGTGCGCCGTGACATTGTGAATCCTGTGAATGTCTGGGATCGCAATGACGTGACATGGGAAGATGCCCGCAAACAGGCCGAAGCCGATGGCGTTGATCTGGAAGAAGGCTCCGAAGAAGTCATTCGTGACGGCAACAAGGTGCGTGTTTACATGTATTCCTCGGCGCCGACGTTCTCGATGGAGCAATTCACCGTCAAACAGGGCGACGAGGTAACGATCTATATCACCAACATCGACGATGTGGATGATCTGACCCACGGTTTCACCCTTGGCAACCACGGTATTTGTATGGAAGTTGCGCCACAGGCGACGGCTTCTGTTACATTTACGGCGGATCGTCCCGGTGTTCACTGGTATTATTGCCAATGGTTCTGTCATGCGCTGCACATGGAAATGCGTGGCCGGATGCTGGTTGAGCCTGCATAAGGGATCGCTTTGATGATGCTGCGTTTGTTCTTGCTAATTATCTTGCTGTTGCCGGTATCCATTGCCGGTGCCGTCGAGATGATTGTGCCCGCAACGGATGCTGCATTGAGCAAAGCACTGAAAACTGCGCAGGCGGGGGATGTTCTCCGCCTGTCGCAAGGCACGTATTACGGGCCAATCGTCATTGAAAAAGCGCTGACACTGATCGGGGACAACACCACTATTGATGGGCGCGGCGCGGGCTCTGTCATCACCGTGACCGTGCCGGATGTTACGGTGCAGGGGTTGATTGTGATTGGTTCTGGTTCGGCCGGCAAGGGACTGGATGCAGGCATCACCCTGACCAAAACTGCGGATCGTGCAGTGGTGCGTGATAACAGCTTGCGGGGTAATCTGGTCGGCATTGATATCCACGGCGCGCGCGATGCGCTGGTGCAGGGCAATACCATCGAGGGGCGGCTGGACCACCGGATGAATGATCGTGGTAACGGCATTTATGTCTGGAACGCATCCGGCGCACGGGTGATTGGCAATGACGTGCGTTATGGCCGCGACGGGGTGTTTGTGAATACCTCGAAAAACAACGAATTTATCGGCAACCGGTTTCGAGATTTGCGGTTTGCCATTCACTATATGTATGCGAATAATTCGACCGTTTCAGGCAATATATCCATCGGCAACCACATCGGTTTTGCCATCATGTATTCGGATAATGTGTTGATCAAAGGCAATCTGTCGATGGGCGATCGTGATCACGGGATCATGATGAATTACACCAACAAAACCATGGTCGAGAATAACACAATCACCCGGGTTAGGGATAAATGTGTGTTCATCTATAACGCCCATAAAAACAGTTTTCAGGGCAATGTGTTTGAGGGCTGCGGCATAGGCATCCACTTTACCGCAGGCTCCGAGCGTAATAAAATGGCCCAAAATGCCTTTATCGGCAATCGTACGCAGGTGAAATACGTTGGTTCCAAATGGGTAGATTGGAGCGTTGATGGCTACGGCAATTACTGGTCTGACCATGCTGCGTTTGATCTGGATGGCAACGGTATTGCTGATAGTGCGTATCGCCCCAATGACATCATGGACCATGTGTTGTGGACACAGCCTGCAGCAAAATCCCTGCTGGGGTCTCCGGCGGTTCAGTTGATCCGTTGGTCGCAATCGACGTTTCCGGCGATGTTGCCGGGTGGTGTGATTGACCGCGCCCCGATGATGCAGCCTGCCCGTCCTGATATTCCGGTCTGGGGGAATCTAGATTGAGTGCTTTATTGATTGAAAATGTGGTCAAAACATATGGCAGCCTTGAAGCCGTGGCAGGCGTCAACCTGCGGGTTGAGGCCGGTGAACGTCTGGCGCTTCTGGGTCATAATGGCGCTGGTAAAACCACCTTGATGCGGATGGTTTTGGGGCTGACGCCCATAACATCTGGCACAATCAAAGTGCTGGGCGACAGGCCCGGATCACGCAACGCCCGCGCCGCAATCGGATTTTTACCCGAAAGTGTGGCGTTCCACGGGGCGCTGACCGGGCGCGAACAGTTGCACCATTTCGCGCGATTGAAATCGGTGCCGGTGCAGGCGGCTGATGACCTGCTGGAGCGGGTTGGGCTAAGCCACGCGGCGGATCGGAAAATACGCACCTATTCCAAAGGGATGCGCCAGCGGATTGGCTTGGCGCAAGCGTTACTGGGCAAACCAAAACTGGCGCTTCTGGATGAGCCAACCAGCGGGCTTGACCCGATCTCGCGCCATGAATTTTACGATATTGTCGATGAATTGGCAGGGAGTGGCACCGCCGTGCTGCTGTCCTCCCATGCGCTGACCGATCTGGAAACCCGCACCGACCGGATCGCGATCATGAGCAAAGGGCAGCTTGTTGCCAATGACAGCTTGACCATCCTGCGCCAGCGCGCGCGCCTGCCAATCCGGTTGGATGTGACCACCCGCAATGCGGCCGCAGACCGCGTTTCCGCCCATCTGGGGGGCACACGAATGAACGGGCAGTCGGTTTATCTGACCTGCCAGCAGGATGAAAAGCTGGGTAAACTACAGCAGATCATGGCCCTTGGCAGTGATGTTCTGGATGTGGGTATCACCCCCGCCAGTCTGGAAGACTTATATCGCTATTATAGTGGCCAGCATAAGGGGGATATGTGATGTCTGTTTTAATTATCGCCCGTCTGGAATTATTGTTGGCGCGGCGCAATATGTGGGTGGCCACCTCGGTTATTCTGATGGGGCTGTTCACCACTGTGTTGACACTTGCCGGCGGCGCACCAACCGGGACGCTGGGGGTTGATCCGTTGATTGTTGCTGTCACATCGATCACCACGCTATCGGTTTATCTGCTGCCTTTGATAGGTTTATTACTGTCATTTGATGCTATTTCAGGCGAGGCCGAGCGCAGCACATTGGCGCTTAGTCTGACCTATCCACTATCACGCGGCGAAATCTTGTTAGGGAAATTTTCCGCTCATATCTGTGTGCTGGGGTTTGCTATCGCGGTAGGGTTGGGTCTGACGGCTGGGTTGACCATCTGGCAATACGGCATGGCTGATCTGGCATTCGCGCCACTGTTCAGGCTGTTTGCAACATCGCTGGCGCTGGGATCGGCATTTTTGGGGATAGGATATCTGGTGTCGGCAATGGTGCGCCAAACCGGCGTGGCATCAGGTATTGTTATCATCATCTGGCTGGTTTGCGTGGTGCTGTATGACCTTGGCCTGCTGGGCGCATTGGTGGCGGATGACGGTGGGTATTTCACCAAATCCGTGTTTCCATGGCTGTTGGTGGCGAATCCGGCGGATGCGTTCCGGATGATCAACATGCCGGATGTATCGGTATCTGTGCTGGCCTCGGGGATCGGGGCTGCGGGCGGTGCATCAGGAGTGATGGGGCAACTGGCCTCGTTGCTGTTGTGGCCAGTGGCCGCACTTTTTGCGGCCTGGACGGTCTTTAAAAGGGTGGAGCCATGAAATATCTGATACCAGCTATGCTGCTTTTGCTTACGGCTTGCAAAGAAGATCAGGCGGCAAGCCAAATTCCAGATCCGGTGGAATTGACCCAAGAGGCCGCAGGTCATTATTGCCAAATGGTGATTTTAGAGCATCAAGGCCCGAAGGCACAGGTGCATCTGGAAGGTATGTTTGCCCCCTTGTGGTTTTCGCAAGTACGCGATGGCATTGCTTACCTGAAATCCCCTGAGCAAAGCGCCGAGATACGGGTGCTATATGTCAATGACATGGGCCGCGCGACCAGCTGGACCGAGATTGGTAAAGGCAACTGGATCATAGCGAGAGACGCCTATTTTGTCATTGGATCAGACGCGATTGGCGGCATGGGCGCCCCCGAGGTCGTGCCTTTTGGCAATCAAGCCGATGCCGCTGGTTTTGCTGCGGAACATGGCGGCGAGATCATGCGTCTGGACGATATCCCGGTTGAAGTTGTTCTGGCCCCTGTTGAGTTTGATTCAACCGCATTGGAGACAAGTGAATGACCACCCGTAGACGTGTTTTGACAATCTTGGCCGGAGCCGCGGCGCTCCCGTTTCTGGGCGCAAAAGTGCAGGCAAATGTAGCGCGCTGGCAGGGCACCGCGCTTGGGGCCCGTGCTCAGATCGTGCTGGATCACCCAAAGGCGGACCAACTGATTTCAATGGCTGTGAGTGAAATCATTCGATTGGAAGGCATCTTTAGCCTGTATCGAAATGACAGCCAGTTATCGCGCCTTAACCGTGATGGCGCGCTGGTCGATCCCGCATTTGAAATGATCGAACTGTTCTCGATTTGCACGGGCTTGCATATACGGACCAAAGGCGCGTTTGATCCAACAGTTCAGACCCTATGGGCGCTTTATGCCAAGGAAATAAGCGCCAGTTCGACACCGACAGCACAGCAGATATCAGAGGCATTGGCGGTGACAGGATGGGAACATGTCAGCTACTCGGCCAGCAAGGTTTCGTTCGACCGTTCTGGTGTCATGCTTACCCTCAACGGTATTGCCCAAGGTTACATCGCTGATAAAATATCGGCTCTGTTTCGGCGCGAAGGCGTAGAAAATGTTTTGATAAATACCGGCGAAATATCCGCCGTGGGCCATGCACCAGATGGAAACGCGTGGCAGATAAAACGGGCTGGTTCTGATGGGCCAGAAATTGCGCTTCGCAATATGTCTGTGGCCACATCATCGCCATTGGGTACCACGTTTGACGATGCTGGATCGATAGGTCACATTCTTGATCCGCGAAGTGGATACCCAAATGGCAAGTGGTCAAAAATTAGTGTTGTATCCCATAAGGCCGCACTGGCGGATGGGCTGTCAACGGCATTTTGTTTAATGAGCAAAGCAGCGATAAACGCTGCCAAGGAATATGAACAAGTATTCCTAAACTGAGCGCTTCGGCCATCTTGTATGGAGCAACGGCTTGATCATTGAACCGCCAAAACAATGCGGATTTTCTCTTCGGCTATACTCACATCAAGTCCTTTTTTACCTGTTCGATAAGTGGCGCGGAAATTCCGCCTCTCTTTCCTTTGATGGTATGCGGACTCTGTCGGTGGAGCTCTCGGAGATTTTCAGGGCGCCTACGATCAAGCGAAAATGGATCGGCTCGAAACTTTCCATAGAAACCGATACGGGAAAGCGTATGCTTCGCATTCGCAGCGGTGATGACGTGCGACTGGGGCGCTTTTCGTGTGAGGTCGAGCAGGCTTGGCGTGATTTCAATATTGCGCAGATGCACGTTCGGTCAGGTGCAATCGCGCTTGTTTTAGGGGCGATTGGGGAGCTCAATGAGTCGACACGCTATCCTTCAGCCTGCCTTCTACAGCCTATTCTTTCCGAGGCGTAGGACCTGGATGCGCGGTTGTTTTGCAAATTGAATGAAGACGCGATCGGCGAAGAGCGGTTTCGAGATATCGAGATTATTCGCGCGTTTCTTTCTGCTCCTCGAAAGTCGCGTGCCGAAGCTATTGCGAAGTTTGAGAAAAAGCAGCTAGAGCGTTGGTCAGGCTTCTTCAGCAGTTTCGAGAGTAACCCGCTTATCTGGCGTTGGCTGCGATCATTCATGCGGGGGCGCAAGGGATAGAGAATGCCTTGCCAGCACCTACTCCAATGATGGACGCTGCTACCGGACGATGGCCAGAAACACTCTCTTAGCAAATCACCCTATTTGGACCCATAAGCGCTGTGACCTGCCCCCAGTTTGAGGGCCACTTTAAAGTTTGCTCTGTTCCTCTTTGCTCTTGCCCCCAACCTTGGACGGTAATCCCCCCCGAAACTAAGGGGATGCGGAAGTAGAATTTTCTCGCCAATAT
>CAYYOF010000029.1:31696-34860 GCA_964473185.1 uncultured Marinosulfonomonas sp. | reverse complement strand
ATTGGCGAGAAAATTCTACTTCCGCATCCCCTTAGTTTCGGGGGGGATTACCCCCGGGATACTTCGCCAATTTTATACCCAAAATTAACGAAATCCTCCAAATACAAATCTTCAACCTGTTTTCTAGTTTCAGCATTATAATAACTTTCTATCGCCCCCCCCTTTTTGCGACTCTTCGACTTGTTAATGGTAGAGATTTTTAAATCTCCTAAACCGAGATGTTGAGTGAGCGACATAAACTCAGTATTAATACATTCAAATCGCAGCAATTTATCAACAATAATATTGTTGTGGCAATCTGTTACCCAATACGATTGGTTCGGCAGGCGTGCAAATAGATCTATTCGTGATTTCCCTTCGTGATGTAAATTCTCGCTTCTGAATTCTAGGTATTCGGAAAAACTCATATTAGAAATTTTGTTCGAAATACCCTTGTACTTATATTGTTTCAAATACTCATAGTGCGAAATTGCGTGATCATACGGGTTTCGAACTACCGCAAAAACAAAGAACTCATTGTATACATTAGTTGATAATTTTTTTTGTATTTTTGCAGCGGTGTCATGCATGCGAAAATGCGCTTTCTTGGGGTGTTCGATGATGGGTAATCGTCTAGATATGCTTCGAAAAATTGATCGATTGGTGTTCTTTTTGTACGGCTGCAATGAGCGCGCAATTGCTGATCCAGCCGTTTTCGGTATGTGGCAAAAAATGAATTTATGTGACGTTGAAAGTAGCATACTTAGCATTATCCCGTCTGATGAAACTATACAAATTGATGCTCAATTGAAACTTGAACGGTTTCAAACGTGTTGTAACATATCTTTTTCTAACGACTCCACAGCTGTATACATTCTCAAGTGCTGTGTCAGAACTAAAAGCCTTGCTTATGTTCGCTCACAGCTGTCTGAATTAAGGTCTCCCAAGATTGTGCGATCCGCTCAGGTGGGAAAACCTTTTCAATTCTCCGTCGCCCTGCTGCTCCCATTGCGGTGGCAGCCGCAGGATCGCCCAAAAGTTCATCGATCTTCACGGCTGCACGGTCGGTGTCGCGCGATGGCACCAGCCAACCTGTCACCCCATCCTCGATCAGCGTTTCAATTCCCGGCAGACGATAGGATATCAGCGGAAGTGCAGCCGCCATTCCCTCCATCACTACTTTGGGGAACCCTTCGGCATGAGTCGACGGAAAAAGAAAAGCCACCGCGCCGGCCAACCTCTCTGGCAACTTGGAGTTATGCTCTGGACCTGCAATTATTATGCGTTCAGCAACGCCATGGAGTTTAGCCCGCTTGACCATTGCGGCGCGGACTTTGGAATTCACCGGCCCGATAGCTTCCAGTATCACGTCACGACGCTGAACCTTAGCTAATATGTCGATCATCGCAATGGCACCTTTATCCCATGTCAGACGCCCGACTGAGACAAGCCTGGGCGCCCTCTCCGAACTTGTCAAAGGATCAGCTGCAACATAGGCTGAAACATCAAAGCCATAGGGAATAAAGCCTGTTTTCGGGCGGCGCCACCAATAAATTCGGTTCAAGGCGCCAGCCAATGCCGGTGAGTTGCAGATGACTCGGTCTGAGCGTTGCATACAGGTTCTGTATTCCCAATTGCGGAATGCCAAAAGTACGGAAAGGGGGCCTGCAAGTAATGGTACAAGGGGGCGCGCCCGTTTTTCCAATATATGGAGCCATTTGGGGTAGGTACCTTCGTGCGATATAACAGGCACTTGCCCAGAAAAACAACTGTTCCGAAAATATCCCCAGGTTGCCTTTCCGCGGCCCAAGATCAAATCGAAAGGGCGGTCTGAGTGCAATTGGTCAAATCGTGCCGCACTTGCGGCCCAGAATTTTTTACTGACCTTCCCTGATGGAGTGGAAGGTAGATAATGAACTTCGGCCGAGTCTTCAGCGAATATCCCGCTGCTTCCGTCAGGCAGTTCTGTTGTTAGCGCTATGACATCGTGGCCAAGCTTTGCGAAAACCCTTGCCAACAATACAGGCGGCGGCGAGTAGTAACTGCGATGTCGGTGCATCGTTCGGGCAAATATACATATTCTCACAAGAGCCGCTCCTTTCCGAAATACCACCTAACCAATCAGGCTTTAACTACGTACCAATTAAAAGCCGTACTTAACCATAACGGATTTACATTCTTCAATTGTCTGTGTGCCCAGGTAATCCACATATCCTCCTACTTTGCCTCGGCGAACTTTTGCACTCAACGGGTCGCGGGCATACTTTTGCTGTAACATTGCTCCTTTAGAACCAGACTGCTCAACTTTTTTCATTGCGTCAAAAGATGACGCCTCAAGTGCAGACGATAACTTGCCAATGTCTAGCCCCAGAAAAGTGAAAATTTCGTGGAACCCATTTTCGGGTTGTTCCCGAATACTTTCATACGTCATAATTAGCGAATCTTGACGATCAGCTAAATGTTGGATCCACGCACGATTATATTTACAAATTCTTTCGACCCCATAAACCGAGCTTTTCACGAACTCGTTAATTTCTTGCGGGGGAATTCTACCCTTAATAAATAACGGCAAAAACATTCTGAAATATCTTGGAGATCCAAAGCGCAAATCTTTGCGTGTAATATGAAAAAATAGAGATACAGCGGTGTCTATAGGATCACGATGTAGAAAAAGGATGGGGAGTTCGCTTAGGTGCGGGGGAATCCCTTGAAAAGGTTTGCCAATTTCCCGTCGACCTGTTCCGCTGCCAGCATGAGTGTTATTTGGGTGAACCCCGACATGCGCAAGCGCAAATTTTACCCAGGTCCGTCCAGATTTGGGAAACGAAACAATAGTCGGTTCAGTCATTTGTGGTTTCCTAGGCTTGAAATCTTCATGTGAAATTTGTAGTTGCTTGTGTGGGTTGATTTTATGTCTGCTCGCTTGATTGGTTGCCGGAGATATCAACCAAATTGCGAGATTTTTTAGGTATTAATTCACGGTGCTTTGCGAGATGGATTATCCTTCTAAAATAGTTGCCCGCCTTAAGCCAATAATGAGGCAATCTCTTGTACTTTGGAAATTTCACAACATCCCCAAAATTGGCACCGGTGATCAAACTTACATTGCCATCGTCAACGTGGCTGGGAAACGGCTCTAGACCACGCAGTCGAAATTTGTGATGGAAAAAACGGTTGATTTCATG
>CAYYOF010000029.1:8406-31596 GCA_964473185.1 uncultured Marinosulfonomonas sp. | reverse complement strand
AGCCGCTCCGACTCAGCGTTGCCGTCAACGCCTGCAAATAATGTGTAGTTAATCCCAAGTTCGGAAAGTTGCACTTCCATTTTCTTGCGTCGCTCAACCGCTCTAGGCAGGTTAATTAACCAAACAGCTAAGTCGCCTCTGTTAAGTGCCATGCTGAAGTACCCTGTTAGAAAATATTGGCTAATTTTACTTTAGGGGCTGCAAGGTCCCCTAGCAAGGTTTCAGTCAATCCAGCTGTTCTTAAGCCAGTCGCATGCGCGCGTTCGATGAAATATGTCCGATTTAAAACCGTCTATGGCTTCGTGCATGTTAGGGTGGCCATGAAAGCAAACTACACGTGTATCAGGTGGTAGCTTTGGTTGAAGAAACAAATTTAGAGGTCGTGAGGGTCTGCAATTGTACTTGAAACTTGCAATCCAATCGTCGGGAAAAAACTCGAAATCGCCAGCGCGTTTTGCGGTCATCGAAGTGTAAGTTTGTTCGGAGCCAAATGCCCGTCCAACTTCGCCTTCCGGGTCTGCTGCCATACGATCGTACAGATACCCGTGCAGCTTTGGGTCAAATCGTATAACTGATCCTTGGCCAATGGCGTGCCCTTCCGGTTGCCGACGCCATACTGCGCGCATGCAAACTTTTCCGGGAGCAAACGTTGCCAATTCATTTATCGGTCCAGTGATCACTACATCGAGATCAAAGGCCAATAGAGGTCCACTTAAGTCAGGGATAAGATCAGGGCGAAACAAGCTGACTTTTCTTAGGGCTCCGTGCTTCGGAGCTTTCGCCAGTGCAGACAACATTTGAGTTTCGAAAGGTTCAGTTGGCATATCGATTACGTCGATGTCGTCATTTAATCCCTCGGCATCGTCGGTCAAACAAAAAAATCGAAGATCGGTGGTCAAGTTACGACGAAGGCCTGCTTGAATACGATTTACATACTCGGGGCCGTATTTATTGCCCCACTTAATACAGATACAATTTGTCTCGGTCATTCGATTTTACCATAATTGTATTGGGCCACTGTGACGTATGGCACTTTATACGAGTTTGACAACGCAGACAATTTTGCCAATATTGCTTACTCACTCAGATTACTATTTCCTGGATTTTGATATCAACTCTTGCCTTGGACTATTTTGCCAGTTGGGACGGATTTCGGTGATTTCTGATGCCAATTGAGGTAAGTGTCAATCCTCTTCGTTGTCGCATGTACTATTGGTAATCCAGGCATTGGTTTACATATGTTTGTCTCTGATCGCGACAGTAACATTCTAGTATCAAAGCCAGAATGTAGGATTACTGCGTTCATTTACTCTGGCTTTCGATTTCGTATTCGTGGAGGGGGGTGTTACAAGACCCCCCTTAATTTCGACGGAAAAGTCGATGTTATATCTGGGGTTTGCCGGGCTTGTGCCTCCGGCGGGGCAGCAACTGTTTTGGGGCCGGGCGATATGCCCGGTCCCTGCTGTTTGGCGCAATTATGCGCGACTATTCACCTGTCGACCGATCCAGATTTCTGCGCGTTCGGCGCATTTGGCCAGATTAAGCAGATCAGAATGGAAAAACTTGGAAGTGGATTTCCATTCGTTCTGATCGGTCTTGTAAGAGCGGGCGATATCGACGGAATAGAAACCTTCATTTTCCCAGATGGTTGCGGTGGTCAGTCCTATTTTGAACTTATGGGCAGGTAGATTTGACATATTGTGTCCTTTGAATTGAATAAATGTTGAAGATGCAAAATGGGCGCGAAGTAGCGTTTGACCTCGCGCCCTTGTTGGTGCCCTCCGGCCCCAAAATCCCGCATGCCGCTGCCAAGCACATGCGGGCAAAACTTTTACGCGGCGTGGAAGGAAGTGTTTCTGCGGCTGCGGGCGTCGCCCCATTCCAAAAGATCGCGGCGGCGGTAATGCACCGAGCGGCCCGATTTGTAGAACTTTGGACCAGAGCCGGCCAGCCGCCATTTCTGAATGGTGCGAATGCTTTGGCAAAGAAAATCAGCAGCTTTGCTTTCGTCGATAAATCCGTCCAGATAATCCGTGGCGGGACGGTTGTTGTCGTTTGCTGGTTTGTTGGTATCGAACATCTGTTTCACTCCTGTAATGCTTCAGATGCTCTAGATTTGGCCCATTTTAATTCCTCTAAAAATAACTATAAATCCAAACGTAATTTATAGTTTGGAGAAATTCTTCAAGTCATTGAAAAACACTGAGAAATGCCTTTGAATTGTTTTGTCCGACATCTGTGCTGGGGAAACTGAGAGGTTCGGGTAGTTCAATTCAAGCCATCCTCGGACTTTAGGATAGTGCGACCCTTGCGATGCTTTCACATTGATTTCGCCCGCTTTGTTGAGCGAATGGAAGGCCGCCTTGATGGCCAGTCCTACCGAAGGGCGTCCGGCAGCGCTGGTAGGGGTGGTGTCGACATTGCCGCGCCCTAGGATGTCATTGCGGATGTGCACAGTGGTCAGGCGAATTTCGATAAACTTCAAGCCTTGGGCCTCAAGCGCCGATGCGTCCCAATTGCAGTTGCCGCGCCAAAGCAGTTTGGGTATCTCAACAGGGGTTGAGCTAAGGCTGCGGGGCGATTCAAAACCATATCCGAATAAAACGCCGGTCTCTATGTAATGTAATATAGTGGCCCGCAATTCCTTTTTCATAGTCTCGCGTTCGGTCAGGATTTTCTGCGATCCTGAAAACAACAGGGTGGCTTTCTCAAGAACCGAGGCGTCTTCAAGCTCAGCAACAGCGGCCGCATCTTGTGCAAACGCCTCTGGCGCAGATTTTTCCGACGCGGCTTTCCATTTTGGTTTCAAGTCTGGATGTATAGTTTCAAGTCTGGATGCATATAAGTGATCCATGACGCTTTGACCGGTACACCAGCCTTCCAAAGTTTAAGCACTATTTGGTCGTTCTGTTTGGCCATGATGAATTCCCTGTATGATTGTCTTGCCTAAGTAATGGACAGGGGGGATTTGGGACACAAGACCCTATTCGAACAGGTCACTAATTATGGTAATGCAAGATATGATCAGGCAGGAATCTCCCTACGTAATGTAACATAACGTGCCGGAAGGCCCGTAATTTCTTTCTCAGAGTGTAGTGCTCGCTCAGGGCTTTCTGTGATTCAGAAAATAACAGCGTGGCTGTCTCAAGAGCCTAAAGGAATTACTTGCCATCATATTGCGTATGCGGTTTTGTCAACAAAACAATCATAAGGTGTTTCATGAAAGCAATATTTTTGGTGGCCATTTGTTTGGCAACATCCGCTCCTGCTCAAAGCTTGCGATATAGTGGGTCAGATGGAAACCCTTATCGAGAAGAGATCAACGAAAACGGTACCGTGTTGATTAATGGAAATGGCGAGAAGCTCTATTTGGGCAAAGACTGCGACGCATATAGCCCATCGTTTGGCAACGGATTTTGGCGATGGGCCAATGGCGGGTTTGTAGTTTCTGTTGGTCATGAACGGATAGCCTTTGGGCGGCAAGAAATCATAGTAGATTACCCAAAATGCAGAGACTGAAACTCCCTACGTAATGTAACGTTACGGGTCTAGCTTTCCTTAGATAAGGTAACGTAAGGAAATTCACTGCCGAATGGTCCCCCCCATATCTGAGCAGTCTCAAATCGAAATTTGGGACCACGTTCCTAACGTTATGCGATCTTACGGAGCGGCCATTTGCGTCATATTTTCTACGTAACGTAATGTTACCTATATCCTACGTAACGATACGTAAGCTGTATGCCTGTTCCGCCACTGGATTAACCAGCGCCTCCAATCGAGCGGCATTTTCTTCTGCGGCCTGCTTTACGGGATCGTCGGCCAGATGCGCGTAACGCATTGTGGTTTGCAATTGTGTATGGCCCAACAGCCGCCCGACCAATTTGGATCGGCATCCCAGATGATACCGCGTTTGACGCATAGATACCCAATTTTGAGCTTGCGGTATCTCGTTTCAATTACCCTGCAATGAAATTTGATGTGGCCAATAAAACTTAGGTATTTCAACTGGATAATCGTTGCTACTAGCCTGATTTCTCGTTCCATACATGGATAGTGCTTAATCGTTTCATAATGCGTGCAACGAAAACTTGATGAACATGGAAAACCTATATATAATAGATAGATAATCATTTCAAAGAAAAGATAAAACGTTTCATGTCCAGCATAGATCAAAATATTCTAGAGTACATCACCGAGCATCCGAATGCGCGCCGTGAGGACATTCGGCGCGGTGCTGCGAAAGGTTCTAGCGACACAACGGTATACTAAGACCAATGCATAGGCAGAACAGCCCATAGCCGACCTTGGTGTGCAGAGCGTCTATTGGCAGATCTAGCCCCAAAGCGGACTCACCGCATCGACAGAACGGGCGGGAAGGAGTCGTTCGCTGCGGCGCAGAATATGGAGTGTTTGCAAATACTTGGGTGCGCCCCATATAGAGCATCTCAAGCTATTGGCCCGGCTGAAACCTGTGAGCTCTTGCCGTACTTAGAAGGTTACGAAGGTAACACAACAGGAATGTGAGTTACGGCACACTTGTGAAAACTTTGCGACAGAACCCTTTTTGAAGCCTAGGGTCGGTAATGTTAGGGTCGGTCCATAGTTTTTGCAAGCTGCAGGCGGATGGGAGTAACGACTTTGCGTCCGGTGATTTTAAAGTGCCCGTCTTTTTCAAGGCGACCCACAATCCGAGACAGGGTCTCGGGCTGTACCCCGATCAGATCCGCAAGATCTGAACGTGAGAGCGGCAGCCTCATCGTGTAGTGATCCCCGATCCTTTCGCCATGCGCATCCATCAGCCGTTGTAAGAGCGCGGCCAGATGCTCTTTGTTCGACATCGTTGCCGCTGCAATTATGCGTTCATGGTTGCGGTCAATTTCATCAATGCAGCGGATTGCAAGGCGCGACAGCACGCTGGGATTATTCTGCACAATCTGGTTTGCCCTGTTCCGAGACACCACACAGACCCGTGATGGCAACAGCGCCTTTGCCTCGGTTTGGTGATCGCGCCCTGTCAGGAAGGACCGAATGCCGGCAATCTCGCCCGGATAGGCCAGCCTGAGCAAGGTTGAGCTGCCATCGGGGTGCAAACTGCGCAGGGCAATTAGCCCCTTTGAGACGCAGGTGACCCCGGCATTTTCGCTACCTTGCTTCCAAAGGGTTTGCCCCTCGGGCAGGTCCGTGCGCGTGAATCGATGCGTTAGTGCTGCGATGGAACTTTTGCCCACAGGTTCCCAAACGCTTCGAGAATAAAACGCACATTGGCCGCAGGGATGCGGATTGGGGGTCGATATTGGCATGATTGCTCTTTCTGGTTTGTCCATCAAAAGCACAAGAGTTGCACGGTTTCCAGACCTTGTTGCGATTTCGGGGCGTTTTTCTGACGAACGTCAATGACAGTGGGCCATTTCCTCCATAAATCCGAGCGAAATGTTGTAAATAGGCTCGGAACACCCGGGAATGCGAGGTTGCGAGTGCGTGAAAAAACCGGCGGGGTGGCACCTGATTTACCGCCCAAACCCGCAGCGCGGCGTGGCAAGGTTAATATCTGGACCTATTTCAAGCTGTTTAAAAAGGACATCTTGTCGGCGCAGCCCGCACGGCTCTACCGCGCCTGGATGGCCGAGATGCGCACGCCGTTCTTTCGCTCATATCTGTGTAATGATCCCAAGCTGGTTGATCTGGTTCTAAAACAGCGCCCTATGGATTTTCCGAAATCCGAACGACTGCGGGTGGGGCTAAAGCCGTTGTTGGGCGAAAGCATTTTCATCTCGAACGGGGAGGTCTGGGCGCATCAGCGGCGCATTATTGATCCGGCATTCGAGGGTGGGCGCCTGCGTATTGTCTTTCCGGCGATGTGGGACAGCGGCATGGCGGCGGTTGAACGGCTGGGCAAGCTCGCGTGCGACAACACGCCGATCGAGGTCGAGGCCCAGACCAGCCATCTGGCAATGGACGTGATCTTTCGCACGCTTTTTTCTGTCCCGATCGAGCACGAAATCGCCGCCGCCGCCTTCGCCACCTTTCGTGACCATCAAAACGCCCAGCCAGTGGCCAATATCACGGCCGTGTTGCCCCTGCCTAAATGGTTCCCGCGCTTTCATTCCCGCAAGACCCGCGAAACAGCCGCCACTATCCGCGACCTTATTCGCCAACTGACCAATCAGCGCGCCGCCGAAATCGCTGCTGGCACTGCCCCCGATGACCTTGCCACCAAGATCATGACCACGCCGGACCCCGAAACCGGCGAGATTTTTACGCGCGAAGAGGTGATTGACCAAGTGGCGATCTTTTTCCTTGCCGGCCATGAAACCTCTGCCGCTGCCCTTGCATGGGCACTTTACCTGCTGGCGCGCTATCCCGACTGGCAAGAAAGGCTGGCGGACGAGGCAAAGATTGCCTTTGATCCTGATAAGATCTACTTTTCAACCCTGTCCAAACTGAAAACATCCCGCGCCGTATTTCGTGAGGCTATGCGCCTTTACCCGCCCGTACCGATGTTTGTGCGCGAGGCTGCCTGCCCCGAGACCTTTCGTGAACGTGCAGTCAAGCCCGGCAGCCAAGTGGTCATCAGCCCTTGGCATCTGCATCGCCACGAGAGGCTGTGGGACCGCCCGGATGAATTTGACCCGTCCCGCTTTGACACCAAAAGCGGCAAAGAAAGCCTGCGCAACGCCTATATTCCGTTCTCGGCTGGTGCGCGGGTTTGCCCCGGATCGGCCTTTGCGATGGCCGAAGGCACCTTGCTTTTGGCGATGCTGGTGCGCGCCTTTCACTTTGAGCGCATAGACGGGCGCGACCCGATGCCGGTGGCGCATCTGACCGTGCGGGCCGCCGATGGTATTTATCTGCGTGTAACCCCGCGCGCGCATTTGCCCGAAAAGGAAGTGGAATAATGAACAAAACCCTGACATCCGCCCACCTGAGCGCTTGGCCCTACTGGATGACCATAACCTTTGTGCCCCTTGTGGTGCTGGCGGTGACGCAAGGTGGCTGGTATATCCTGTTGATCCCGTTTTACGGCTGGGTTTTGATGCCGCTGCTGGACATGGTGCTGGGTAAAAACCTGCGCAACCCCGACCCCGACACGCCGGACAAAGAGCTGTTCTGGTTCCGGTTGTTAACTTGGGTTTGGTTCCCGATACAGTTCTGTCTGGTCTTTGGTGCGCTCTATTATCTGAGCCATTTTGGCAGCTATCCATGGTATGAGACCCTTGGCATCATGTTTGGCATCGGGGTGACAACCGGCATCGTCGGCATCGTTTACGCGCATGAACTTATGCACAAGGCCAGCCGGATTGAGCGCCATCTGGGGGATTTGTTGCTGGCGCTTGTGCTTTACGGGCATTTTCGCACCGAACACCTGCTGGTGCATCACCCATGGGTCGGCACCCCGCGCGACACAGTAACCGCGCGCTATAACGAAGGCTTTCACCGCGCGTTTCTCCGGATCTTGCGCCACGGACCGGGGTCAGCTTGGCGTGCCGAGCGTGCTATGCTGGCGCGGCGCGGCCGCACGCCTTTTCACCCCTCGAACCCAATCTGGAAGTATCTGGTGCTGGCGATGATCATGCTGGCGCTGGCCTTTGTAATCGGCGGCTGGTTTGCGGTCGGGTTGTTTGTCTTTCAGGCCTTCATTGCCATCTGGCAACTGGAGCTGACCAACTATGTCGAGCATTACGGGCTGACGCGCAAATATCTGGGTGACGGGAAATACGAGCCGGTGGGCCTGCATCATTCGTGGGATTCAGCGCATCATGTCTCGGGGCTACTCTTGATCAACCTGCAACGCCACGCCGACCACCACATCAACCCGATGCGCCGCTTCCCGCTGTTGCAAATCTATGACCAGAGCAAAGTGCCGCAACTGCCCACCGGGTATCCACCAATGACATTCATGGCGATGATCCCGCCGGTCTGGCGGCGCGTGTTCAACCCGAAAGTGCGCGCATGGCGGCGGCAGTTTTATCCCGAGATCGAGGATTGGGGCCCGTATAAAACAGGGTCATTCCCTATGCCAAAGGGTGTGGATTAAGGCATCACCCCAAGACACCAGTCGCGGATTGCGTCCGCATCTGGTGGCAAGGTTTCGGCCAATCCGTCAGCAAAAGTATCAAAGGCGGCGCGGCTGGGGCCACCAACCCCGACAAGCACCGGAACGCCGGCCTCAAGGGCCGCGCCAATCGACGCGCGAAAGCCGCGCCCAGCGGCCTCTTCAGGGCCAAATTTATTAAGAATGAAAAGCTGAACACCCTCAAGCGGCTGCTTTTCCACTTCAGCCACCGCCTGCGCAATCGCACTGGGGTCCAGTTTGCAGGCGTCTGATCCTTCGCCCAGATCCTGAGTGATCGCGATGATCTGCCCGTCAGGTAAAACCTGCACCGACATCTTTTGACAGCAGGTCGAATCAGCATCGTCCTCAAGCACCTTAATAATGCCGGACAACCTTGCGCCCTGTGCCAGTAAATAGGCCGCGGTTTCAGAGATTAGCCGATCGGTCTCTCCGCGCTCTTTGGCGCTGACCACTGCAATTTTCATACCTTATTTTCCTCATGACGCGTCGCCAGACCAATCCGCCCCGCGCGCGCCTTTTAAAAACCCGTCGGACAGGCGTATATCCTTTGCCGCATCCTGCACCCCGGATGCAAGCCCGGCCCCGTCAACTGCGCCATCAAGTCGCTGGCGGAAAAGCTGGCAAATCTGCGCGAAACCCTGGGAATGCGGGGACAGGCGCAGGGCCGAAACTCCGGCATCTCGCAAAGCCTCGATTTGATAGGCAGCACAGGCATAGGAATCCGACAGGGTCTGCACCCCGTTCATCGCCAAAAAGGGCTGGTCCTCCAAGGTGCTGACGTGCAGGCCGTCGGGGTCGTCCTCGCAGGCGAAAAGGCAATTATCCTTGGCGCGTCCAAGCAAGCGCGCGTGATAGCAACGTCCGGAAATGGCCAAGGGCAGGCGCCCGTAACCCCAGACCTCGACCGCGATGCCCAGATCGGCGGCTTTGCGCGCCAAAACCTTGACCGATTGCAACGTCAGTTCCGGCGGCAGGCAGATACGTGTTGCCCCCAACCGCGCCAGCCATTCCAGCGTGCCTTCGCTATAGACATTGACCAACGGCCCGATTGAGAACGCCGCCCCCTTGGGCAGGCTGGCCAGCGCGGTCAGGTCATTGACCTCGATCTCCACCCCCATTTCGACCAACTCGCCGGTCATTTTGCGTTCGCGTTTCAGCGTCACCAGCGCCAACGAGGTCAAGGCGACCTGTTTCCCCGCATCTTGCAGGGCCTCAATCGCTTCGGGGATTCGGTCGCCATAAAAGGGCAGACGTTTTGAGCAAACAAGTTCGCCCAGCACCACGCGGTCAATCGGGGCCTTGGCCATACCTGCATAAAACGCGGCCCAATCGTCGCTTTTCCAGAAAAACTGGTTCGGGCCAATGGTTAGTTCCATCCGGTTATCTCCAGGTCTTTTTGTAGGCGCCAGTAGTCGTGGCCTGCCCTTCGGTGAGCCGCGCGAGCATGCCCTGCGGCATTGGCAGCCCAGCCTCAAGCGCATCCACGGCGGCGCGGAAATTGCGCACCACCTGCGCCACATAAGACCGCGAACGTTGGCGACCCTCGATCTTTAACGCGGTGACACCGGCCTTGGCCAATTGCGGGATCAATTGTTCGGCGTTCAGGGAAACTGGATCCTCGAATAAATGCCCCCGCTTGTCGCCCGCCGTAAAGCAGCCTTTGCACAATGTCGGATATGGAGCTGGCTCATCCGGCGCGGCGCGGTGGATGGTATAACCGCCCAGCTTTGCATCCAAATGCCCGGCTTGGTCGTGGTATTCTACATGCGAAGGCGGCGAACAGAGCCCGTGCATATTGGGCGATTTGCCGGTCACGTAGGATGACAGAGAACAGCGCCCCTCGGCCATCACACAAAGCCCGCCAAAAACGAAAACCTCGGTCTCGACCTCGATTTCCGCGTTGATCAAGGCAATCTCGGGCACCGACAGAACCCGCGGCAGCACCACGCGTTTGATGTCGAATTCGGCCTGATAGAAATTTATGATATCGGCATTGGCGGCCGCGGCCTGCACCGACAGGTGGCGGCGCATATCAGGGTGGTGCGTTGCCGCATAGTCCAAAAGCCCCGGATCGGCCAGAATGACGGCATCGGCCTCGGATCTGGCCGCGTCGCGCACAGCCGCATGCCATAATGCCTCGTCGCCGGCGCGCGGATAGGTGTTGATGGCAATCAGCACCTTGGCCCCATGCTGATGCGCAAACGCCACGCCTTCGCGCATTTCGGCACGGTCGAAATTAAGCCCGGGAAAGTTGCGCGCATTGGTTTCATCGGCAAAGCCGCAATAGACGGTATCTGCGCCCGCCTTCACCGCAGCGCGCAAAGCCGCAGGCGTGCCCGCAGGGCAAACGATTTCCATTACCATACCGGCTCCTCGGGGCGCGACAGGCTAACGCCCGTGTGCCGCTCGGCCAGTGCAATCAGGCGCATGAGAGGGGCTGCGAGCGGGCCGGAAAGTGCCGAGACTTCGCCCGCCAAATCAAGCTCAGCATCATCCACCGCGTTGCGCAGGGCAAGGGCCGCACTCGTGTCGCCCTCAACCACCAGATCGCGCGAGAAAAACAGCGCATCGCCATCATATGCCCCGTGCACCAGCCCCAAAAGTGCAGCAAGCGGCCCAGCAATGCGGGCATCTACCGTGACCGGTTTACGGGTTACCTTTACTTCGGGGTCCCCGCCGCGTGGGGCAAGGTTGATGACAAAAGGTAAATCCGTGGGATCAAGCGCAAAGCTGGAATTGCCATATTCGCCAAGACGGCGAAGCATTGAAGGATGGGTGCGGGCAATCCGACGCGCATAGGCCGTCAGTGACAGCGACAAGGGCCCAAGTGGCAACGCCCGAATAGCACGCGCCAGCGGGGATGGGAAAATAGGGATCAGCTCCGCATTATCTATTTCAGCCTCGGGCACAGGCAATCCTTTCAGGCAAGTTTGGCTTTCCGCCTTGGTATGCGCAGGTAAGGGTAAGGAAATTGACGATCGTCAATTTAGCCGCGCTTCATTGCTGTTAAGTGCGCAATACTTACAACAGGAGCAGACTTATCCGCGATTTCCCCCCCTTTGCCAGTTTGCGCAGCTTTCTCGATTGGTGCGGTGAAACTGACCAGTTGAAGGTGCTGTCCGAACCTGTTGCGCTTCGCCATCAAATGACCGCTCTGCACCGCGCGGTGCTAGACGCAAACGGGCCGGTGCTGCGGTTTGATCAGCCGATGCAAGAGGAGGGCAGCTGCGTGGTCATGCCCGTCGTGGTCAATCTTTTTGGCACGCCTGAACGAGTGGCGGCAGGTCTTGGCGTTAGCCTTGCGCATCTTGATGATCTGGGCGAATTTCTGGCGGCGCTTAGAACACCCAGCCCGCCCGACGGGTTGCGCGATGCGCTGTCGCGTTGGCCGATGCTGAAGGCAGCCCTGACAACGCGGCCAAAGTTCACAAAAAAAGCCCCAGTGCAGGATGTGGTTCATAAAGCGGATGCCGTCGATCTGGGGCAGTTACCGGTGCAAACCCACTGGCCCGACGACGCCGCGCCTTTGATCACATGGCCTGTGGTTCTGACACGGCCTGAAAATAGCGAGGTTGCGGATATCGGACGTTATAATGCTGGGGTTTACCGCGCACAGGTGCTTGGGCGCGACCGGCTTATCCTGCGCTGGTTACCGCATCGCGGCGGGGCGGCACATCACCGGAGTTGGGCGGCAAAGGGCGAGAAAATGCCGGTAGCAATTGCGCTGGGGGCGGATCCGGCAACCTTGCTGTCCGCCGCACTCCCCTTGCCCGAAACCGTGTCCGAGCTTAGCTTTGCCGGGGTCTTTTCCGGCGCGCGCCCACGATTGGTGGCCGCCGAAACCGTGCCGCTGATGGTGCCAGCGGATGCCGAGATTATCCTTGAGGGTTGGGTTGGCCCGGATGAGAGCGCCCCTGAGGGCCCCTTTGGCGACCATACCGGATATTACAACGCCGCCGAGCCTTTCCCGGTGATGCGGATCACCGCCATAACCCACCGGCGCGACCCGCTGTATCTGTCGACCTACACCGGTCGCCCGCCGGACGAGCCCGCCATCATTGGCGAGGTGTTCAACCGTCTGGTTCTGCCAGCGATCCGCGCACAGATCCCCGAGATCAAGGACCTCTGGCTGCCGCCTGCCGCCTGTTCCTACCGGATCGCGGTGATCAGCATCAACAAGCGTTACCCGGGGCAGGCACGACGGGTGATGATGGCGCTTTGGGGGATGTTGGCGCAGTTTAGCTATACTAAAATGATCGTGGTAGTGGACGACGATATTGACCCCCGAAACTGGGATGACATCGCTTGGGCCATAGCAACACGCATGGACCCGGGACGCGATGTAATGGTGCTAAAGGATACGCCGATGGATTACCTTGATTTCGCGTCACCCCAGCCGGGTCTGGCGGGCAAGCTGGGGCTGGATGCCACCACCAAGATCGGCGCGGAAACCACGCGCAAATGGGGGGATGTGATGCACACCGCACCAAAGGATGCCGCCTTTGCCAGTGATTTCATCGCCCGCCATTTGCCGGAGTTGGGACTATGAGCGCACGGGTAGTGCTGGGCATTGCCGGCGCGTCGGGGGCGGCCTTGGGCCTGTCGGTCGCACGGCAATTGGCAGAATTAGATATTCAGGTTGACCTTGTCACCAGCAAGGCTGCCGAACGGACGCTGATGATCGAATGCGGAGCGGATGCTATTGAAAAATTGCACAAATACGTGACGCGGGTGCATCCACTTGAAGATATTGGCGCCTCGATTGCTTCGGGATCGGTTCCGGTGGCGGGCATGATCGTGGCACCGTGCTCCATGCGCAGCCTTGCGGCAATTGCCTCGGGGCTTGACGACAACCTCTTGACCCGTGCTGCCAGTGTGCAGCTAAAGGAGCGCCGCAAACTGGTGCTGATGACACGCGAGGCCCCGTTAACGCTGGCACATCTGCGCAACATGACCTGGGCCACCAAAATGGGGGCGATCATCCTGCCTCCGGTTCCGGCCTTTTATCTGGCCCCGCGTTCAGTGGACGAGATCGTTGAGCAGATTGCGGCCCGTGCCATCGACCTTTTGACAATTGCAACACCGCTGGCAAAAAAATGGACCTGACATCTGTTTTCAAAGGATTGCTGCCGACGTTGGTAAGTAATGCGTTTTCCCCCAACTTTACATCACCCACAGCGTCATGGGTTAGAATAGGATATTGATATATGTCTTCGATTGATATGGCATTAAATGCAGCGCAGAGTTTGCAAATGAAACTGTCCAAGAAAGTCTTTATTGATGGCGCTTGGATTCTGCCATTTATTCAGGGGGCCAAGGGAGTTGGGGCCACAAACGGGTTGAATGCCGGCGCGTGGGCCGCGGAAAACACGGGCGGCACGGTTGCGGGCATAGGGGCCGCGATCGGTTATGATGATAACGGCTGCGAGGTTTCATACCCTCATAAAGGGCGCACGCGACCTGAACGGTTCGAGGAACTGATTGGTTGGTCCATTGAGGGTGGAATACAGCAGGCAAAAATCGCCTACAAAGCCGCCTGCGGGAAAGGGCGTATCCGGTTCAATTACCTGAAAATGGCGGGTGGCACCATGCGCATCATGCAAGGTGTGCTGGCTGGCACACGCCTGCCCGAAGGCGGTAATATGATCAATGCCATCACCATGGGGGCCGGTCTGCCAAGCGAAGAAGATGTAAAAATTTGCGCAGATGAGGGGGTTTTTATAGACCCGATCATCTCTAATGCTATGGCGCTGAAGGTCCTGTTGAAACGAACCTTCAGGCAATGGCGTGATTGCCTGTCTGACCGGATCGGCGCGGTGATCTATGAGGATCCATGGCTAGCGGGTGGTCATAACGGCATCACCTCTCGGGAAGATCCTGACAATCCGGAAGCCCCCTATGAGCGGGTCAAAGCCCTGCGCAAGATCATGAACGAGCACGATATGGAAAACGTCGCGATCGTCATGGCCGGCGGCGTTTGGTATCTACGTGACTGGACGCACTGGCTGGATAATCCGGAAATTGGCCCGGTGGCCTTCCAGATCGGAACGCGGGATCTGTTAACCAAAGAAAACCCCGTGACCGACGAATGGAAAAACCTTCTGTTGTCTATGCAAGAGGGCGATGTTGCGCTCAATAAATTCAGCCCCACCGGGTTTCATTCCTCGGCCTATAAAAACACCATGATGAAAGAGCTGTTTGCACAATCTGATCGGCAGGTTCCGTTTGCATTAAAACCCGACGAGACCATGAATATTCCGGTGGCAGGTCATGGTGTGCCGCTCAACAAATACCACGTGTCGCCGAATGACAAAGCGAAGGTCGAAGGCTGGATTTCCAAAGGGTATAACATTCCCCTGCGAACACCTGATGACACCCTGATATTTGTCACGCGGGATCGGGCGCGCAAAATCAAGACGTACAAGGCAGAATGCGTGGGGTGTTTGTCCACCTGCAAGCTGAGCTCCTGGAGCCAAGATCCTGACAAAAACTACAACAATGGCAAGCGGCCTGATCCACGGGTGCATTGTATTCGCAAAGGTTTGGTCGGGGCCATTCAGGGCATTGATCTGGATGGCCAACTTGTTTTTTCTGGACACAATTCATTCAAGGCAGGAAAGGATCCTTTTTACCGCAACAAGGATGGCGACGTGTTCATCCCTACTGTGAAACAGCTGATCGAACGCATGCTGTCTGGTGATTGATCGGGGTTCTGTCGCAAACTTTCACGCCTGTTTTATATTAGCGGAGCTCTGCCATAATCGTCCGCGATGAATGAATTGAAGCCATCAACTGCAGCCGAGCGGGCATTAAAAACTTCTGCAAAGTGAGATATTCTCACGGACACGGAAAGACCGGTGGAGTGAATAGTATCCGTGGTCGATTGAACAGTCAGTTCGGCGAGCAGGCCAAATTCATAATCAGCAGCGTGCATAAGACGGCGAACAAAGTGTTCGGACTGCAATTCGTCCAACATGGTGAGGCCGGCGCGTTGAACGTACCCCTTTACTAGTTTCATTATAGGATCCGCATGTCGCAGGTCATGTAGGCGATCAATTTCAATGGGATAGAGCGCACCGCAGCAAGCAAAGTGGTGATGGATGTCCGGTAAGGGGTCGTCCGCCAAACTTTGCAAAGTACACTATCTGCGCATTGCTGCCATCGGCGGAAATTGCAGCGAACGGCAGCTTTCGCGCCTGCTTACGTCCACCGATATCTCGCCTCGACCTTGGCAATACGCTCGCCCAGCTGGACCGGATGTTCTTTGACCAACCGCATCAGCGCCTCGACATGGTCTTCCGCGAATTCCTCGAACCCGGCAGCCGATACACCAGAAATCGCCGCGCGGTTGATAAGCAGTCCCGCTATCTGTGCGTCCACTTCTCGCATTTTGGCCATTTTGTTGGCGTAGATCACGTCGCTTGGTAGAACACCTGCGCAGTTTTGCAAAAGGTCATTGCCAATGACGCCTTCGAATTGCCGCCAAAGCTCGTGGGTGGGCAAGCGGGCGCGGTAGCGGCCTGCGGTTGGAATGCAGTAGCGAATACGGCCTAGCGCGTCTGTGAAAGCGTCGCCAATGCTGGCGCGGATATCTTGCCAGTCGCGCATTTCGAAACGGTTGCGCAGTTGTTTTGCGCCAAGCCGTATTTCAAAGCGCCAGATTTGGCTTGCATTGCGGTCGCTCAGATCAAGCGGCGGTTTGCCCTTGGCCTTTACGTAACGTAATGTAACCTATATCCTACGTAACGATACGTAGGCTATGGGCCTGTTCCGCCACTGGATTAACCAGCGCCTCCAATCGAGCGGCATTTTCTTCTGCGGCCTGCTTTACGGGATCGTCGGCCAGATGCGCGTAACGCATTGTGGTTTGCAATTGTGTATGGCCCAACAGCCGCCCGACCAATTTGGATCGGCATCCCAGATGATACCGCGTTTGACGCATAGGTATGGCGCAGGTCGTGAATGCGAACATTATCCAACTGCGCGCGGTCGCGAATGCGTCGCCAAGGGTGTTGCAGATCGGTGATGTGCTGCCCGTCAACCCGACCGATGATCACGTAAGGGTTGGTGGTGACTCGTGGCAGAGCGCCCAGAACGGCCCTAGCTGCACTTGGCAGGGGTATGCGCCTCGCACCGGTTTTGGTGTCTGGAAGCTCCATCCCTTGGTCGGTGATAAAATTCCATTGCAGAGTTTGTATCTCGCTCAGGCGGCATCCCGTTAGGATCAGCAACCGGAACGCTGCGATGACATAAGGCGTTTCCGATCCGACGCGCTCAGACTCGCCCCAAACGGCGTAATTCCTCTTGGCTTAGGTAGCGCTCGCGCTTGATCTCGCGGTATTTTGGGACATGGCGGCACGGGTTTGACCCATCGGGCCGTAATCCCCAGATTTCCGACAAGTTGAACATTTTTGATAAAACCCCAAGGGTGCGATTGGCCTGATAGGGTTTGTCGCGGAACTTGTGATGCAATTCGGCGATATCTTTGCGCTCCACATCCACAACCTTAAAGTTGCCCATTGCCGGATTGATAAACAGATCAATAGCGCGGCGATATTCTCTTTGGGTGGAAGGCTTGCAGCGCTCCATTACATGGCTTTCAAAGAACCGCTCGCAAAGGGCAGCGACGGTCGGCGCTTTGCGGTGTTGCGAGAGTTCTTCGGCGGGGTTTTCCCCCTTGGCAACTTGCCCCATGATTTCTTTCGCCAGCTTGCGTGCCTCATCCACGGTTATCTTACCGTGACGCCCAACCGAAACGCGCCCATGCGGTTGAACTTTACAAAGCCCGCGATCTTACGGCTAAGGAAATCAGTGCGCTGATGGGGATTTCCCGCCAAACGCTTTACCATTATGTCGAGGAATTCTCGGATGGACCGTAAGGGGATATCAATTCCGAGCGAAACATTACTGTCCCTGCGCAGTCGGCTGACCTCTTTACCTGCGCGATCAACAATACGCAAAAATGAGGTGCAACGCACCGCCGATATTTTCGGTGTAAGCCCATCAACAATTTACCGCGCCCTTAAATCGTTCAATCAGCCTAAAGGGCTGCGCCGGAATGATCGGGGGCAGCCACGCCTGTTTTCTGAACGCGAGATGGTGAAATATTGCGAAATCATTGCCGCGATGAAACTGCGCACCACCAACAGGCAAGGACGGCATATATCGACCAATCGGGCGATTGAGGTTCTTGAAGAACACGGGGTGCAAACGCCGAACGGGTTTATCCAGCCTGAAAAAGGTCAACTAAGGCCAACGACTGTCAACCGATGGCTGCGAACATGGGGCTATGATCAATCACGTTTAACCCGTGCTCCGGCAGCGGTGCGATTTGAATCGGAGCATTCCAATGCCCTTTGGCAATTTGATATCAGCCCATCCGATTTGAAACATATTGAGCAGCCAGAGTGGATAGACCCTAAACGAGGCAATCCAACAATGATGCTGTTCAGTCTGGTGGATGACCGCAGCGGTGTGGCCTATCAGGAATACCGTTGTGTTTATGGCGAGGATGCCGAAACCGCCCTGCGATTTATGTTCAACGCAATGGTCCCAAAAGAAGACAGCCCGTTTCAAGGCATTCCCGAAATGATCTATCTGGATAACGGGCCAGTGGCCAAAAGCCTTGTCTTCCAGAACATGATGGAGCGGCTGGGGATTAACTGGCAAACCCATATGCCTGCCGGATCAGATGGTAATCGCACGACAGCCCGTTCCAAAGGCAAGGTGGGCCTATTCCATTGCACCGTTATCGCAAGCGGGTGAAATCAGCACGAGAAAAGCGCGTCGATACGGTTGCGGCCCTAGCCGAAGAAATATCCATCCCCAGAGCGGCATTAAGCGGATTGGGCGGGGAGGTTTGTGCCGCCGAGATTGTTACTCTGCCCAAGGTGGCTTTCAATGACCCCGATCCGTGGGGCGAGATCACCTACGCCAATCAGCTCAGCACCAGGCGGGCTATATCGCAACAACTTGCCAGGCCTTTGGCCGAACTATCGGCGGAGAACCTGGCTTTTGTCGGGCAACTGGTCGAACGCACCTTAGACAAAACGGAAATCGAAGCAATTATTAAGGATCACTTCCAGCGCAGATAGAAAAGGAACAGCCTATGCTAACCGCACATATCATGCAGCACTTTCGAATTGAAAAAGACTGGTCACAAGCAGGATATTTTGAGACCGAGCGGCTTTTGCAGTTTCAGCAAGATGTGCGCGGTGCGATTTTGGCAGGACGGCTGATTGCTATCACCGGCCCGGTCGGTGCCGGGAAAACCGAAATGATTAACCGGCTGCAAAGCCAGATTGTATCCGAAAAGAAGATTATCGTTGCCCGCAGTCTTTCTGTCGACAAGCACCGTGTTGCCTTGCCCGCCCTGATCACCGCCTTGTTTATGGACATTTCCGGTGATCCTGAACTGAAGGTACCGACCCAGCCAGAACGTCGAGAACGGCTTTTGCAGGAGCTGATCAAGATCAATAAAAAGCCAATCGCACTGTTTATTGACGAGGCCCATGATTTGCACGGCCAAACCTTGAATGGTCTGAAACGCCTGATGGAGGTTATCACGGCAGGTGGCGGCATTCTGTCCGTTATTTTAGTAGGGCACCCCCGACTGTACAATGATCTGCGCCGAGCCACTATGGAAGAAATAGGGCATCGCACAATCAAGTTTGAATTTACCAGCATTGGCGATGAACGCCTTGAGTTTTTGCAATGGCAGCTAAAACAATGTCTGGCCAAAGGCGTAAAGCCAAATACGGTCATCGACGTAAACGCACAAGAATATCTTGCTGACAAACTGTCCACCCCATTGCAGTTTGCTGAACACCTGAACCGCGCCTTCACAGACGCCTATCGAATGGGCGCGGCCTGCGTCACCCGCGACATTGTGGAAGAAACTATTTCCGCCGGATTTGATGATCTGGATGCCCGCCTATCTCGGATAGGCTATACTCCGAAGGCACTGGCCAATCTGGTTGACACCGGATTGCCTGAAATAAGGCGTTTTCTGAAAGGAAAGCTAGATACAGACCGCACCGAAGAACTCGCTACCACCATGCGCCAAGCGGGCTTGCCAATATAAGCAGAAACGCCAATTATAGTCGCATATAATGTGGTTTGAGCCCGATGATTGCAGTCGTGTCGCAGCTAATTCGGTTATAGATGCAGTTAATTCGGTTTGAAGCATACGGATAGACGCAAATAATTCAGTCGAGAAAACCCGATGATTGCAGCCCGAGCCGTTTATAAGTGCAGTTCGTTACAATTAGGTGGTAAATATGAAAGCGTTTAATGTATTTGGCTGGGTTCTTGCTTTGGCTGTCGGGCTCTACATGTGGAATTCTGGTCCAGCAGAAGAGAGTGCAAAAAATATCCCTGTGTCTTATGAGGCCCTGACGCTATCTGACTATGCCGAACTCAGCCGTGATGATCTAAAATCGGCAGTGGCAGCTGTCATCGCCAAGTATGATCCAGAGGCAGCCAGCCAATTGGAAACATATGTTCAATGCATGGGGGATTTTGCTGCAAACAAATACGGCACTTTGTTGTTTGAAGATGTTGTTGGCTGGTGCGACAACGAACGCAAGATGAAGCCCGAAAAGTTTGGGGCCCACTTCAACGAATTGGACGCAGAAGATTTGAATGCCGACGCCTTTGTAATCTGCACGAACATTGTCCGCGACAAACTGGCTTCCTATGCGGATGTAGATTTCCCGTGGCTCGATTTTTCTGCCTACCGACATGGTCGCAACCGCTACACGATTAAATCATATGTCGATGTGAGCGGGGTCCAGCGCCTGCACTTCACCTGCAAAATTCGTTACACAGGGACCGGTGAAAAAATGGACAAGCGCAATTGGGAAGTTCTCGATTTAGAGTTGATATGATCAAAATCAGTTGCATGTTCGGCTTGCTAAATATCGGCACCTATCACCCCTAATCTCCATATTTTATTAAGGTTTACGGCAAACATGCAACTGGAAACCAAACATGCAACCCGATTTGCATGTTCCAGTTTTTCCGATCACGTTTGTTCTGGTGTTAAAGCCCCCATTTAAGCCTTGTTTTACAGGGGCTTTAACGCCGCCTCATAATTTCCCACTTGAAGACCCACGGCCTTCGGTTCTTCGCCACAGGGCCAATTTTCGCCTTACTGCAATGTCACGCGCAAAACATATTCCGCCACGCCATCACGTTGCAAAAGCCCTTATTTACTTACCCCATCCGGTAACTTCCTGCCTTGTTCGGGGTCTTCCGGCATCACTGTAATACTCTCTGTCAACGCACACCGCCGGAGGCAAGAAAAACTTTTATGCCTGCGGCGCGGATATATATAGAACGAAAATGCTTATAGTTCTGTGCGCAGATGCCAGAGTTCGGGGAAAATCTCGACATCTAGCATTTTGCGCAAATAGGATGTACCGCTGGTGCCGCCGGTGCCGCGTTTTAGGCCAATGATGCGCTCGACCGTGGTGACGTGGTTAAACCGCCAGCGCCGGAAATAATCCTCGAAATCGACCAGCTTTTCTGCCAGCTCGTATAGTTCCCAGTTTTCATCTGGGTTTTTGTAAACTTCGGTCCATGCGGCCATAACGCCCGTATCGGCCTGATAGGGTTGTGACAGGTCGCGGTTCAGCACGGCATCCGGCACCTTGTAACCGGCCTTGTGCAACACCTGTAGCGCCGTGTCATAGAGGCTGGGTTGGGCCAGTTCAGCGCGCAGCATTTCGGCGATATCGGCGCGGTGTTCATGAGGTTTGATCATCGCGACGTTGCGATTGCCCACGGCAAACTCGATCAAACGGTATTGCCACGATTGAAAGCCCGAGGATTGGCCCAGCGTTTCGCGAAACGTGGTATATTCCGAAGGCGTCATGGTGCGCAGCACGTCCCACGCGTTATTCAGTTGTTCGAATATCCGCGCCACGCGGGCCAGCATTTTGAACGCATGACGGGGCGATCCGGTGGCAAGGGCGCTGCGGGCCGCGACCACCTCGTGAATGGCCAGCCGCATCCATAATTCGCTCGTTTGGTGCTGGATGATGAACAGCATTTCATCATGGGCTTCACTTAGCGGGTGTTGCGCGTCCAGCAGTTTATCTAGGTGCAGATAATCGCCATAGGACATACGCCCGTCAAAGGACATTTCAGCGCCGTCATCAGCGGGGTTGTAAGGTTTTTTCATTGTGGTTCTCCAGAACGCTTTTCAGGCTGATCTGTTCAGATCAAGGCTCATACAAAAGCGCTCGAATTCTTGCCCGTTGTGGGCGTGGATTTCAGGGGTATCCACCTGCCAGCCCTGTTTGGCAAAAAACCGGCGGGCAAAGTGGCTTGCGTGGGTGGTCAGCCGTTTCAGGCCAGCGCCCTGCGCCCACTCAAGCAGCGGGTCATAGACAGCTTGCGCCACGCCGCGGCCCATCCATTCGGGCAGCACAAAGGCAAGGTCAAGGTAGCCGTCAGGTGTAACGGCCATAAAGCCGACGATCTGGCCGTCAACTTCGGCAAGCCAGCGCAATAGCGTGTCATCTGCAGCGGGGAGGGCTGATTTGGGCTGCTCTGACACGGCCCAAGCGGCGCGTTGTTCTTCGGTATAAAATGCGCCCGCGCCTTCGCGCACAGACCGGTAGTAAACGTGGTAAAGTGCTGTGTGGTTCTGTGCTGTGGCGCGGCGGACACTTATGTCACCCGGCTGCGTTGTTTGTATTCGTCCTTGTCCCATAGGTCATTCTCTATCACATCCATTATGATCGCAATGGCGGCATCCACATCGCCCTCGTCGATATATAACGGGGTAAAGCCAAAGCGCATGATGTCGGGTGCGCGAAAATCGCCTATTACACCCCGCGCGATCAGGGCTTGCATCGCCGGATAGCCATTGTCGAAATGGAACGACACTTGTGATCCACGCTGCGCACCGTCCCGCGGGCTGGCGAGTTTCAGGGCGGGGCAGGCGGCCTCGACCCCTGCGATGAACCTGTCGCACAGCGCGATAGATTTGGCCCTGACATCCGCCATATTTGCCATGTCCCAGACATCCATCGCGGCCTCTAACGCGGCCAGTTGCAACACTGGCGGGGTGCCGACGCGCATCCGTTCAATGCCGCTGCCTGCGGAATAGTTCAGATCAAACGCGAAGGGGGCGGCATGGCCGAGCCAGCCTGACAGGGCAGGGCGTACCGTTTGCGCGTGGCGCGGCGCGACATAGATAAAGGCGGGCGCACCGGGGCCACCGTTCAGGTATTTATAGGTGCAACCGACGGCAAAATCGGCGTTGCAACCTGCCAGATCAACGGGCAGCGCGCCCGCTGAATGGGCCAGATCCCAGATCACCAGCGCACCAGCGGCATGGGCCTGTTCGGTCAGCGCCTTCATGTCGTGTTTACGCCCTGTGCGGTAGTCAATCTCGGTCAGCATCAGCACCGCTACATCTTCGTTGATGTGATCCGCCACATCTGCGGGGGCGGGGGTTTTTAACTGGTGTTGGCGACCTAAGGATTCAATCAACCCCTCGGCCATATACAGGTCCGTCGGGAAGTTGCCGTTATCGGACAGGATCACGCGCCGGTCTGGGCGCATTTCCAATGCTGAGGCCAGCGCCTGATAGACCTTGATCGACAATGTATCGCCCATCACCACATGGCCGGCTTCGGCCCCGATCAGACGGGCTATGCGGTCGCCAATCCGGGTGGGTTGCTCCATCCATCCCGCACGGTTCCAGCCGGTGATCAGCATCTCGCCCCACTCGTCCTGCATCGTGGTTGTCATGCGGGCGGGGGCGGCCTTGGGCAGGGGGCCAAGCGAATTGCCATCCAGATAAATCATCCCGTCGGGCAGGTGGAACATGGCTTTGGTGGCAGTGAAATCGGTCATGAATGGCTCCTGATGTTTGGCGAAACTGTATCGGGCTGCGGCGCGATTGCAAGGGGCTACCGCGCAGCCAGGTGGGCGGCCAAGGCGTCAATCTCCGCCTCGGACCAGACGGTGATGCCGTGACTGGTTAGCAAGGCCGCCGTGATGCCCATTCCGGGCTTTCGCGTGCCATTAAACCGGCCGAAATAGACAAAGCCCGTGCCGCAAGACGGGCTGCCATCCATCAGGATCGCGTGTTGGCAACC
>CAYYOF010000029.1:0-8306 GCA_964473185.1 uncultured Marinosulfonomonas sp. | reverse complement strand
ATCATGCCGCGCCGTGACAGCAGCCATTTTGTGCAATCCGGTATCTACAAAAAATCGCGCAACCCGATCTATCTGGGGGATGCGATGATTTTGGCGGGGGTGATATTGCGCTGGGATGCGGTGCTGTCGCTGCCGCTGATCCCGATCTTTGTCTGGGTGATTGAAAAACGGTTTATTGTTGGCGAGGAAAACCATTTGCGCCGCACCTATCGCGCCCAGTATGCATCTTACTTAAATAGTGTAAGACGCTGGATTTAATACATAATTATCGCCATAGGTGCGCGTAACTGGCGAACACACCTTGCAGTTTTGCCAAGAGGCGCATTGAAGGGTGCCCGCGCGGTAAACTGCTGTTTTTTAAGCGTTCAACGATCACTTCGACAGGGCAGGGCTGTTTGGTGACGGGATCAAAATAACGCGGATAATCAATCAGGGTGGCGTGGGTCAGTTGGGCTAATGTTGGCCGGGCGTGACGCCGTTCTGGGATTGCCCCCAGATCACGGGTCAGGCCCCATCCGGCGTAGAATGGCACACCCAGACAGGTGACGGACCTGCCGCGCAGCAGGGCCTCGAACCCCAGTAGGGAGGTCAGGGTCCAGACCTCGTCCACCACATCAATCAAGGCGATTGGATCGGCGTTTTGCACAGTGATATCTGCGTATTTTGCCTCCTCCTCGGGTGCAATCTTGCCTTGGCGCAAGCCCGCTTCAACATCGGGGTGGGGTTTGTAGATGATCACGGCTTGCGGGTTGTCGGTGCGGGCGCGTTTGAGCAAATCAAGGTTGCTGCATGGCCCCACGCAACCTTTCAGGATCGAGGCGTCGTCCTCGACTTGGCCGGGCACAAGGATGCGATGGCCTTTGGGCAAATCGGGCAGGGTTGCATCGCCGACATTATATTTGCTTAACCCCGCGCGGGTCAGGCTGGTGATCAGCCGCTCGGCGCGCATGATGGCGTGATCGGGCAGTTCGCAAGACACGGCAATCATTTGCTCAAGGCGACTGTCGCGGGTCGGATCATAGTAAATGCCAAGGTCATCGGTGACCAGTGATAGCGGCGCGTTCAGGGAGGCGCCCAACCCGCGGGAACGTAAAAAACCGTCCTCGACGCGCAGTACGGGGTCGTCATACATTTCCGGCAGTTCCTTGCCCGCCCAGATCATCCGGCCTGCTCCGGTCTCGCGGGCCAAGGTGCGGGCCTTGGCGGGGTTATCCTCAAACCGCAGTTTTTTGGTGCGGCCATAAAATGCCTGTAACGGGGCGCGTTTCCACAAGCGCATGCCCATCGCCACATGGCCGTTGTGGTCCTCGCGCCATTCCCGCGCTTGCGCCTCTAACGTATCAATCACGCATTCCAGCTCGCACAATTGATCGCGGTAGGGGTCATACCATTTCGGATACAGGATCATCGCGGCGCCAAATAATTGCGGGCGGGTCAGGACGCGCACCCGCCGTGGCACCGGATTTTCATCATCCGTCAGCCCCCATCCGGCATAAAACGGCTGGCCAAAGACGCGCGGTTTGTGACCAGCAAGAATCGCCTCGAACCCTAGTTGCGAGGACACGGTATAGACCGCAATCGCCCCCTCCATCAACGCCCAAGGCGACACGGGATCGGTTAGCAGCGATACCCGACGGCTGACGTCGGACGCGCCGAAATACCCCGCACGGTGCCCAGCAGCGGTTTCAGGGTGGGTTTTGATAATGATTTGTGCGCCTGGGTGCTCTTCCTGTGCAAACACCAGCATTTCCCTGAAACTGGCCGTATTGCCACCCGATGCCGTGACCGAGGCGTCGCCTTTGGTCTGATCAATCACCAGCACATATCCGGGGGCGGGCAGGGGGTGGTCGGGATCATGACAGTTGTATTTTGACAGATCCGCCGCCTTTAGCCGCTGAACCGCGACACGGGCACGGTTCAGCAGGGCGGTATCATCCAGCGGATGCGTGGCCAGAAGGGTTTCAAGGTCGGTGACCGTGGCGGGGTCAAAATGCACCCCGTTTTGATCCAGAAACAGGCCCAGCGGTGGCTCGCCCGACCGTCCAGGGTGGATCGAGCGCAGGAACGCATCCTCAACCCGCAATATCGGCGCATCTGTGTGGCGCGATACCGCCTCGCCACGCGGCGAGGTCGGGCTTTGGCCCCAGACGCCGATCATGTCGTCACCAGAGGGTCTGCCCAGTTTTATGTCATAGCCTGACAGTTGCAAAATGCGCCGGATGCGCGCCTGAGTTAGAAACCCGCCGTTATAAACATAAAGCCGCCGACGGGTTTCCCCATCGGCGGCTTGTGTTTCATTTTGCTGTGGCATGCCCCGTTAGTTGCCCACCAATGTGTTCAGCGTATCGGCCGAATTCAGCGAACCGGTGATCGCCGATAATGTTTTGCTCCACTGAACAAACGGTGCTTCGGTGACATAAACGGTATCGCCATCCCGAATCACGAAATCGCGGGCCTGAAACATGCCATTGGGTTCGGTCAGGTCTAGCACGTAAACCATACGTTGCGCCCCTTGCAGATCATTGCGGGCCAAAACGGCATTTGCAATCTCTTCGGGCTCGTTGCGGAAAACAAACACACCTGTTGGATCGGCCAAGTTAGAACTTAGCCCGCCAACCTGGGCGATGGCCTCGATTGCCGAAAGGGACTGGGTAGTGAAAGGCACGCGGTTTTGCGCGCCCGTCGCCCCCATTGCGGTAAAGGCGCGGGAGTCTTCCTCGACTAAAATCCGGTCGCCACCGCGCAGGGCGATGTCCAGTTCTGGATGCTTGTACAAGTCTTGGAACCAGATTTTACCACGCTGTTTGCCACGAATAACCGTGATCTGGGCGATTTTAGATTCGACCGCGATGCCGCCCGCCCGCGCCAGCATTGAACTTAGCGTGCGTGTCGGGCGCTCAATCGCATAGATGCCCTGACCACTGACACCGCCAATGATCGAAACAGTTGCGCCGTCACCGGCAAGACGGGTGACAAGCACCTGTGGGTCGGGGGTTTGTTTGTCCAGTTTGGCGGTGATGATCCGGCGCAATGCTTCGGGGGAATTGCCCGCCGCGCGGATGCGCCCAGCATAGGGGATAAAGATAAAGCCGGCGCCATCAACCTGCACTTGTTCTAGCGGTGTCGCACTTTGGCCAGGGGAGCCGAGCAAAGGATCGCTGACGTTTTCCCAAATGGTCAGACCCAATGTATCGCCAGCGCGAATGGTGTCAGACCCGACAACACCGGCGTTTTTGAAGGCTTTGGAGAAGCCCAGAGCGGGCACAACAGCCGTTGTGCGGGTGACATGGTCATTAACGGAAATAACGAATGCGTCGCCTTCTTTCAGGACCGAACCCGAATAGATTTCACGCTTGTTGGGGCCGGAACGCGGCAAGCCACATGATGACACAACAGCAAGTGCTGCTGTAAGGGCCACTGCTTTAGCCCAAGTTGAACCCGTGATTTTCACTATCGGGTCTCCTTTTTATATATAACACTGCCTCAAGTTTTTTTTGTAAGCTACGGGAATCCGGTGCAAAAAGATAGCGCTTTGATTTGCAGGACTAGTTTACAACGCGCAACTGTTGCCTTGGTGCCGCGTTCCCGGTTTCCAATGCCTCATAGGGGTCTTGCGGGGCCAGCACCATATCGACCACCAGCCGCATTAACTGATCGCGCCCGCGGGCCGAATAGAACCCGCCCGATATTTGCGACGTTTCCAGCAAATACTGGCGATATTCCTTATAGGCACGCACGTCGGGACGACTGGGTTGGCTGAAAAATTCGGGCAACGGCAGGGTCGAGACAAATTCGGGTTTGGCGAAAACCGCATCGCCAAACACCTTAAGCGGAATTCCGCGTCGCAGAACCTGTTGCGCGGCGGTTGAATTTACCGTCACAGCGCTGCGGGTGTGGTCCAGCAATTGCGCCAGTTTGCCGCCGCGCACATAATGCACCCGTTTTTCGACGCCATATTCACGGGCGATTTCACGGGCGATTTTGCGCAGGGCTGTGCGGCCGGTTTCCAATGGATGCGCCTTGAAAACAAGGTGGTGGTGGATCGGGGCACCTTTGGCAAACCCTTCAATCACCACATCCAGAAATTCGGCCATTTTGGTGAACGGGCTATGGGCTTGAAAACTGCTGTCATGTTCCAGCTGCAACAGCACCAGATGATAGGGGTAACCGCCGCGTTTGACCCGTGTGGTTGCAATCACACGGCTGACCCAATGGGTGGGCATCATCAGCAACCGGCGTAAATATAGCTTGAATTCGGCCACAACACCCAGTTCACGGTGCGCTTTGAAATTGCGGTAAGCGCCGTTCCGGAACATCACAAACCAATGGTATAAAGCACCGTAAAACACATGGTGGCGCATATCACCCCAATGGCTTGGCGCTTCGGGGGTGATAATATCGGTGTTGGCCAGTGTTTTGCGCATGGATTTAACGTTCATATCCATCAGGCGGGAATTTCCGTTGGTGCCATCACGCTCGTATGTCACCCAGTAGGGGCGCAAATACCCTTCTTCAAACACATGCACGGTTAGGCCTGATGCCTTGGCGCGTTTTATGGCTTCGGCGTGGATAAAACGGGTGTCACCATATAAAACCAGATCGGTGATGCCTTTTTGCGCGACAATCGTATCAAACCGGTCGGGCCAGTTTTCCTGCGTGTCCTCATAGGAGATATAGCTGGCTGAATTAAACCAGAACGCGCGGTCGCCGGCATTAAACCCGACGCGCCAAACCTGTGCGCCCGCCGTGCGCAGCATTTTGCCCAGCCGGTTGAAAAAGGGTCCATGCGGCCCTTGCAGGAAGAGAAAACAGCGATCAGAGCCGGTTGTGTAAGCCATTACACCCTACGAATTACCTGCCCCCAGATAGGGACTGTTTGAATCAATGCGCAACTGTTGTCACGCGTTATTGTGATATTGCCCGCCGGATTGGGCTAAAATATGGCGTTTTGTCCTATTTGGCGTAAAATAGTAAACATCGGGTGTGCTATTGCGGCTATAGGTGCAATTGGCTAGGTCAAATATGGGGTCAAGCATGGGTAAGGAGTGCTGCAATGTTCACCGGAATTATCACAGATATCGGCAAAGTGCTGGAACTGGATCAGCGCGGCGATTTGCGTGCGCGGATTGGCACCGGATATGACGTGGCGGGCATTGATATTGGCGCGTCTATCGCCTGTGACGGGGTTTGTCTGACGGTGATCGCGCTGGGAACAGATCCGCAAGGCTGGTTTGATGTGCAGATTTCGGCGGAAAGCATTGGCAAGACCAATATCGGCGCTTGGACCGTAGGCAAACGGCTGAACCTTGAGCGGGCGCTAAAGGTTGGTGACGAGTTGGGCGGGCATATCGTGTCGGGCCATGTTGACGGGCTGGCCAAAGTGATTGCGGTGGCGGACGAGGGCGACAGCACCCGCGTCACCCTGCGCAGCCCCGATGCATTGGCGGGGTTCATTGCCTCCAAGGGGTCCGTCGCGTTGAACGGCACCTCGCTGACAGTGAATGATGTGGATGGCGCTGAATTCGGCATTAATTTCATCCCGCACACCAAGGTTGCGACCACTTGGGGCGATGTGGCAGTCGGGGACGCGGTGAATTTAGAGATCGACACATTGGCGCGGTATGTGGCGCGTTTGCAGGAGTGGGGCAAATGATCGAGGCGGGGCACAACAACGGGCCGACAATGGCAACCGGCGTGGCGTTTCGCAAGCTGGCATGGACCAAGGCGCGGGCCAAGCTGCTACCCAAGCTGCCAATCGAGGTGATCCGGCGAAGGGTGAAGCGGGCGCAGGAACTAGGGCTGGATTACAAATCCTACGCCTCGATCCGCGCGACCAGCGGCCACGATGTGGTGGCGTTTCTGTTTTCCTCCAATGCGCTGCGTTTGCTAAAGGCATCCGGCGCAATGGCGCAAGATCGCGCCCAAAAACTGGCCGCGTTGCAGCGCTGCGGTCGTCTGGTCGCGGTGCAAAAGCCGCTGACCACAGGTGATGTGATCGCCGCTGCGACGAAATCCGGCATTGATCTGGACACCGTTATCAACGCCCCCGACCTGACCCACACATGGGGACAAACCCGCGCAGTTATCCTGACGGCCCTTGCCCCCGCCAAATTGCCCGCCGATTGTGTGGTGGCAATTGGCGACACCGCATTGGAACGCGAATGGTGCGTCGCTGGTCGATTGGCCGGATATATCACCGCTGAAGCCTATTTCAGCGCAACAACAGGACAGTAACATGACAGATTTCAGCGACGTAATTTCCTCGACCGAGGAAATTCTGGAGGACGCGCGCAATGGCCGGATGTTTATTCTGGTCGACCACGAGGACCGTGAAAACGAGGGCGATCTGGTGATCCCCGCGCAGATGGCGACGCCTGAAGCGGTTAATTTTATGGCCACACACGGGCGCGGGCTGATTTGCCTGACGCTGACCGGCGAGCGGATTGACGCGCTGGGCTTGCCGCAAATGTCGTCGGGCAATGCCTCGCGGTATGACACGCCGTTCACCGTATCGATCGAGGCCCGCGAGGGCGTGACCACCGGCATTTCCGCCCATGACCGTGCCCGCACGGTGGCGGTGGCGATTGACCAGTCCAAAACCGGCGCCGATATTGCCACGCCCGGCCATGTGTTCCCGCTGCGGGCCCGCGAAGGCGGCGTTCTGGTGCGGGCTGGCCATACCGAAGCGGCCGTCGATGTCAGCCGTCTGGCGGGGCTAAACCCGTCCGGTGTGATCTGCGAGATTATGAATGAGGACGGCACAATGGCGCGGTTGCCCGATCTGGTGGCCTTTGCGCAGTTGCATAACTTGAAAATCGGCACCATTTCCGATCTGATCGCCTATCGGCGTCGCCACGACAATCTGGTGAACGAAAGCGCTGTTCGCGCCGTCACCAGCGAATTTGGCGGCGACTGGATGATGCGGGTTTTCACCGATGAAACGATGGGGGCCGAACATATCGTGCTGACCAAGGGTGATCTGACCACGGATGATCCTGTGCTGGTGCGGATGCACGCGCTGAACCCTTTGGAGGATGTTCTGGGCCTTGGTCCCAGCCCTGCTTGCGAGCTGCCCGCCGCCATGACCCTGATCGCCAGCGAGGGGCGCGGCGTGGTGGTGCTGCTGCGCGACACCGAAATGAAACTGGTGGACGAGGATGGCGCGTCGCCCCGAACCCTGCGCCAATACGGGCTGGGGGCGCAGATATTATCGGCGCTTGGCTTGACACGGCTGATCCTCGCCACCAACTCTCCTTTGCCCAAGGTCGTTGGACTGGAAGCCTACGGGCTGTCGATTGAAGGCACCCGCGCAATCCCGAAGGATATGATCTGATGGCCGCACATGAAAAACACTACACCCCGCCGGTGCCTGAATTTAAAAAACCGGTCAAACTGCTGATCGTGGTCGCACCTTACTACAAAGACATCGCCGATGATCTGGTAAAGGGGGCCAAGAAAGCCATTAAGGACGCGGGCGGCACTTACGATCTGGTCGAGGTGCCCGGTGCGCTGGAGATCCCCACCGCCATTGCGATTTCCGAGCGCGCCAGCAATTTTGACGGCTACGTCGCGCTGGGCTGTGTTATCCGCGGTGAAACCACCCATTACGACACGGTTTGCAACGACTCCAGTCGGATGATCAGCCAGATGGGGTTGAACGGCATTTGTATCGGCAATGGCATCCTGACGGTTGAAACCCGCAAGCAAGCCAAAGTGCGCGCCGATGTGAAGGATCAGAATAAAGGCGCTGGGGCGGCGATTGCGGCCTTGCATCTGGTGGCGTTGTCGCGCAAATGGGGCAACGAGACAAAAGGCATCGGGTTCAAACCCGCTTCAGGCGAATTCCTGATGGCCGATAGCACCGATGATGGACCCAAAACAGCATGACCGATAAACGCCAAATGAAATCTGCCGCCCGCCTATATGCGGTGCAGGCGCTGTTTCAAATGGAGCATTCCGCCCAGACGATTGACGATGTGCGCGACCAGTTCGAAGAGCACCGCTTTGGGGCTGTTTATGAGGGCGAGGAAATGGCCGAGGGCAATCTGACCCTGTTTCGCACGCTGCTGGAAAATGCGGTTAATAGCCAAGGGCCGATTGACCAGATGACGGATCGTGCATTGGTGGAAAAATGGCCGCTGAAACGCATTGACCCAACCCTGCGCGCCCTGTTTCGCGCCGCTGGTGCCGAACTGATGCGCAGCGACACGCCGCCCAAGGTGGTGATCAACGAATACGTTGATGTGGCCAAGGCGTTCTTTCCTGACGGGCGCGAGCCAAAGTTCGTCAACGCGGTGCTGGACCAC
>CAYYOF010000028.1:27507-34988 GCA_964473185.1 uncultured Marinosulfonomonas sp. | reverse complement strand
TCATCCACCTGTAATTGCGAGATGACCTTTGCGGTCTATCTGCCGCCACAGGCCAGATCAGGGCCGGTTCCGGCGCTGTGGTATTTGTCAGGCCTGACCTGCACCCACGAGAACGCGATGACCAAAGCGGCGCTGCAGGAACACGCGGCCAAGCACGGCATTGCGGTGATCTATCCCGACACATCGCCGCGCGGCGAAGGCGTGGCAGATGACGAAAATTACGCCTTGGGGCAGGGCGCGGGGTTCTATGTGAACGCAACGCAGGAACCATGGGCGGCACATTTCCAGATGTATGATTACGTGCTGAATGAACTGCCCGCCCTGATCGCCAAAAATTTCCCCGTCAGTGACAAACGCGGCATCACCGGCCACTCGATGGGCGGCCACGGTGCGCTGACATTGGCGCTGAACAACCCCGATGTGTTCACCTCGGTTTCGGCCTTCGCACCGATCGCCAACCCGACCGCCTCCGACTGGGGCCGCGTGCAATTGTCGGCCTATCTGGGCGAGGACGAGACCACATGGGCCACCCATGACGCGACCCTTCTGGTTGGCACCAAAGGCTGGCCCCGCGACGTGCTTGTGGATCAGGGAACTGCGGACCAGTTTCTCGACCTGCTCAAACCCGAAGCCCTGTCAGCCGCCCTCGCCACCACCCGCATCCCCAGCGTGTTTCGCATGCAGGAGGGTTACGACCACAGCTATTACTTCGTCTCGACGTTCGCCAAGGACCATGTGAAGTGGCATGCGGAGAGGTTGGGTGGGTAGTGAATTTCTTGGACTATCAATCTGAGTTTAACGCGCAAAACCTAACCCAGCTAACGCACCTGCTGGAAACTTGGGGTGTAACAGCGCCGCCGCGGCTGGAAAGGCGCGGAAAACAGGATTGCCTAGAGCGCTTTGTCCTGAATAGGTTCTTCAAATACCAGCTGAAGAATTTCCTGTTTGATTTTCCTATCACAGTCTCGAAAGGTGAAAATCCAGATTTCATGATTTCAATTGGCAACAGGAAAGTCGGGGTTGAAGTTGGTGAGGCGTGCGATCCACGAGAGCAGACTGAATGGACTGAAAATGAGAAAAGGGCGTGTGAAACTGATGAATTTGCTATTAGAAATATTGACTTGATGAATCCAGATAGGTCGAAGCAGTTCTCTGAGATACTCAACCAAGCAATACTAAAGAAATGCATCAAGGCATCGGATCTCTGTGATGAGTTACTCCTCTATTCAAACACTGATTCTGATAGCTTTGAAGATGCCGATTGGAAGCTCGCTGCCTTGTCGTCCCTTCCCGATTGTATGGCTAGATTTTCGAAAGTTTGGCTACTTTCTGGAAAAGACCTGATCGAACTAAGGGAAAGGAAAGTTCATGTGCGTGATGCAACGGATTTTTATGGATAATCTTTTCAAACCCCGTGCCGCGCCATAAACATCTCGACCGCACCATTCAGAACGCGATCAATTTCTTCGCGCGTAAAGTCGGTTTCCAGTCCGCATAGCAGGCTGGGAAAGAATGATGCTTTGCACAATTCGGCAAACTGGTCTGCGGCCAGATCAAAATCGGTGATGCCCAATTGCCCCTTGGCAACCGCCTTATGGAAGTAATCGACAAGACGTTCACGCACCAATAGCGGGCCGGATTTATAAAATCGCTGACCCAATTCGGGAAAACGGCCGGATTCAGCCGTGCAGATGCGATACATGCTTAACCCGAATTCGGACGTGAAGAATTCAATCATCTTTGATCCCGCCGCATAGAGAACCTCGGCCGGACTTGCATCATCTGCCACCACTTCGAGCGCATTATCTGCCTGACGGATACACTCGGTTTTGGCGACCTCGGCAAACAGCAGCCGTTTGTCAGGGAAGTAGCTATATAGCGTGGCCTTGGACACACCTGCGGTTTTGGCGATGTCATCAACGCTCGCCCCCTCAAACCCGTCCTTCATGAAAACAGTGCGCGCGCCGTCCAGAACCTGATCGTATTTGCGGCCTTTTCTGATCTTGTCTGCTGTGGCAGTCATTGTTCTCTCCTCATAGGAACTGGACTATAGTCTGAACAGTTCAGTTTGGGCAAGAAAAGATGAAAAAGGGCAGGCACGATGCCTGCCCAGTTAGCCCACAAGAAAGAGGGCAGGGAAGAGGGGTCGTGAGTAGTTATTCTGTTGTGCAATTGCCAGCATTAAGGGTCGCCGGGGTCGTGCATTTCTGGCTGACAACTGGTGGTTTTGGTTCGGGAAATGTCAGGCGAGGAAGATCAAAGGCAAACCCACCTGCAAATGCAGGGGCAGCAAGGGCGGTAAATGCAAGGCCAAGGATGGCTGATTTTGTATGTGTCATAGTTCAAATCCTTATGTGAACTATTTCGTTCAGAATCATATATGAACCAAACGGTTTAGTTTTCAATCAAAAAGTGAACCGAACAGTTTATTTTTTTGTCTTGCCTCCGCCAGCAAGATCGCTAATTAGAATAGTTCTAATAAAGGAGTTAGCCATGATCCCAGGTGTCAGCAACCGCCGCCGTTTTTCCGATCTGAATGAACAGGAAATTATTGCACTTGCCATATCGTCAGAAGAGGATGACGCCCAGATTTATCGCGGCTATGCCGAAAATCTGCGCGCCGAATTCCCCACCTCGGCCAAAGTGTTCGACGGAATGGCGCTTGAGGAAGACGGGCATCGCCGCCGTCTGATTGATCTACACCAGTCCCGATTTGGTGATGTGATCCCATTGATCCGGCGGGAACATGTTGCAGGGTTTTATGCCCGCCGCCCTGTGTGGTTGATCGAAAATCTGGGACTAGAGCGTATCCGCGAAGAAGCCGCGAAAATGGAGAAGGATGCAGAAGCATTCTACACCAAAGCCGCAAGTGAAACATCCGATGCCGCAACGCGGAAATTGTTGGGTAGTCTGGCGGCCGAAGAAGCGGGGCACATGACCACCGCAAGTGCGCTAGAGACCGAGCATCTGGGCGGCGATGCTAAAACCGCCGAGGACCGAACCGCGCATCGTCAATTCGTGCTGACTTGGGTGCAGCCGGGGTTGGCGGGGTTGATGGATGGTTCGGTTTCAACCCTTGCACCAATCTTTGCCACGGCCTTTGCCACGCATAATACATGGACCACATTTCTGGTCGGGTTGGCAGCCTCTATCGGTGCCGGTATTTCGATGGGGTTCACCGAGGCGGCATCAGATGATGGCGAGTTATCTGGCCGCGGCTCCCCTGTAAAACGCGGATTTGCATCGGGCGTAATGACAACAATCGGCGGCTTGGGTCATGCGTTGCCGTATCTGATCACCGATTTCTGGACGGCAACAACCATCGCCATCATGGTCGTGTTCGTCGAATTATGGGCCATCGTCTGGCTGCAGTATAAATTCATGGAAACGCCCGTAATGCGCGCCACTTTTCAGGTCGTTCTGGGGGGGGTGCTGGTGTTTGCGGCTGGGGTATTGATCGGCGGGGGCTAGCGCCACTGCTGATGGAGTGCTAAGGGGGAAGCATGCTGGAAATCTTCCTTAAAACCCTGCCGTTTTTTGCCCTGATGGGGGTTGGATATACGGCGGGCCGTACGCGGTTCTTCCCTGCCGAGGCGACCGCTTATCTGACGAAATTCGTCTTTTACTTTGCCCTGACGGCGATGTTGTTTCGGTTCGCCGCCACCCTGCCCGTGGCTGAACTGTTTGATGCCCAGTTCGCCAGTGCCTATTTGCTGGGCTCTGTGGTGGTCTATCTGCTGGTCACACTGGTTGCCAAAGCGCGCGGGTTACCGGTGGCCGAGGCCGCTATCGAGGCGCAATGCGGCATCATTGGCAACATGGGGTTTCTGGGTCTGCCGATGCTGGCGGTCCTGTTGGGCAAGGCCGCAATCGGCCCGATCATGATGATCCTTTCGATTGACCTGATCGTGTTTTCCAGTCTGGTCGTGATCCTGATCACCGGCAGCCGTGACGGGCGCATGTCATTCGGGGTTCTGGCCAGCGTCGGCAAAGGCGTGCTGAAAAACCCGATGGTGATGTCGATGGCCGCAGGGCTGTTGTGGTCCGCTGCCAACCTGCCGATCCCCGCTCCCGCCAACGAATTCCTGACCATCCTTGGTGACGCGGCAACCCCCGGTGCACTGTTTGCGATTGGTGCATCACTGGCCTACAAATCTGCTGAACGGATGTCGGTGGCAATCTGGCTATCCTTTGCAAAACTGGTGTTGCATCCGATCGCTGTGGGCATCTGCGCCTTGCTGATCTTTGACGTGGTGCGGTTCGACGCAGGCGTTATGATAGCGGCAGCATCGCTTCCGGTGGCAGGAAATGTCTATATTCTGGCCCAGCATTATAATGTCGCGCCACACCGCGTTTCGGCCACGATCCTGGTCTCGACGCTTGTTAGCATACTCACTATTTCGCTGGTGATTTCCTGGGTCGGCACATTTTAGACAACATGAAAGAATTTCTATGACAGCCATCTACATCGATGCCGACGCCTGTCCGGTCAAAGAAGAAGCTGAACGCGTCGCCACCCGCCGCGGGCTGAAAATGTATGTGGTCTGTAACGGTGGCTTGCGCCCGTCGCAAAATCCACTGGTCGAATTGGTGTTCGTTCCTGACGGCCCCGATGTCGCCGATATGTGGATCGCGGATCGCGCTGGGCGTGGCGATGTAGTGGTAACAGGTGACATCCCGCTGGCCGCCAAATGTATCGAGTCTGGTGCCCGCGTGTTGCGCCACAACGGCGAGGTTTTTACCACAGCCAACATCGGCAATATTCTAGCCACCCGTGATTTGATGACCGACCTGCGCGCGGCAGACCCGTTCCGTCAAGGCGGCGGGAAAGCCTTTACAAAAGCGGACCGGTCGCGTTTCCTTTCCTCATTGGATAGTGAATTGAACAAAGCGATGAAAGAAGCGGGTAATGGGCCAGATTAAAGCTGTGGTTTTTGACATCGGCAGAGTGCTGATTGAATGGCATCCCGAACGGTTTTACGACAGCGAAATTGGCCCAGAACGGCGACGTGAATTTTTTGCTGCAGTGGATATCTACAGCATGAACGAGCGCATTGATCTGGGTGCGCCGTTTCGTGAAACCGTCTATGAATTCGCCGATGCACACCCCGAATACAGCAAAGAAATCCGGCTGTGGCACGGCAGCTGGATTAAAATGGCAGCACCCGAAATTTCAGGATCAGTGCGCTTGTTGCGAGCAATCCGCGCCAAGGGCATACCGGTTTTTGCCCTGTCCAATTTCGGCATTGGCACCTTTGAGGCGGCCGCCGGACACTACCCGTTCTTTAACGAGTTTGATCAGAAATATGTATCTGGTCACCTTCAAGAAATGAAGCCCCACGCACGTATTTACGAGCTGCTGGAACATGGCAGCGGCCTGCCGCCAACATCGTTGTTATTCACCGACGATGTGGGTGAAAACATTGATGCAGCGGCATCGCGTGGATGGCAAACGCACCAATTTAACGGGCCGGAAGGTTGGGCGAATGCTCTGGTTCGGCACGAGGTATTAACACCGGAAGAGGCCACGCTATGAGTTTCGAGATTATCGGCTTTGACGAGGGCAACGCATTGTTGGACTGGAATGCGCTATGCGATGCTTTGACCCAAGCGCATACCTTGCCGAAAGCCGATATTGCAGACACATTGCTGTATCGCGGCACCGACACGCTTTTGTCCCGCGCGGCATGGATTGACGGCATGGGGCTGGCGGTCAAGGCCGCTACGATTTTCCCAGACAACCCCGCCCAAAACGTCCCTGTGGTGAACGGGGCGGTAAACCTGTTTTCTGACGATACCGGACAACTGGAAGCGCTGATAGATTTCCATCTGGTGACCAAATGGAAAACCGCAGGCGACAGCCTGTTGGCCGCCAAACAGCTGGCCCGCCCTGACAGCCGCAATATCCTAATCATTGGCGCTGGCACTGTGGGCCATTCCCTGCGGGATGCCTATGGCGCGGTATTTCCCGATGCAGCCTTTACCATCTGGAACCGTTCGCCCGATGCAGCCGTTAAAATGGCGGCCCAATACCCCGATACAGAACCCATGACAGATTTGGAAACCGCCGTGCGCGGGGCCGACATTGTCACCTCTGCCACGATGGCCACCGCCCCGTTGATCAAGGGTGAATGGCTGCAAGCAGGCCAGCACATCGACCTGATTGGCGCCTACCGTCCCGACATGCGCGAGGCGGATGATGCGGCGTTAAAGCGGGCACGTATTTTTGTCGACAGCTTTGACACCACGATCAACCATATCGGCGAATTGATGGTGCCACTGGCCAGCGGGGCAATCACGCGTGATGATGTGATTGCCGACTACTACGACTTGGCATCCGGTATATTTAAGCGCAATGATAACAGCGAAATAACCCTGTTCAAAAATGGTGGTGGTGCCCATCTGGATCTGATGGTCAGCCGCTATATTCTGGACGCTTGGAGGCAACGATGATTTCAGTTGCGCAAATAGCAGATTTTCAACGCGATGGTGTGGTCAAGGTTGAAGGACTGTTCGCTGATTGGGTCGATGTAATGGGCGCAGGTGTGGCCCGTAATTTGGCAGACCCCAGCGAATACGCTTCGGAAAACGAGGTGACCAAAGGACGGTTCTTTGACGACTATTGCAACTGGCAGCGCATCCCTGAATTTGAACAGATCATCCGCGATAGCCCTGCCGCTGAATTGGCCGCTACGGTCATGCAATCCGGCACAGCGCAGTTCTATCACGACCATGTGTTGGTTAAAGAGGCCGGCACACCGACCCCGACCCCGTGGCATCAGGACAGCCCTTACTATTTCGTCGAGGGCAAACAGACCGTCAGCATATGGATGCCGCTTGATACTGTAACTGAAGCCAGCCTGCGTTTCATTGCCGGTTCCCACAAATGGGACCGCATGGTGCGCCCTGTCAGCTGGGCCGATGACAGCGATTTTTACGAGGGCGATCATGACTGGATTCCGGTGCCTGATCCCGATGAAAACTCGGCCGATATGAAGGTGCTGGAATGGCCAATGCAACCCGGCGATGCGGTGCTGTTTGATTATCGCACCGTCCACGGTGCCCGTGGCAATTTCAGCGACACGACACGCCGCGCCTTAAGCCTGCGATGGGTCGGGGACGATGCGCGATATGTAGCGCGACCGGGCCGCACTTCACCGCCTTTTCCGGGGCATGAAATGGTGACGGGGCAACGGCTGCGCGCAGACTGGTTTCCGGTAATCTGGGGGGGCGAATAATGGGCTGGGTTTTACTGTTCATCCTCATCATCGTCGCGGCCCCTGCGATTGCCCATTGGCGTCGCAGCCCAATGGACGACGAGGCCCAAAAGCTCGCGCCGGGGAAATTCGCTGACCTGCCCAGCGGCAAAACCCATTACCAGTGGAATGGACCACTTAACGGGCCTGTGGCCGTTTGCGTGCACGGGCTAACCACACCCAGTTACGTCTGGGATGCGCTGGTGCAAGGGCTGAACCGGATGG
>CAYYOF010000028.1:0-27407 GCA_964473185.1 uncultured Marinosulfonomonas sp. | reverse complement strand
ATTGCCCCGAACAGGCTGCATAGTTTCATCACAAAAACGCCGCTTTTCGGGGATTGGCTGATGATGGTTTTTGGTGGCTGGGTTCTGCGTAATGGTTTGAAATCCGACGCTAAAACGCCATCTGCCGTGCCGGATATTTACGCGATGCAAACGGCTGATACCTATGTTCGCGGGCTCCTACCTGCGGTGCTGTCGAGCCGGCGAGGTCTGCTGGCAAACACGCTGGATCGGGAACACAAAACACTTGCAAATTCCGGTATTCCGGTCGAGGCAATCTGGGGCGAAGCAGACACAGTTATCCCGATTTCCGGCCTTGGGAAATTGGCAGAACTAAACCGCAGCACCCGCCAAACCATGATCCCGAATGCGCCCCATTCCCTGACCTACACCCACCCGAAAGAGGTGATCACCGCCATTCAGGAATTCCTGCGCGAGGTGTGAAAACGAGGGCGATTTGGGCTATATGAAAACCATATGAATCGCATATGAATTCCATATGAGTTTTGACGGGGCTAATCAGGACGTTTTAACAGGGCACGGGCGGCCAAATTGGCCTCACGGGCAGCATCATAACAGGGGTGACCCACGCCTCGAATGCGGTCCTCAAAGTGGGGGCCAGTACGCTGATGCCTCGGACGGGGCAACGAGTCAGGCAAACAGGTCATTCCCTAGAGCGGAGAGTGGACCACCTGCCATTCTGGAAACAACGATTGAACCAACATAGATCAGAGTATTCTTGTTCAAAATACCCTGACCAACTTGCAACCCTTCACTGCCCTCTGCATGCCCCTCTTTGAAGGTCACGCTGTAGCCGCGAATGGTGTCGCCAAACAGGGCGGGGTCAAACACGATTCCGTCTGACAATTGATCTGGGGCAGTCTGCACATCAGGAGTGGCAGGGGAAATATCCAGCCGCCCGTCTTCGGTTTGGCTGACGGTGAGGATGGTATCTTGGTCGGAAGTGGTTTTGGGTCGGCGGGGCAAGGGTTAGGCGGTGCGGGCCTCTAGCGGGACTTCTTTCACAGGTAGGTGGACGATGGCCGAGAAGGCTCCGATGCCGACGCCGATCCACCAGACCGCCGTGTAGTCGCCATAGGCGTCATACATCCGGCCGCCGAGCCAGACGCCGAGGAAGCTGCCCAATTGGTGCGAGAAGAACACGATGCCGTAGAGCGTGCCCATGTAGCGCAGCCCGTAGATGTGGGCGACGAGGCCCGATGTGAGCGGCACTGTTGCCAGCCACAGCGAGCCCATGCCGATTGAAAACAGGATCACCGTGGTTGGGGTGATTGGCAGCATGATGAAGGCGGCGGCGATGATGGTTCGACCGATGTAGATGCCTGTGAGTAGGTATTTTTTCGGATAGCGATTGCCCAGCCAGCCGGCGAATATGGTGCCGCCGATGTTGGCCAGACCAATCAGCGATATTGCCACCGCGCCTAGGGCCGATGTGGTGGAGATTCCGACCGAGGCGAGCGTGCTGGAGGGGTCGATCGCGCCGCACATCTCGGTTATCAGCGCGGGGAAGTGGGCAGTGATGAAGGCCAGTTGATAGCCGCAGGAAAAGAAGCCCAGAAAGATCAGGGTGAAGGTGGGGTCTTTGAACGCCTTTAGCAGGGTTTCACCCATGGACTGTTCCAGTTCGGCGCGGGTGGCGGGGCGGATGGGCGAGCGCATCATCGGCAGGGCAAATAGCGTCAGCAGGATCAGGGCGGCAAACGCCATGAACACGGATTGCCACGGCATGATACCCAGCAAGTATTCAGCCAGCGGGGCGCCAAAGATTTGACCAGCCGAGCCAGCGGCGGTGGCGATGCCAAGGGTGAGCGAGCGGTTCGCATCAGATGAGGCGCGGCCCACCACGGCGAGGATCACACCAAAGCCGGTGCCAGCGATACCAAAGCCAACGAGAATTTCGAGGAACTGGTGCTGTGTCGGGGTGACGGCATAGGACGACAGCACGAGGCCCAGCGCATAGATCAGCGCGCCTGCAATGATCGCCTTGCGGTCGCCGACCTTTTCGGCAATCGCGCCGAAAATGGGCTGCCCAATACCCCACGCGAGGTTCTGGATGGCGATGGCGAAGGAGAATTCCGAGCGTAGCCAGCCGAATTCCTGCGCAATCGGGATCTGGAACACACCAAAGCTGGCGCGGATCGAGAAGCCGATCATAATGATGATACAGCCACCAATCAGGACGGGGGTGATCAGAGGGGCGCGTTGGTCCGTCATTGAAATCTCCAGGCTTGTGAGGGTCTGGCAAATATGTATCCGCGTCAAATGATTTGTTTTTCTGCGTCACATCAGCTTTCTTTATCGGGCGGGGCGAAATATGGGGTTAGGATGGCTGATCGTTTGCAGGACATATATGCCGGTTTGGTGGCCGAGGGGACGTTGACGGCGGATGCGGCTCAAGTCGCAGCGTTGCCAGCGCTCGAGGATATTCGGGTGCATCTGGAAGCGGCCAAATCGCGCAAGCGGGGGATTTTGGGCGGGTTGTTTCATAAGCCGGAAGAAGTGCCGTGCGGGTTGTATATGTGGGGCGGGGTTGGTCGCGGGAAATCCATGTTGATGGATTTGTTTTTCGATAATCTGGCCATTGAGGAAAAGCGCCGCGTGCATTTTCATGCGTTCATGCAAGAGGTTCATGCGGAGATGTTTGAGGTCCGCAAAACCGGTGTGGATGACGCGATAGCACCCGTGGCCGCAGGGATTGCGGATCAGGTTCGGCTGCTGGCGTTTGACGAAATGCAGATTAGCGACATCACCGATGCGATGATTGTTGGGCGTCTGTTCGAGGCGCTTTTCGCGGCGGGGGTGGTGGTGGTGACCACCTCGAACCGGCCACCGGATGGTCTGTATAAGGACGGGTTGAACCGGCAGCTGTTCCTGCCGTTTATCGAGCAGATCAAGGTGCAGATGGTGGTGCACGAACTGGCCAGCCCGACGGATTATCGACAGGATATGCTGGGCGGCGTTCGCAGTTATTTTGTATTGCACGGACCAAAGGCACGGTCGGCGATGGACACGGTTTGGGGGGAATTGACAGGCGTTACCGGTGAGCCGTTGGTGTTGCGCGTTAAGGGGCGTGATGTGGTGCTGCCAAAGTTTCACAACGGGGTGGCCCGGGTCGGGTTTTTTGATCTTTGCGACACAGCGCTAGGCGCGGCGGATTATCTGGCGATATCCGAGGCTGTAAGGGTGTTGGTGCTGGAGGATATTCCGCTGCTGTCGCGGTCCAACTTTAACGAAGCCAAGCGGTTCGTGACCTTGATTGATACGTTATACGAGGCTAAGGTGCGTCTGGTTTGCACGGCAGCGGCCTTGCCCGAAATGCTCTATGTCGAAGGCGACGGTGCGTTTGAATTCGAACGCACCGCCAGCCGTTTGCGAGAGATGATGGGGGCGGAATGGGGAGCGTAATATGGAAATAGCATTGCGACCGATGCGGGCTGACGAATTTAGCGGGTATCTGGACTATTTCATTCCGGATTATGCGGCTGAAATTTCGTCAAACTATGGCCTGTCCCATGACAAAGCACTTGCGCGGGCATCACGGGAAATCAGCGAGGATCTGGCGCAGGGTGTTGATACGCTCGGGCACGCGTTGTTGTGCATTACCACCAAGGCCGATGTGATCGGGTATCTTTGGTATAAACCGGACCGGCAGGCGCGTTCGGTGTTCATCTATGATTTCTGCATTCTTCCGGCGCACCAAGGGAAAGGGTTTGGCAAGCGGGCCTTAAGCACATTTGAAGCAATGCTTGTGAGCGAGGGGTTTGAGAAGATCGGGCTGCGGGTCGCGGCAGATAATGAACCTGCGCAAAACCTGTATCTAAGGGGCGGCTTTCATGCGACGGGTATCAATATGATCAGGCGGATTGGGCGGGATTAGGGCCTGTGTCTGCCGGATGCTCGATCTCGATTTTAGCCAAAAACCCAGCTGCGCCGATCTGGATGAAATAAGCAAACATGATCGGCAAAATAAAGGTCGCGCCAAAGGTATCGACACTGAACACCGCAAGGATCAACGCCAGCGTGATATAGCGCGTGGCGATGTGCCAGAACACAGCTTTGCCATCGGGGGTTTTATCCGTCAGTTTGATCGCCGCGGCGAAGGTGACAGCGTAGAAGGCAGTGGTGGTCACCGCGGCGATCAGCAAATCCATCAACGAGACCTGAAACAGCAGTTGCGATGTTTTGAGTGAGAACAGGTAAAATACGATGCCGAACATTGTGATCTTGGAGATCGTCTGTTGGTGGTTTGCGGTAAAAACAACGATGCCTTGAAAGAACGCCAACGCGATGCGGCTGAGCACAAAGGGGATCACGATCAGGATCATGAAGGGCGCGAAAGGCTTGATGCTTTTGGCGGCGGCCATACCATCAATTCCGGTTAGGTCAACGGGGGGAAAGTAAGGTGCTGCGATATCGTAGAACTGGCCGAAAATCAGGGTGATCGGCAGAAGCAGGGCAAGGTTCAACATAAAGATGACAAAGCCGATTTTGACATTCGCGCCGCTGACTTTGATCCACATCATCACCATGCCACCACCTGGCAGCAGCGCGAGCAAGAACAATGCGGCGGCGATGCCAATATCCTGACTGGCGTAGCCGATAACAAGTGCGGCAGCGGTCAACAAAAGATAGTTGATCCACAGGTTTTTGAAGATTGCGCCGGTGTGGGTTTTGATAACCGCAAAGTCCGAAAAGTGGAATTTGAACAGGCTGGGCGTAACCAGAAAAATCCCCGCGACAAGACAAACCGCCGAGAAAAATTCAAAGCCACCGGTAATTTTGCCGACAGCAAGGCCAAGCGCAATTGCGGTTACGATAAGGGCGATCTGTTTCATGTCACTGTCCTGTTGCTGTGTTTGCCGGTAAATATAGGCTAACAGGGAAAAGGAAAGGCTTTATATTCACTTTGTGGAATATGTCGCAGTTTGTGGTTCGCACCATTCCCGTTTGCAACCGCTATGCGCTAGGTTTGGGGGCAGAATACTTGCGATACCCTTGCAGACCCGCATGATAATTTGGTGCAAAGCGGCGTTGGCGTTTGGGATTAACCTGCGTCAGAACCAACCCGTCCACCTTTAATCCACCTTTCTTTAGGCTGCCCAACCCGTCATTTAGCGCCCGCGTACCCGTTTGGCCCCACTTTACTGCGTATAATATTGAATCAACACGCGCCCCTATGATCTGGGCATCAGAGGCTGCTAGCACTGGCGGAGTATCAATTAGAATCACATCATATGTATCGCGTGCAGCCCGCATTAGCCGCCGAAACGATGCCAGACTGAACAAATTTGCAGGCTCAAGTTCTTCGGCAAACCCGCTGAGGATATCCACACACAAGTCGTCACACCGCCAAATGGATTCATCTAACGGTGTGCCCTGCCGAAGTGCTCCATATAAACCGTTTAATGCTGGTTTTAGCAGGTGTTGCAAGCCCTGCCGATGCAGGTCCCCGTCAATCACCAGAACCCGCCGGCCCATCTGGGCAATCGAATGGGCCAGCGCCAAGGTTAACACTGTCCTGCCCTCATCCGGAAGCGACGATGTTATCATAACCGCTTTGGATGTCTGACCCTGCAGAGGCAAAACCTGACTGCGCAAATATCGCAAACTGTCCGCATTTTTATCATCGCCGCTATTGGCAATCCTTGACACCATCGTGCCAAACTTACCGCGCGGAAATATCAGTGTTTGGCCCAGCGCCACCTGCCCTGTTTCTTCTTCCAGTTCTTGTTGTGTATGAAAGGTTTTATGCGTCAAATCGCGCCGTAAAACACGAACACCCATCAGCAAAGCCCCCAACACCCCCGCCATCAAAACCACCAATGCCGGTCTAGGGCGTGTTGGCACCACCGGCGTTTCAGCCATTGACAGAACCGAGCTGTCTGGCTGGGTGATATCCATTTGCGCAACGCTTTCATTAAATCGGCCCAGAAACTGTGCATAGACCAATTGCGACGCCTGCACCTCAAGCTCCAGTTGCTGCAAGCGAACCAGATCCTTTGACTGGCGATCCAGCATTGCGGACAGTTCCTGTTCCAACACGCGCAATTCAGACAGCTGAGTTTGTGTGCGCACCGTGCTTCTTTGGGATTCGGTTGATTCAAGTATTGTAATTCTTAGCCGCATCTCTTTCAGCCGTATCGCCAGTGCCGCGTGGGTTTCCGGTGTTATCAACTCCATATCGGCTGAAAACCGTGCCAGCGCGCTTTTGTCTGTTTCAAGCAGCGCCTGCAACTGGGTGACGCGGGCCGACAGCCAGTCGACAATCTGTTCATTCGCATGGATTTTTTCGTCAATCTGGCGGCGGATATAATGCGCCGCAAGCGTGTTGGCGATTTGCGCGGCCTTCGGGGCATGTTCGCTTTCAACGACAACTTCAAAAACCATACTGTCGGGAATATTGCTGACGGATATCGCTTGCAGCATTCTATCAATTGTCAGGGTTCTGATCTGATCCGGCGATAATTCGACCGCGGGTGAAATCCATTCCGGTAGGGCCCATTGCCTAAGAAACCCTTTAGCAGCATAGGCCATGCCCCGATTCATTTCGGGGTTAAACTCCGGATCGGCTTCAAGTCCCAGATCATCAACCACAGCCCCGATCAAACTACGAGAATGGATAATCTCGACTTCGGTATTGGCCGCACTATTGCCTGCACTTAACCCCGGAACAAGCGAGCCAAGCGCAGGCAGTTGTTCTTCGGGTGCCGATAACATCAAAACAGCGGTTGCCTGATAGTATGGCGTGGCCACAAAGCCCGCCCAAACGCCACCAACCAGCGCCGCGACCAGCGCCGCTGCAACCAGTTTTACCTTACCCTGCCACAACACCCCGACCAGATGCGTCAGGTCCAGAACTTCGGCCTGCTCGGCCGGTTGCGGGGCTGACGGTGCGATACCGGCAAAATGCGGAAGGAGGGCAGACATTGGCAAAACTCCGGTTCTCTTGATTTTGATCTATTTTACGGACGGAGCGTAAATACGACCTTAACTATCCTGCAGTTTTCTAGGGGCGTAGTTTAAGAAGGCTGGTTTCATGCAACATCACGTATTTGACGATAACACCGCTGCCAAACAACGCATGGCACAGGCGGAATATTACCGTGACGGGGCAAAACGGTGGTTGGATATAATTGGGGTTATCCTGCTATCGCCGCTGGTGCTGCCGCTGGTTGCGGGGTTGTGGGTGTTGGTCCGGCTGGACGGTGGTGCCGGATTGTTTGGCCACCTGCGGGTCGGCAAGGACGGCAGTCAGTTCCGGTGCTGGAAAATCAGAACAATGGTCCCCGAAGCCGAGGCCCATTTGGCGGCGCATCTGGTGATGCATCCCAAGGCGGCCAAAGAATGGGCCGCGAGTTATAAGCTGAAGGATGATCCACGGATCACCCGCATCGGGCGGATTTTGCGCAAAACCAGTCTGGATGAGCTGCCGCAGTTGTGGAACGTTCTGCGCGGCGAGATGAGTCTGGTTGGACCGCGACCCGTGCCGCAAAAGGAACTGGTGGAATACGCCGGATATGAATGGGCCTATATGATGATGCGACCCGGTATTACCGGCGTGTGGCAGGTCGCTGGTCGCAATAACACCAGCTACCCTGACAGGGTGCGGATGGATGTCGGGTATTTGTTAAAGACATCGTTGCGCACGGACCTGACCATTTTATGGCGCACGGTCGGAGTGGTGCTGCGCCGGACTGGAATCTAGACACCGGGCATTTAACGCGATTGACCAAGGGACAAGGCGCCCGGCCGAATGCCGAATTGCGCATGCAAGGCGATGGCACCGCCTGCCCCCAACGCCCATTGCAGCATTGCGCTGGCCATTGCCAGATCGGCAATCCCGAATGTGCTGGCCCAAACCAGAACAATTGCACTGACCGGTAACAGGCTTGCTATATGCCAAAGCCGCACCCGTTCCAGCCCGCCCATCGACATCAGCAACCCCGCCGCTCCGAACAGTGCTGGTGTTAACCCCCCTAACAAGAGCCAGTAAAACACCTCTGTTGCCCGCCCTGCCCCGAACAGCGGCAAAACATAGTTGGCAGCAAGGACAAGCACCACTGCCGCCACTCCGCCAACCAGCAAAAATAACCGGTTCACCTGTGCCGCTGTTACCGAGATGCTTTGCCGGTGAAATGCAACAGACAAGCTGGGCCCGACCGCATTGCGCAGGGCATCAAAAACCAGCCCCAGCAAACCGGATATCCGGCGCACAATCAGGTATATCCCCGCCTCAACAGGCCCGACAGCCCACCCCAAAACCAACACATCCATATGCATCAATAACGTGAAACCCGCCTGCCCCAGACTAAGGTCACGCAGAGATTTCCGGTTTGGTTTAGCAAGGTTACCGGCTGGATGATCACGCGGTAGATCCCGCAGCAACCAGACCAGAATGAAACAGAGTGATACGAGGTGGATCAACAAGGCAGATGTCGTCGAAACAGGCAGGATTAGAGACAGTATCAAGCTAACAAACAGCGGCAGCACAGCCCGCATTACGCCCTGTCCCGCCAATGCCTTTGCCATATGGCCACAGGCACGATGCGCGGCGGAGTAGATCAGGATAAGCGCCATGATTCCGGCAGTGGCGCATGTTATGGCCACCATCCATACCGTGCCAACAGGTGCTGGCAGTATTCCGGCCAAATAGGCCACACCCAGCCCGATCACCATAATAGCAATTCGCCTGCCACCACCCCGCACAGCATCGGCGACAAGTGCAGCCATCCGGTCTGTCTGATCCGCCTGCATAAATCGCGCACCATCACGCAGCACAATCTGCCCCCATCCCGCACTGATCAGCGCCGCGATAAAGCTGGAAAAGACCAGCACATACAGCACTTCACCCAAGGCACCCGCATCCAGAATGCGGGTTAACACCCAGCAATAAAGCAGCCACATAACAGCGCCAGCCCCGCGCCAGCCCAAGGCGGCAATTACTACGGTGCGGCCCATGCAGCCCTCCGTTTTGCTGACCCTGCGTAATGGCGTGCCATGGCGGGGGCCCAAGCGGCAGCGGCTGCCAGCCAGAACCAGTTGGTATAAATCCCGCGATACCCCGAAATCATCAATGCCGACAGAAAACTGCCCATTGCCAGCACAAACAACGCCGCCATTTCGGGACTTGCGCGACACGATATACGGCTGCGCATCAACATCCAGATCGCTGCCGCCATTTGAACAACGGCTGCCCAACCTTCCTCGAATATCCGTCCGATTATTTGCGAATTTACCCCGTCAGGCAATTTGCCAAACCGCAACCCGAACGCCTGTGCCGCATCATAGGCCCGCCGCGTAACTTGACTGTTTTCGCCAATGCCAACACCAAACATTTCACCACTAATCAGCGGGGAAAGACCGCCCAGCATGGATGCCAGACGCATCGAAGCAGACCGGCCTGCCGAATCTGATTCCAGACGTTCCGCATAAAAAGTTTGCAGGAAATAGGCCATGAACAGGCTAAGGACCGCGATTAAAATCAGACTTAGCAATAGTGTATTCATCGTCAGGCGCGTGGTTAACGATAGCGCCGTTACCCCCAGCAATGGCACCAGAACAAGCACCGTTGTTGAACGGGAAAACAGCAACGTTAACCCCAATATCACCAGCAATATTACCGCACGGTGGCGATGTTTGGGTGGGCTTTGCCGGTGCAATATCAAGGCGAGTACCATGCCGCAGGTAATCGCCGCATGGGTGGCAAATGTCGACACTTCGGGAAACAGGGCAAAGGCGCGGCCGTATTGCGGTGGCAAACGAAAGGCCAGATTGCTGCGCCAATCCAGCCCCTCGGCCCCAAAGGTGATCTGGAGCAGGAAGAACGTTGCCGAAAGTGCCCCGCCCATCAGAAAGCTGCGTAAGAACAGACGGCGCGCCAGCGGGGCCTGCAAGGTCAGCGTCATCAGCGCCACAAAAGGCAGGGCGAAAACCACGGTCCATCCAAGAACCAGAACCTGCCCCCCCATCGCAACCCAGGACAGTGCGATTGAGGCCGCGCAGGGTAGTAAAACCCGTGGGGCCGTGCGTGACAGTGCCCGCACAAACGCGGCCAGCAATGGCAACCCCGCCAGCACGACGATATCCATCGGTTGCATCGGCAATACCCAAACCGGTACCCCGACAGCGGGCATCCACAGCGCCAGACCAGCGGCAATAGACCATAGGGGCAGCAGGGTTTGCTCGGCGCGATACCGTTTCATGCAGCAAGCTCGGTTTTGATAATCAGGTCAAGGTAGGCATCAAAATTCAGGGCCTGCTGCAAGGCGTCCGTGCTTTGCAATCGGCTGGATAACGCCTCGCAATCTTTGATAGGAAGTTGCATCAGGCGCATGGCCTTATCGGCCAGATCGGCGGTATCGCAAAAGCGCAATTCAGGGTCTTGCACCAATTCGCAAACGCCACCGCTGTTATGCACCAGCGGCACCACACCGGCGCATATCATTTCGGCCACGGCGATGCCGAAATGCTCGGAGCGATACGGATGTATCCCCACTCGCGCTCGCGTTAGCGCTTGCATTAATGTCGCACGGTCAGCATTCGGATTCAGGATCAGCCCCGGGTGGTTCTGGTAACGGCGCAGGAAACGGGTGGCATAGGCACTGTCGGCACGTCCGACAATCTGGAGCGTTGCGGGCAGCCCGTGGGTGATCAATTGGTCCAGAACGCTGATGGCATCTTCCAGCCGTTTATTCGGCACGATCCGGCCAATCGTAATCATATGGTATGGCTCGCGCCGCACGTTTGATGGTGCATGTTTGGTGGGAGCGACCTTTGGGTATAACACCACTGGGTTGGATATATTACAGTGCGTTAGAGCCTGTTTTGCAGTCCATTGCGTGTTTGCGATGGTTCTGGCGGGCGCAGGGTTTACGGATTTCACACCTGCAACCTGCCGACAGGCCCATGCGTATAGGCGGCGCAATTGCATGGTGGGCTTTCGGGCCCCCAGAACCGCCAGTAAATCCGGGTGGCTGGAAAACACCGCCGGTGCATGACGAATGTGCAGGGATGGACAGGGCACATCCGGTCCTTCGCCGAAACTAAGAACGGTATAGTCATAGTCAGCCGCTAGACGCGGCAAGATACGGCAGACCAATGCGTATTTCCACAAGGTGAACCGCCTAAGCCCTGCCATCCGGCCCAGTCGGAACAGGGCGGGGTCGGAATGCGGCGCATCGGGCGGGGCGTGGCCGGTGATGTCCAGCAACCCGACCGTATGTCCCGCAGCAAGCAGCCGGTCCCTGATCGCAAGGGCGTAGGATTCGGCACCACCGTTTGCGCGCAGGTCCGCGTGGGCAATCAGCACTTTCATAGCGTTTCCAATGCGGCTGACAGGGCTTGAATGTCATTGGCCGGAATAATGATCTGGCGATTGCGATCGAACCACAGCCGTTTCAAGGCGGGTTTTGCGAAGGCGGGCAATGTGCGGCGCAACGTGGTTTTAGCACCGGATTTTTCAAGGATTGCGTTTAATCGCGCAAATCGGGGCAGCACGCCTGCGTTGCGCGCCTCAATGCTTGTATCAAAGCGGGCTGGGTCGATATCGAGCCAGTTGGCCAGTTGGCAAAGCGTCGCGTCAGGGTTCTGGATCATCGTTTCAAATTCTAAAAACAGGCACTGTTCAAGCGCAAATAGTGCCTTTATCCGCTTTATCCCCTCATTTGTGCGGGACGGACGTAACAGGAAACGGGCGGCCAACGGGGTTTCTCCGGCCAGTTCTGCCTTAAGTACCTCAGGCAAAGACGCCTGAACCCGCCCCGTGCGGCACGCCAACCTGTAATGCGACAACGCCCGTTGCAACGGATTACGTGTCAGAATGATCAGGCGGGCTTTTGGGGCATACTCATGGATCAAGGCGGGTGCATCGGGACAGGATAGATAGCTGGTCGATGCCTCCATCCGCCACGGGGTGCGCATCCGCTCAAACAGTGCCTCGTAATCAGCGCGATTGCGAAACACGGCAAATTGCGCCGGTTTTTGGTGCCGTTTGCGCACATAGGTCGATGGATCAACATCATTCAAATGGCTGGCGGCAACATAATCAGGGTCAAATTCATCGGCCGAGAAATGGTTCGGTTCCTTAATCGCACTGAGGGTAATATCAGGGTGGGAGTTTAGCCACTGGGCCAATTGGGTAGACCCCGACCGTGGGGATGCCATCAAAAACAGGTTTGGGCGCGTCATACAGATGCCCCCCGTTTCATCAACCCACGCAACACACCTGCGCCGAACCCCGCATGGGAGGTCACGGCCAAGACCGCAATCCGCATACTGTGGACAACCCCGCCTTTGCCCCCAATACGCAGGGCCAGCACCATAACAAGCGCCAGATAGCACATCGCGGGTAAGGCAGCAGGCCACCAGATCAAGCCCAAAGGCGCCCCAATTAAGCCCGCCAATGCAACGACGGGCAGCAATTGGCGCCGGTTCAGACGCCTGCGATGTTTGAGAGCAACCTGCATCCGCGCCCGCCCGTTGCGCAACATTTGCTGCCATGTTGCACGCGGATTGGTGCGGGGCATGTAAACCACCGGCCAGTTTGCCGCAAACCATATCCGTCCGCCTGCGATCTGTTGCCGGTGGTCGTAATCAACATCCTCGCAGGCGCGTAAATTAATGTCATAGCCGCCAACCGCCAAAAACCGGTCCACCAGAAATGCCGCGTGGTGCCCGTGATCAACCCAGCCGGACCGGCCCAACTGCCGATGCCGCGCCCCACCATTGCCCAGCCAACTGCGTTGCAATTCGCCATTGGCCAATTGCCACCGAGTATAGGCAACCTGCGTCGCAAGCAAGGGCACTGTCACGCTATCCGCCACCTTTTCGTTCAGTAACCCGATCATCCCGTGCACAAATTCCGCCGGATAGCGGCAATGCGCATCCGCCCGCACTATGATCCGGTAACCGGCATCAGCCGCCATTTGCGCTGCAAGGTTCATCGCATGGCTTTGGCTGCCGCCCAGATTATCAAACAGGTGCAGCTGCGCATCCGTTGCAGCCATTCCACGCACCAGATCAATGGTGCCATCCGTGCTGCCGCCATCCATCACCCAGACCATAACGCCCGCATTGCCACCGCGCAGATCGTTCACTGCATCCACGATATAACCAGCCTCGTTCAGCACAGGCAGAACGACAACCGCATCGCATATTTCAGGGTCAGGTGATTCTTGTGTCATTCGGCGAGTGTCGGGAAACTTGGTTTATCCCTAATGAACAAACGCGCCCTTCAGGCCAGCATCAGGTGGGTTTCACGAAAAGAGTGATTCAAATTTGCGCGAATTTCCGTAGTTCTGACACGTTGTGGCTCTCATGCTTCCATATCGGCCTGCCAGAAATCACCCCGTGACTATCGGCCTAGGGGGTAACATGGTGCAGATAACTCATACGGCGACACATACGTTGCCCAGCGAAATGCTAACTGGAATTACCGATCTTGAAATTTGGGGCGGGATCAATCCTGTTCTATATATCGCATCCGAAGTCACCAGCGGCATCACCGCATGGGCCCTTCAGGGCGGGGCCAGTGCCAGTCTGTTTTCCGAACTGGTATATGCCTATGACACAGGCACATTCGGGATCGAGGAAATCACCCTGGCCACCGTTGCCGGACAGGATGTGCTGCTGCCATCGGGGACGTATGATAACCGGCTGGCAATTCACCGGATGGATAATGACGGCAGCTTTGAATCGATCAAGGAACTGTGGGCCTCGACAGACCAGATCGGCCATTTCAGCAACACCGAGATTATCCAGATGGACGGCAAAACCTTTATGGTTTCCAGTCAGGCAGGGGTTGGCGGGTTCAGCACCTTTCGGGTGCGTGATGATCTGTCACTGGAATACCGGCGCCATTTTGATGACAACAATCGCTCTCACATCAGCACGGTCGAGGCCATGGCCAGCGCCAATTTCCACACCCGCAGCTTTTTCTTTGTTGCTTCGGCCGCCGAAGACGGGGTGACAGCCTATTGGATGGGGAAATGGGGAAATGTGCGCGAGCGCGGCACGCTGGACCCCGGCAACGGGCTGTTTATCGACGCGCCAACCGCGTTGGAAACCGCCGAAATTGGCGGACGGTTGTATCTGATTGTTGCGGGGTCGGGCAGCGGCACTTTGTCGGTCATTCAGGTCAATCAATGGGGTGGTCTGTTTATGAAGGACCATCTGCTGGATGATCTGTCGACCCGTTTTGCAGGGGTAACCGCGTTGGAAACTGTCACCGTTGGACAGCACACCTATCTGTTTGCCGGTGGGTCGGATGACGGTATTTCTATGTTTGAAATCACCGCAGACGGGCAGTTGCACCACCTTCTGACATTGGCGGATCAACTGGATACCACCCTGACAAATATCACGGCAATCGCGGCGACGCTTGTGGGCACAGAACTACAGGTATTTGTAGCGGGGTCCGAGGTGGGCGTAACACAGTTTACCGTTGAGCTGGGTGCGCTGGGTGACCAGATTGTCGGTAGCGATACCGACGATGTAATCCACGGCACCGTGAATGACGATGTGATCGTCGGATTTGACGGCAATGACACCCTGTTCGGCGGGGCTGGCGACGACCGGATCATTGACGGTGCCGGGGTTGATATAATGTGGGGAGAAAGCGGCGCGGATATTTTCGTGTTCCGTCAAGACTACCGCATGGATAGCGTGATGGATTTTGAGGACGGGATCGACAAAATTGACCTGACTGATTTTGCCATGCTCTATTCCATCGAGCAGCTAACGTTTGTCCAGAAACTGTATGGCGTGGAGATTAGTTTCGGGAATGACCGGTTTCATATCGAGGCAGACAGCGGCATATTGCAGATCGCCGATCTGACGACCGATGATTTCATTTTCTAGCGGCAAAACGGTTTTCCGCCCGCGCCCCTGCATAAAACAGCGCTAAAGCAATTTACATTTAACCTGAATCAGAATTCACCCCAAGAGTGGGCAAATTCCGATACTATTGCCTCACTTTGAATGCAAAGCGCTATAAATATTGGAATTGAATCAACTTTTCTCCCTCAAACTCTATTAATAGCCCCCTCTGCGTCTTGCAGGGCGCATACCCCCTCCTTATATACCCCGTGAAGCATGATCGGGGCGGTGCCCTGATAGAAATTGGGATTGGCGCGTGGATGCCTCATTAGGGTCACGCACCACAACATCGCCTAAGAAAAGGATATGAACATGGCTAAAGTCATTGGGATCGATCTGGGGACCACAAACTCTTGTGTCTCCATCATGGACGGCTCGCAACCTCGGGTTATCGAAAACGCCGAAGGGGCGCGCACAACACCGTCAATCGTTGCGTTTACAGATAACGAACGTCTGGTTGGCCAGCCCGCCAAACGTCAGGCTGTCACCAACGCCGACAACACCATCTTTGCTGTGAAACGCCTGATTGGCCGTCGCGCAGATGACCCCGCAATCAAAAAATACCAAAAGCATGTGGCATATAACATCGTTGATGGCGGCAATGGCGACGCATGGGTCGAGGCCAATGGTGAAAAATACAGCCCCAGCCAAATTTCCGCATTTATCCTTGGAAAAATGAAGGAAACCGCCGAAAGCTATCTGGGCGAGGAAGTGACACAAGCCGTGATCACCGTGCCTGCCTATTTCAACGACGCCCAGCGCCAAGCCACCAAAGACGCCGGTAAAATCGCAGGGCTTGAAGTGCTGCGTATTATCAACGAACCCACAGCGGCGGCGTTGGCCTATGGTCTGGATAAGAAAGAAACCCAGACGATTGCGGTTTATGACCTTGGTGGTGGCACATTCGATGTAACCATTCTGGAAATCGACGATGGTCTGTTTGAAGTAAAATCCACCAATGGTGATACGTTCCTTGGTGGCGAAGATTTCGACATGAAGATTGTGAAATACCTGTCGGACGAATTCAAAAAGGAAACCGGCGTTGATCTGTCCAAGGACAAGATGGCGCTGCAACGGCTGAAAGAAGCCGCTGAAAAAGCCAAGATCGAACTGTCTTCGGCCACGCAAACTGAAATCAACCAGCCGTTTATCTCGATGGATCCAAACGGTGGACAACCGCTGCACATGGTGATGAAACTGACCCGCGCCAAGCTGGAAAGCTTGGTTAGTGATCTGATCAAGGCGACATTGAAACCTTGCAAAGACGCGCTGAAAGATGCGGGCCTGACCATGAACGACATCGACGAGATCGTTCTGGTTGGTGGTATGACACGGATGCCCAAAGTGGTTGAAGAAGTCGGTAAGTTCTTTGGCAAAGAGCCACACAAGGGTGTGAACCCTGACGAAGTGGTTGCCATGGGTGCCGCCATTCAGGCCGGTGTTCTGCAAGGCGACGTCAAAGATGTGGTTCTGCTGGATGTGACACCGCTGTCGCTGGGCATCGAGACATTGGGCGGTGTATTCACCCGCCTGATCGATCGCAACACCACGATCCCGACCAAGAAATCGCAAGTGTTCTCGACCGCCGAGGATAACCAGAACGCCGTAACCATCCGCGTGTTCCAGGGCGAACGTGAAATGGCGGCTGACAACAAAATTCTGGGTCAGTTCAATCTGGAGGATATTCCACCAGCGCCGCGTGGCTTGCCACAGATCGAGGTTACCTTTGATATTGACGCCAACGGCATCGTATCGGTCAGCGCCAAAGACAAAGGCACCGGCAAAGAACAGGTGATCACCATCCAAGCCTCGGGCGGCCTGACCGATGACGAGGTCCAGGATATGGTCAAAGAGGCGGAAGAAAACGCCGAATCCGATAAAGAGCGCAAAGAGCTGATCGAGGCCAAGAACCAAGCCGAGAGCCTGATCCATTCGACTGAAAAGGCGATGGAAGAGCACAAAGACAAGGTGGACCCGACCACCATCGAAGCCATCGAGCTGGCCATTGTTGCGCTGAACGACCAACTGGAAACCGAAGACGCCGGAAAAATCAAATCCGGCATCCAGAACGTCACCGAAGCCGCAATGAAACTGGGCGAGGCGATCTACAAAGCTGCAGCCGAAGAAGCTGGTGAAGAAACCGAAGCAAACCCCGAAGACGATATTTCGGGTGTTGACGATGATATTGTCGATGCTGATTTCGAAGATCTGGACGACGACAAGCGCGCATAAGGCGAAAACCACGCCATAGGCCGACCTGATAATATGTCGGGTCGGCCTTCGCGTTCCCAGAGGGAAACATAATGTCAAAGCTCGATTATTACGAATTGTTGAGCATCCAGAGGACCGCCTCTGCAGATGAGATCAAGAAAGCCTATCGCAAGAAGGCCAAAGAACTGCATCCGGATCGCAATTCCGACAATCCGAAGGCCGAAGAGCAGTTCAAAGAAGTGAACGAGGCCCACGAGATTTTGAAAGACGCCGAAAAACGCGCAGCCTATGACCGCTTTGGTCATGCTGCGTTTGAGGGTGGCATGGGCGGCCCACGCGGCGGGCATCCGGGCCAAGGTGACTTTGCCTCGGCATTCTCAGATGTGTTTGATGACCTGTTCGGTGATTTCATGGGCGGGCAACGCGGCGGCGGACGCCCACGCGCCACGCGCGGTTCCGACCTACGCTATAATCTGCGCGTATCCTTGGAAGAAGCCTTCTCTGGCATCCAGAAAACCATCAGCGTGCCAACCTCGATCGCCTGTTCGGAATGTTCCGGAACAGGGGCCGAAAGCGGTGCCGAACCTGTCACCTGCCCCACCTGTTCGGGCATGGGCAAGGTCCGTGCGCAACAGGGTTTCTTTACCGTTGAACGCACCTGCCCCACCTGTCAGGGCGCGGGCCAGATGATCAACAACCCCTGCAAAGCCTGTAGTGGCGCTGGCCGCACCGACAAGGAACGCTCGCTTTCCGTCAACATCCCTGTTGGCGTCGAAACCGGCACACGTATCCGTTTGGCTGGCGAAGGCGAGGCGGGCCTGCGTGGTGGCCCCGCAGGTGACCTGTATATCTTTATCGAGGTGAACGAGCACGCCCTGTTTCAGCGCGACGGTGTGAACCTGTATTGTCAGGTTCCCGTTAGTATCGGAAACGCCGCACTGGGGGGTGATATCGAAGTGCCCACCATCGACGGTGGCCGCAGCCGTGTCAAAGTGCCCGCCGGTTCGCAATCCGGCCGCCAGATGCGCTTGCGCTCCAAAGGCATGCCAGCGCTTCGCGGCAACGGCACGGGCGATATGTTTATCGAGCTGGCGGTGGAAACACCCGTCAACCTGACCACGCGCCAAAAAGAAATCATGCGTGAATTTGAAGACGTGGCGGCGGATAACAACCCCAACGGCTCCAGCTTTTTCTCGAAGGTGAAAACCTTTTGGGCGGGATGAAGAGCTAGGCTCGGGTAATTTGGGTTAACCAAATATTCACCATATCAGGCTAGCGTAGCCCCTATGGCCACGCAAAACCGTTTTTCCGAAATGCCGCTGCCCCTGTTTGACGGGGCGGATGAAGCTGTAGTGCCTAAATCCACGCCGCAACCCTCCTACATCCGTGATCACCGCAAACGCCTGCGCACACGTTTCCTTGAGGGGGGTGCCACCGCGATACCCGATTACGAGATGCTGGAACTGGTCCTGTTCCGCGCCATCCCGCGCCGTGATGTAAAGCCATTGGCATGGCGATTGCTGGACCAGTTCGGCGATTTTAACCGCGTCATTTCTGCCCCGCGCGAACGTCTGTGCGAAATCAAAGGCGTGGGCGATGCCGTGGTGCTGGAACTAAAGATTGTCGAGGCCGCAGCGCACCGTCTGGCCCGCGCCCGCGTGATGCAGCGGCATGTATTGTCCGGCTGGGATGCGGTACTGGATTATTGCCACACCACTATGGCGCACCGCGAAACAGAACAGTTCCGCGTGCTGTATCTGGATCGTAAAAACGTGCTGGTTGCGGATGAGGAACAGGCCAAAGGCACCATCGACCACGTGCCGGTCTACCCACGCGAGGTGGTGAAACGGGCGCTGGAACTAAACGCCTCGGCCCTGCTTTTGGTGCACAACCACCCATCCGGCGACCCGACCCCGTCGGATGCAGACATCACCATGACCAACCAGATACAGGACGCGGCATTGGCGCTGGGCCTGACGCTGCACGATCACCTGATTATCGGAAAATCCCGCGAACTTAGCTTTCGCAGCGAAGGGTATCTGTAACCCGCACTACTTCACCCACACTTCGACCCGCCGGTTCACCTGCCGTCCCCATTCGGTGTCATCGCACGCCATCGGCAACGCCTCGCCAAAGGCCTCGACGTTCAATGACATTTGCGCCGGTTTTAATGTGGTCGCGGCCTTGGTCACCGCGGCCCGCACCACCGATGCACGGCGTTTTGCAATATTAAGGTTCACGCCTGCGTCGCCATCCCCGTCACTAAACCCGACAAACATCAATTCGCGCCCGTCATAGATGCCTGTCTCAAGCAGTCGTGCCAACAGAACCACGTTGGAGCGCGACTGTGCATCCAGCGACGATGACCCTGTATTGAACCGGAACGTAATGGTCAGGCGTGACGCCGGGCGCAACACGTTAACCATCCGCTGCAATTCCTCCAACTGGGTTTCTTCGCCCGCTGATGCAATCGCATTGGCAAACCGCTTGCCTTGCTCGCCAATGCCGATCTCGCTCACATCCTGATCAACAAATCCGACATTGCGCACCACCCGCTGCGCTGCTGGCGAGCGTAGGAACGTCAGGAATTCCCGCGCTGTTTTTGGCAAACGGCGCGCCGGTGTGTAGAGGAACAAGGGTGCAGTCAGGGGGTAGTCATCAGATTTCAGGGACCGCTGCGTTGCGCTAAACGCCATACCGCACGCACCCCTTAACGCCAGCATCTTTGCATTCCCGACCTCGGAAAACCGTGTGATCCCGATGGCAAACGGATCAGTCGCAACCGCATCGACCACAGCGGCGGCAGAAGCATGGCGCGCTGCGGTCGTGGCCACATCAAGGGCTGCAACCTGCATAACATCTGTCAAAAACCGCTGCGCCAATCCGGAATTCGGCATGGGTAAATGCAAATAAATCGGTGCATCCGGTCCGCCGATGTCCTGCCAATTGGTCATTTCACCCGAATATATTCGCGCCAGATCAGTCATGGAAACCGCCGCGACAGGGTTATTTTTAGCCACAACCGGCACCAACCCGTCCAGCGCCACAATCCGGCTGCGGGCGGCGCGTTTCATATCGCCCAAACCCGCCTTTTGCGCGGCCTGAACCTCGCTCGCGCTAATCTCGCGCATTGCCAGAACCATGTCCGCCTCGCCAGCCATCATCGCAGCAAAGCCATCATCGGTATTGGAAATCCGAAAGGCAATCCGCGCAACATCCTTGCCAGTGTCGCGCAGGCGCAGAACATAGGTGTGATGCGTATCACCCTGCACAATCCGGCGCACCAACATGGCGCTTTGATCGGCGAACATCTCGACCAATGCGGGCAGCAGCACCTCGCCCATTGGCCGCGCCCCGGCGATTGTAAATTCGGCCACATAGGTTTCCAGATTTGGACAGCCCACACCCGCACAGGTCACGCCGGTGCCATCCAGCGTCAACGCGCCATATATCGATTCAATCCGGTAAAATTCGCCATCAAAAGACAACAGCGTGCCATTGACCGAAACCTTGCCGTCGCGCGAGGTTAGCGTCACGTCCTGAGCCAATGCTGGCGCAAGCAGTCCTGATATGAAAAGTGCGGCGAGGACCGCCGCACGAAGAATTCTCATTGGTCTTCCCGAGATTGTCGCGTCAGTATTAGTTCTGTGACTAATTCTGTGCGATCTTGAAGTCTCTGAGAAGATTATTCAACACCAGAAAATCACCAATGGCATCGCAAGCGGGCATAGATAGCGTCAGATCAACGATGGAAACCCCACCATCAACCCCGCTTTGCAGCGCCTGTGCCGTGATTTCCTTGTCGCAAGTGTTGGCGGTTACCTCGGCCTCGACACTTAGGCGAACCACACCGGATTTATGAATCTGGCCGGTTGGAAAGCTGTAAATCTCGGCATGTCTTGCCGCGGGGTGGTCGATATTACCAAGTTCGGTGATATACCCGCCGCGCGCTTGCAGCGCTTTGGCAACCGATTGCGGGGCTTCGGCCCAGACATGGCCGTTTTCGCCGTAATCCGCACCCAATTCAAGGGCGTGAATTCGTAGGCCGCTTTCGCCAACCCATTGCACAGCGACTCTGTCGTAACCGGATACTTCCGGCACATTTGTTGTGGCTAAAATCATTTCGCCGTCCAGTAGCTCCAACTCAAACGATGCTGTCATAGCCATTGCCGGAACTATGGTCGTAAAATGGCCGATGTCGGATGTTACAGCGGTGAAGGTCAAACCCTCGTGATTGACCGTTACGATTTCATTCGCGTGGCATGGTGCCTTGAAATCAAGCGTCACCATTGCGCCCGCTGCCTTGGTCGCTGTAAGCGCCACATCACAGGCCAGTCCAAGCGGGCTAAGTGGATGATCCGCCGCCAGATTGGGTGAAACATAGTTTTGCTCGGTGCGGTTGACGCGATCGGCAAGGCCGGATTTATCCATTGGGAGCTGTGCGATTTCTGGCGAGATTGGCATGCCATTATCCACAGTTTCTGCCGCAGCAAGCTGGGTATCCTGAACTGGCTGCACTTGCGGTTGGGGTGAATCCGCCTTTGCAAAACGTGCTGCAAGCGCATCGCCGTTTTGCATCACAAATCCTGCGGTTGCGGCGATAATAATTGTTGCCGCTGCTGTCTTATAGCTCTTCTTGTTGAGCATGGTTGCCTCCATTACCAATGCTCCCACCCGACGTCTATTATGCGCGAAAACTTGCCAATTCCACATGGTGAAAATAGATAAGATTTTGGTGAGGCAGCGTCGCCACAGCAATCCAGATGTGGCCTGCCATCGAAAATAAGCTCTATATATAGTAGGTATGCAGTTCCACTCTACGAAATATGCGCCATTATCTTGCCACAATCAAAGACTTGAAATTATTGCGCCGCGAATCGGGCGCTCTAAACCAGCCGCCCGTGACAATGTTTGAACTTTTTGCCAGAGCCGCAGGGGCAGCTGTCATTGCGCCCCGGGTTGCCCCATGTGGTGTCGTCATTTTCATCAAACCCATTGGCTGCATTTACCGCTGGTGCCACACCTTCAGCGGGCGCAAGCCCCTGCTGCTGCGCCAGAACTTGCTGCATCATCGTCTGTTGCTCTTCCTCGGAAAGCGGCCGAATTTGCGACAGCTTTTGCGTCACTTCCTCGCGCAATGAATCCAGCAGGCTTTCAAACATCTGGAACGATTCTGTCTTATATTCGTTCAGCGGGTCACGCTGGGCATAGCCGCGGAAACCCACGACAGAACGCAGATGTTCAAGCGTCAGCAAATGATCGCGCCATTTCCCGTCAATCGTTTGCAGCAATACCTGCTTTTCAATGTTGCGCATGGTTTCAGGGCCGAATTGCGCAACTTTTGTCGCCATCATTTCGTCGGACGCATCACACAAACGCTCGATGATTACGTCATCATCTACGCCCTCCTCGCTGGCCCATGTCATCACCGGCACATCCATGCCCATCCGTTCAATCACCGAGGCATACAGCCCTTCAGTGTTCCATTGATCTGCATAAGTTTTGGGCGGGATAAATTCTTCAACCAAATCTTCGACGACCTGATGGCGCATGTCCTGTATGATGTCCGACAGATCCTCGGCTTCCATGATTTCACGACGCTGCGAGAAGATCACCTTGCGCTGGTCATTCATCACGTCATCGAACTTCAACAGCTGTTTACGGATGTCAAAGTTGCGGCCCTCAACCTTGGCCTGCGCTTTTTCCAGCGATTTATTAACCCATGGATGAACGATAGCCTCGCCATCTTTCATACCCAGTTTGGTCAGCACCGCATCCAGCTTCTCGGAGCCGAAAATTCGCATCAGATCATCTTCGAGTGACAAAAAGAATGACGAGCGGCCCGGATCACCTTGGCGGCCCGAACGGCCACGCAACTGGTTATCAATCCGGCGGCTCTCGTGACGTTCGGTGGCCAGAACATACAGGCCCCCTGCCGCAATCACCTTGGCTTTGTCATCGGCGTGCTCTGTCACGATCTTGGCGCGCAACTCTTCCGGATTGGCATCCGGTGACGCCTCGAGCGCCTCTTTGAACACCATATCAACGTTGCCGCCCAGCTGAATATCGGTGCCGCGACCCGCCATATTGGTGGCGATGGTCACCGCGCCAAATTTACCCGCATCGGCGATAATCTTGGCTTCTTGTTCGTGGTGACGCGCGTTTAGAACGTTATGTTTAACCTCTGCGGTTTTCAGCATCTCTGACAGTGCCTCGGATTTTTCAATCGAGGTGGTACCGACCAGCAGTGGTTGACCCTTGGCATGTGCCTCTTCAATCTCCTTGACCACGCCTTCAAATTTCTCGCGCGTGGTACGGTAAACCTGATCGTGCTCGTCTTTCCGCGCAATCGGGCGGTTTGTCGGCACTTCGATCACGCCCAGCCCATAAATTTCAGAGAATTCTTCGGCTTCGGTTGCGGCGGTGCCGGTCATGCCTGCCAGTTTGTCATACAGGCGGAAATAGTTCTGGAATGTCACCGAGGCCAGCGTCACGTTCTCGGCCTGAATGTTCACGCCTTCTTTGGCTTCGATCGCCTGATGCAGACCATCGGACAAACGCCGCCCCGCCATCATCCGGCCGGTAAATTCGTCGATCAACATCACCTCATCGTCACGGACGATGTAATCCTTGTCCTTCAGGAACAGTTTGTGCGCCTTTAGGCCCTGATTGACGTGATGCACGATTGTGGTGCTTTCGGGATCATACAGCGATTGCTCTGGCGGCAGGATGCCTGCATCACGCAGGGTTTGCTCGATAAAATCGTTACCTTCTTCGGTGTAGGTCACGTTTTTGGTTTTCTCGTCCAGCTCGAAATGTTCGGCCGTCAGGTTCGGGATCAGTTTATCAATGGTGATATACAGCTCGGACCGATCCTGTGCTGGGCCGGAAATGATCAGCGGCGTGCGGGCCTCGTCGATCAGGATCGAATCCACCTCGTCGACAATCGCAAAGTTATGTCCGCGTTGCGCCATTTCGGACAATTCGGAACGCATGTTATCGCGCAGGTAATCAAAGCCCAGCTCGTTGTTGGTGGTGTGGGTGATGTCAGCAGCATAAGCTGCTCTCTTCTCGTCTTCGGGCATGTTGGGGTAAACCACGCCGGTGGTCATACCCAGAGCGCTGTAAACTTGGCCCATCCATTCAGCATCGCGTTTGGCCAGATAGTCGTTCACGGTAACGATATGCACGCCTTTGCCGGTTAGCGCATTCAGATAGGCAGGCAGGGTCGCCACAAGGGTTTTACCCTCGCCAGTTTTCATTTCGGCGATGTTGCCTTGATGCAGGAAAATCCCGCCCATCAACTGGGTGTCAAACGCCCGCAGGCCCAGCGCCCGATGCGCCGCTTCGCGCACATTGGCGAAGGCTTCGGGCAGCAGATCATCCAGACTTTCGCCCTTCATCGCACGTGTTGCCAATTCTTCGGTCTTTTGCTTGATCTCTTCATCCGAGAGCTTCACAAACTCGGGTTCAAGCGCGTTTACCTTCGCCACCAGCGGCAACGTCTCTTTGATTTTACGGTCGTTCGGGGTGCCAAAGATTTTCTTGGCTATTGTTCCGATACCTAACATGTTCTCTCCGCCTGATGGTCAACTTACAAAATCGTGTGCGACATTCCCTTGCCCCCCCTTCCCGACAGCCCTAAAACAATCAGGAAGAAAAGGCCAAGCTATCGCCAAGACCCTTTGGCGATGTAAGCAGCTGCATAGGTAGTGTCAATGTTACGCCCCCGCGTAACCCGATCTGAGGACAAATAGATGTTAAAACGCAATAATTTCTGGCTAACTGCGGCTCTGGTGACAGGATTGGCCATTCCAGCATGGGGCCCAGCATGGGGTGCAGAGACCACCGCGGATACCATTGTTGCCACTGTGAACGGGGTGGACATTACGGTTGGTCACATGATCGCAACCAAAACCGGGCTGCCGGAACAGTATCAATCCCTGCCTGACAACGTGTTGTTTGCGGGAATTTTGGAACAGTTGATCCAACAAACTGTTCTTTCACAATCGCTTGATGGTGAACAATCCCGCATCATCACCCTTTCTATCGAAAACGAATTGCGCACAATGCGGGCTGGTGATGCGCTCGATGCCAAAATAGCCGAGGCAATCACCGACGCATCGATACAGGCCGCATATGACGCCCGCTTTGCCGATGCAGAGCCAAGCACCGAATACAATGCCTCGCATATTCTGGTCGAAACCGAAGACGAGGCCAAAGAAATCCGCAAATTGCTGGACGAGGGTGCAAATTTTGCTGATCTGGCCAAGGAAAAATCAACTGGTCCATCCGGCGCCAATGGAGGTGAGTTGGGCTGGTTTGGTCTGGGCATGATGGTAAAACCATTCGAGGACGCGGTGATTTCGATGAAAGCGGGCAACGTTTCAGACCCGGTTCAAACCCAATTCGGCTGGCACATCCTGATCCTGAATGAATCCCGCCTACAAGACGCGCCCAGCATTGATTCCGTTCGGGAAGAGCTGGAAGCAGAAATCCAGCAAGAGGCCGTTGAAGTTGCTATCACCGCCTTGACCGATGCGGCCACAATCACACGGGTAGAAGAAGACAGCATTGACACCTCGGCACTTAGCAATATCGGTTTGCTAGAAAACTAGGGGGCAACGCTGTGGTATCTGTTTCACCTCTGGCGCCAAAAGGCGGGTTTCCTGATATACCCGTCATTGACGGTGTCGCGTTTGCCACTGTCGAGGCTGGCGTGCGTTATAGCGGGCGCGCGGATGTGATGCTGGCGCAGCTATGCGCCGGAACCACAATCGCCGGTGTGTTTACCAAATCCGCAACACGGGCCGCCCCTGTGCTGGATTGTCAGGCGAAACTGGGGGCAGCTACAGATGGCGGGGCGGCGATTATCGTCAATTCCGGCAACGCCAACGCTTTTACTGGTAAAAACGGGCAAGAGGCCGTCGCCTCTATCACCGAAGCAGTGGCGCGAATGCTGGATGTGCCGCAGGACCGCGTCTATTCATCGTCAACCGGCGTGATCGGCGAGGCATTAGCCCATGAGCGTATCACCGCAAAGCTGGCCGTATTAAAAGACGGGCTGTCAGCCAACCGCATTGCCGATGCCGCCGATGCCATCAGGACGACAGATACCTTTTCCAAAGGCGCATCGGCGCAGCTCGAAACCGACAGCGGCGTGATTAACATCGCGGGCATCGCCAAAGGATCAGGCATGATTGCGCCTGATATGGCGACGATGCTGGTTTACATCTTTACCGACGCCAAAATCGCCCAACCGTTGTTGCAGGACATGCTGTCCGCGCTGGCCGATAAAACCTTCAACTGCATCACCGTGGACAGCGACACATCCACTTCGGACACCCTGCTGCTGGCCGCCACGGGCACGTCAAGCGCTGCCGAGGTTACCGAGGTACACGGGCCGTTCTATGGCGCCCTACACAGTGTCATGCGTGATTTGGCGCATCAGGTTGTCAAAGACGGCGAGGGTGCAACCAAATTCGTCGAGGTGCGCATCACCGGCGCGGAAACGGACGCCGATGCACATAAAATCGGCATGTCGATTGCCAATTCGCCGTTGGTGAAAACCGCTGTGGCTGGCGAAGACCCGAACTGGGGTCGCGTGGTGATGGCGGTGGGCAAATCCGGCGCCAAGGCCGACCGTGACCTGTTATCAATCCGGTTTGGCGATGTTGTGGTTGCTGAAAAAGGCTGGGTTTCACCAGATTACAGCGAGGATGCGGCCGCAAAGCACATGAAGGGTGACGAGTTGCTGATCGCTGTAGATTTGGGCATCGGCAAAGGTGCGGCCACTGTCTGGACCTGTGATCTGACCCACGGCTACATCGAAATCAACGCGGATTACCGGTCGTGAAAACACTGCTGGTTTCTGCCGTTGCCCTGATTGATCGTGACGGGCGGATTTTGCTGGCCCAGCGCCCCGAAGGTAAATCAATGGCCGGTCTGTGGGAGTTCCCCGGCGGCAAGGTAGAGGTGGGTGAAACACCGGAAACCGCCCTGATCCGCGAATTAGAGGAAGAACTGGGCATCAACACATGGTCCAGTTGCCTTGCACCATTAAGTTTTGCCAGCCACAGTTACGATGATTTTCACCTTCTGATGCCCCTGTTCGCCTGCCGTAAATGGGAGGGAACACCGCATCCGAAAGAGGGCCAGACCCTGAAATGGGTGCATGCGCGGGATTTGCGCAATTATCCGATGCCCCCCGCCGACATTCCATTGATCCCAGTTTTGCGGGATTGGCTATAAAAAGAACTATTGTTTCAAAAATTGAAACAAATTGTAAACTAGGGCTTGTTGAG
>CAYYOF010000027.1:21188-35846 GCA_964473185.1 uncultured Marinosulfonomonas sp. | reverse complement strand
TCCATCAGGGCGGGGTCCAGACCGACCTCGACCATGATCTCGGCCACCATCTCGCGTTCGTCATGGCCCGGCTCCAACCCATGAACACTAAGGCCTTCAGCGATGATCTGTTCAATCGACATCCGTGGCGAAAGCGAGCCATACGGGTCTTGAAACACAATCTGCATGTCGCGGCGCAACGGGCGCATCTGGCGCGGTTTCCAGCCATCAATCCCCTGCCCCATAAACACAATCGGCCCCTCGGACGGGATCAGACGCATGATCGCCAACGCCATCGTGGTTTTACCCGATCCGGACTCGCCAACAATACCCAGCGTTTCGCCTTGGCGCACTGAAATCGTCGCCGCGTTCACCGCTTTCACATAGCCAACCGTGCGGCGCAACAGCCCCTTGTAGATCGGGAACCAGATGCGCAAATCCTCGGTGCGCACCACTTCTTCGGCCCCCTCAGGCACCGGATCAGGCCGCCCCACGGTTTCCGCATTCAGCAAAATCTTGGTATATTCATGCTGCGGATTATCAAATATCTCGGCCGTTGGCCCTTCCTCGACAATCTCGCCGCCCTTCATCACATAAACGCGGTCGGCGATTTTGCGCACGATACCCAGATCATGGGTGATGAACAGCAGGCTCATCTGCTCGGTCTTTTTCAGATCGGCCAACAGCTCCAGTATCTGCGCCTGAATGGTCACATCCAGCGCCGTCGTTGGCTCGTCCGCGATCAACAAATCCGGCCTGTTGGCCAGCGCCATTGCGATCATCACCCGCTGGCGTTGCCCGCCGGACAACTGATGCGGATAGGACCCGAGCCGCATTTCAGGATCATGGATACCCACCTTGTTCAGCAGTTCCAGAATGCGTTCCTGCGCCACCTCGCCGCGCAACCCTTGATGCAGTGACAGGCTCTCGGCCAGTTGTTTTTCCAGCGTATGTAGCGGGTTCAGGCTGGTCATCGGTTCCTGAAAAATGAAACTGATATCGTTGCCGCGCACCCGTCGCAGCTCGGCCTCACTCGCGCCGATCATCTGCGCCCCTTCATAGGTGATGCTGCCGGTTATTTCGGCGCTTTCGGGCAATAGTGCTACGGTAGACAGGGCCGTGACAGACTTGCCCGAACCACTCTCGCCAACAATCGCCACAGTTTCCCCGCGCCCGACCCGCAACGATATATGCCTGACCGCATGGGTCGCTTTGCCGTCTTGGCGAAACGTCACCGACAGGTCATTGATTTCCAGAATGTCACTCATTCAAAGGTCTTTCTAGGATCGAACGCATCGCGCACGCCCTCGAATATGAAAACCAGCAGCGACAGTAGAATGGCAAAGGTGAAAAACGCGGTAAACGCCAGCCACGGGGCTTGCAGATTTTGCTTGGCTTGCAATGTCAATTCGCCCAGCGACGGCAATGACGATGGCAGACCAAAGCCCAGGAAATCGAGCATCGCCAGCGTGCCAATCGCGCCGGTGATGATGAACGGCAAAAACGTCAGCGTCGCCACCATCGCGTTTGGCAGCATATGGCGGAACATGATCACGCGATCCGACACGCCCAGCGCTTTGGCCGCGCGCACATATTCGAAATTGCGCGCCCGCAGGAATTCGGCGCGCACGACACCGACAAGCGCCGTCCAGCCAAACAGCACGGTGATAAACACCAGCAACCAGAACCCGCGCCCCAGAATGGAAAACAGGATGATGATCACATAGATCGACGGGGTCGAGCCCCAGATTTCCAACAAACGCTGAAACACCAGATCGACCCAGCCGCCGAAATACCCCTGCGCCGCCCCCGCCATGATGCCAAGCACCGACCCGATGCTTGACACCAGCAGGGTGAAAAACACGGACAGCCGGAACCCGTAAATCACCCGTGCGGCCACGTCGCGTTTTGTATCATCGGTGCCCAGCCAGTTGTGGGCGTCAGGCGCGGAAGGTGCGGTGCCGGGGATGTCGACGATGGTCTGGAATGAATAGGGAATGATCGGCCAGATCATCCAGCCTGCCACAACCGCCTCGCCATCCACATCCCCATCGGCGGCATCCTCGATCACCCCTTCTGGGTCATCAAAACAGGTCTGAAGCCCGCCGCTTTTGATCAGGCACTTTACCTCGATATCGCGGTAGATCGCTTCGGTTCTAAAATCGCCGCCGAATTCCGTTTCAGGGTAAAATTTGAAAATTGGCATGTAATATGCGCCGCGGTAATTCACCACGATCGGTTTGTCATTGGCGATGAATTCGGCAAACAGCGACAGGCCAAACAGCACGCTGAACAGGATCAGCGACCAAAAGGCGCGACCATTGCGGCGGAAATTACGCCAGCGGCGCTGGTTCAGGGCGTTTAGTGTCATCAGCTGCCCCGCCCTTCAAAATCAATGCGCGGGTCGATGAAAACATACATCATATCCGACAGAATGCCGACCAGTAGCCCCAGCAATCCGAACGCATAAAGCGTGCCGAACATCACCGGATAATCGCGCACCACCACGGCCTCGAACCCCAATCGGCCCAATCCATCCAGCGAGAACAGGGTTTCGATAATTAGGGATCCGCCAAAGAACACCCCGACAAACAGCGCCGGAAAGCTGGCGATCACGATCAGCATCGCGTTGCGAAATACGTGGCCGTATAGCACGCTGCGCTCAGACAGCCCCTTGGCCTTGGCGGTGACCACATACTGCTTTTTGATTTCATCCAGAAACGAGTTTTTGGTCAGCAACGTCAGCGTGGCAAACGACGCGATGGTCGAGGCCAGCACCGGCAGGGTGATGTGCCACAGGTAATCCAGCACTTTGCCGATCATCGTCAGGTCGTCAAAGTTGTTCGAGGTCAGCCCCCGCAGCGGGAAAACCTTCCAGTATGACCCGCCCGCAAACAACACCAGCAACAGGATCGCAAACAAAAAGCCAGGGATCGCATAAGCGATGATAATCGCGCCCGAGGTCCATGTATCAAACCGGCTGCCGTCCTTTACCGCCTTGCGAATGCCCAGCGGAATCGAGATCATATAGGCGATCAAGGTGCTCCACAGCCCCAGCGTAATCGACACCGGCATCTTTTCGATGATCAGATCAATCACCCCGACACTGCGGAAATAGCTTTCGCCAAAATCAAAGCGCAGATAATCCCACATCATGTTCAGGAACCGCTCCAGCGGTGGTTTATCGAACCCGAACTGTATCTCCAGCTCTTTGATAAACTCCGGCGGCAAGCCCCGCGCACCCTGATAACGGTCATCGCCGCCGATGCTTTCGCCACCACCGGCATCACCACCACCGGCAATGGTTTCAAACGCGTCGCCCTCACCTTCCAGATTGGCCAGAATCTGTTCGATCGGCCCCCCCGGGACAAACTGGATCAGCGCGAAATTGATGATCATAATCCCGATCAGTGTCGGAATGATCAGCAACAATCGCCTTAGGATATATGCGCCCATTGGGTTTGCTCTGCCCTATATTATTTTAACGCGCCGCTGGCCTTCAGGTTTGCGGCTTTTTCGGCGTTATACCACCAGAAATCCAGATTGCCCAACGCATATGGTGGCAAAGGGTCCGGATGCTCGTACATATCGTAGTAGGCCACCGTATGCGCGTTTTTGGCCCACTGCGGAATCCAGAATTTTTCGGCCCGCAGCACACGGTCCAGCGCCTTGACCGCCACGGTCAATTCATCCTGCGTTTCGGCGGCTAAAACCACATCAATCAGCTGGTCCACCGCTTCGCTTTTCAAACCCATTTTGTTAAACGCTGAATCGTCCGCGCTTTCCGCGCCGAAATACTGATGCAATCCAGTGCCTGGAATATAATCGGTCGAAAGATGGCCGGTTACGATGTCAAAATCATATTGCGGCGGGCGCTCGCGCAGCTGCATCTGGGCGTTGTCGATACGGGTGTGCATTGCATCCACCCCCAGTTTCTTCAGGTTTTCAACGAACGGGTTGATCAGCCTATCGAAACTTTGGCTGTCGTTCAAAAACTCCACCCGCAATGTCTGGCCTTTGGCATTGCGCCGCATTCCGTCATTGCCCACGGCCCAGCCTGCCTCGTCCAGCAGTGCCGATGCGCGGCGCAGCGCCTTGCGGTCCAGCTGGCGTTCCGACGACACCATCGGCGTCACAGGCTCGCTATCCAGAACACCCGCTGGCAGAATATCGGCCAGCGGCTGCAGAATGGCCAGTTCTTCCACGCTCGGCATGCCGACGGCTTCCAGATAACTGTTGCCCCAGAACGAATTGATCCGGTCATACAGCCCATAGAACAGCGTCTTGTTTGACCATTCGAAATTGAACATCAGCCCAATTGCTTCGCGCACCCGCGCATCCTGAAACTTTTCGCGTCGCAGGTTGAAAATAAACGCCTGCCCCGTGGTTTTATTGCCATGTTCCAGCAGGGCAGTGACAATCTCACCGTTTTTAACGGCCGGAAAATCATAGCCCGTCGCCCATATCTTGGATGAATTTTCGTTGCGGAAGGTGAATGTACCACCTTTGAACCCCTCGAACGCCGCCGTTGAATCGCCGTAATATTCGATCCGGAGTGTCTCGAAGTTATTGCTGCCCCTGTTGATCGGCACATCCGCGCCCCAATAATCAGGGTTATAACGGTAAACCAGCGTCTTACCCACATCCACACGGTCCAGAACATAGGCACCGGATCCGATCATCGGCTCCATAAAGCTGTCCTCGAAATCGCGCCCGGTGACCTCGAAATCTTTTTTCGAAAAGATCGGCAATCCACCAACCGCCTCGATAATGTCGCGCTTGGGGAAATCCGCTTTGAACACAAATTTCACCCGCCGTGGCGATAGGATCTCGGCGCTTTCGACCATTTTCTCCAGCTGCACCCGAAAGCTGCTTAGGCCCTTGTTCAAAAAGGTCTCGTAGGAAAATATAATGTCTTCGGCCAGCACGGGCGAGCCATCGGAAAACTTTGCAATCTCGCGGATGTTGAAAATCACCCATGATCTGTCTTCGGGGTATTCGATGCTTTCGGCCAACAGCCCGTATGATGCGCCAATTTCGTCATCGGTGCTGGTCAGCAGGGATTCAAACGCACTGCTTGCCAACGCTCCGGAACGTCCCTTGATTGAATAAGGGTTCATTGAATCGAACGATCCAGTCGTAGACATCGACATTTCCCCGCCTTTGGGCGCGTCGGGGTTCACATAATCCAGATGGGGGAAATCGGACGCGTATTTCAACTCGCCAAAGGTGGATATGCCATGCGCTTTGATGATCTTTTCCTCGGCCCAAACCGCCGAAACCATCAAAACCAGCGCCGCCAGCGCAACCATTCCGGTGAAAAACACCCTAAAACCTTCTGCCGTATTTCGGCGTCTAGCCTTTGCAATAGCGCGTGTCTGGCGTGGCAACATTCTGTATCCTCCGGTCGGTTCCATCCAATTTTACTAAAACTTAGCTAAATATGGGAGCATGCAACAATCAAGTTGATAATGGGTAAACTAACGTTGATTTGACCAAACATGACCATTTTCCACGAATATGACCCGCCCGAAAAATCGGACGGGTCATATTCGTGTCAAACCGAATTAACCGCCGATAGTGGCCAGATAGGCAATCAGGTTGGCGCGGTCAGTGACTTTCTTCAAACCGGCAAAGCTCATCTTCGTGCCCGGAACCATGTCTTTTGGCTTGATCAAAAATTCGCTGATCCGCTCGGGTGTCCATGCACCGCCCAGATCGGCCATCGTGCCGGAATAGCCAAACCCTTCGGCCTTGCCCACATCGCGTCCGACAATACCAAACAGCGACGGGCCGGTTGCGTTCGCACCCTCGTCCAGCTTGTGACAGGCCTTGCATTTCTTGAACAGTTTTTCACCCGCAGCAACATCGGCCGACGCAAACAGCTCTTCAAAGCTTGGACCTTCTTCAACTGCGGCGACTTCTGTCGGCTCGGCAGCCTCTTCGCTATGCTCGCCCTCGGTCATCTCGGTTTCACCGTGGCCACCATCCCCTGTGGAATACAGCGCATCAGCCGCCCAGCTGCCCAAAAGGAAAATCAACAACGCACTCCCGACGCCGCCTACGATCTTTGTCATTGTCATTGTGTCGAACATGTCGCTATCCATCCCGTTCAAAGTTTGGGTTTATCTATCCGCTTCCCCTACCTTATCGCAAGGTGTAGTTAACGCGGCATTACGACTTTTTTCGCTATTTGCGACTGGGAAACATGATCATGACTGCAAAAATCGCCTTTCAGGGGGAACTTGGGGCCTATTCACACCAAGCCTGCATCGAAGCCCGACCGCGTTTTGAGCCAATCCCCTGCCGCACATTCGAGGATGCGATCGAGACCGTTCGCAAGGGTCAGGCCGAACTGGCGATGCTGCCTGTCGATAATTCCACCTACGGGCGGGTTGCCGATATTCACCACCTTTTACCAGCCTCTGGCCTGCATATCGTTGACGAGGCATTCGTGCGGGTGCACATCAATCTGCTGGCCGTCAAAGGCACCAGACTGGAGCAGGTGAAAAGCGCGATGAGCCATACAGTTCTGTTGGGTCAATGCCGCGACTTTCTGGGCGAGCACGGCATCCACCGCGTCACTGGCGCCGATACTGCCGGATCGGCCCAGCATGTGGCCGAGGTGAATGACCCTGAACTGGCGGCGCTGGCGAGCGAACTTGCAGGTGATATTTACGGGTTGGACATTTTGGCCCGCCATATTGAGGACCACGACGAAAATACCACCCGCTTTTTGATCATGTCGCGTGACATTGATCTGAAACGACGCGGCAAAGCCGGCATGGTCACGTCGTTCGTGTTTCGGGTGCGCAATATTCCGGCAGCGCTCTATAAGGCGATGGGCGGATTTGCCACTAATGGCGTCAACATGACCAAACTGGAAAGCTATATGCTGGACGGATCGTTCACCGCCACACAATTTTACGCCGAAATCGAGGGCCACCCCGACGACAGGAACGTGCAGCTGGCGATGGAAGAACTGGATTATTTCACCGACAAGATATCGCTGCTGGGGGTCTATCCTGCCGATCCAAGACGCCATTAGGCGTCAGCCACCGCTGTGATGTGCCTGTCACCAAGGCCCGCGACCTGTGCTGCCTGAATCGCGCCGCGCAACTGGCGGCGGATGGGCTTTATGGGCAAACGGGTTCAAGGCGATTTCTGGGCTATGCACGATCAAGCAATTCTTCTCGATCCGTGAACCAGAGGTGGCGCAAATGGTTTCTGATATGTGTGGCCAAAAGTCTGCCGCCAATATCTCTGAAAATGCCAAGGGCGAAAATATCAGTGACGTGGGTGTGCCTCTCATTCGCCCTGAAAAGGTGCGCGGGCTTTCCAAATGGCGATAAATCATCATTGTGGATGCAATGGCTAACCCAATCAAAGCGCAACTTGTTCCGTATTTTAAACGCCGCAAATGGCGGGCAATGACGGATCAAAATCCATACAGGAAAAAATAGCTCCCTGTATTTAGTCTTCTACTTTGCTTGTTTGGCTGGCTTTTCGACGAGCCCTTGGGCTGGCTTAAAATAAGATTTTCGGGGGAAATCGTTCGGATACATCTTTGCGACTTCTGCCAGCATTTCCACAAGCGGCGTTAAATCATATGCGTTTGATGCAATCACACCCCTGCTTCTACGCTTTACCCGTTGCAGGAAATTTAGTTCCTCAAGATGGGATATTGCCCTCAAAACCTGTCTTTCTGACGTTCCGCACCTGATTGCGAGGGTTCTCATAGATGGGAAAGGCTGCTCATCTTTTTTCCACCATGACCCCGAAAGCTCTATCAAAAGCAACAGTTCTAAAGGCGTAAGCCTATTGTCTGGATCAAGAAATTGGTTTAATAATAACAGATAGTTAGGGACTTGTGAAAACCCCCTGCCAGCAACCTTATCACCCCATTTTTTAGATACTTCAGACATAGCTACCTCACGATCCTTACATTGATGTCTATACGACATATCTAACAGACTATATGTCGTACTATATATACATAACAAATATACTTATCAATATATACTTATCAATATATACATTTGATATATATACACCACTTATGCTAAAAGCCAAATAAGAGCAACTACGGCAGACAAAATCAACGGCAACTAAAAAAACTAATTAAACTTGACTCCTTAGGTCGTCACGTCTATTTGGTTTGCTGTAGACCCAAGGTCAGCGCGTTCTTGGCGAATTATTTTCGTGGTGAAGATTCGCTAGCTTCGTTATTGTGAGCTTATTCGATGGGCAATGACGATAGTCGGGACACAATAAGCCGTTGACTTTGGGTCTGCACCTTAAGCCCATATTATAAATACAGTTTCAGGTGAATGCCTTGCGCGGGTGGTACTGTTTTTCCCCTGCTTTCCGTCACCACTTCGCTGATCCCGTAAAGAACCGTGACAGGTTGTCCGTCAAGGATTTGCCCGCTTGCTGGCGCAAAGCGTCCTTGATGGGCGTTCTTTCATGGATCAGGGATCAATCAGCGAATGGTGTTCGGTAACAGATCAGGGAAAAATCCCCCTGCTTATCGTTGTGCAAACTGCTCACTTTTTCAGCCTGTTCGCCAAAGGATCTAGGCCAGCCGCCCATCCTTATACTTATCCTCGATGTCGTCTGCAAAACCTGCCACTTTCAAACGATAGCGCTTTGTCAGTTTGCCCTTGGCCAACCGCATGGATTGCACCATCAGACGTGCCGACAGGGTTTTGGGCTTGACCTCTATGTCAATCGCCATGCGGGTGCGGTTTTTGGACAGGGCAACCAAATCCACCGAAACCCCGCCTTCAAGGCCGCCAGACAGGGATTGCGCCAATATCCGGTTTGGTGCCTCATATTCAGTCAGCTCCACCAGCATATCGCGTTTCTTGCCGCGAAACGAAAACCCGACATCCCAGGCAATTCTGGTCGAGGGGTGGGTTTTGCGATCCACCCGCTGCACCCGCGCCCCACGGCGCAATGCTGATCGCTCAAACGCATTAAAGTTTGAAACCGCCCTGAACACCGCATCTATCGGTGCTTCAATATCTTCTTTGGTGGTGAATATCATCTGCTTGCCTGATTTTTTGCCCTGCGCCCGTTTTCGCCTTAATCCAGCCGGTCCGCAAGCCAATGCTGCACTATGAAATGCGCAATTGCCCCCACCCGTGCGGGTTTTACCACAGGGTGCGTGCCGGCATAAACATCCAGCATCTCTTCTCGGGTGATCCACAGCGCATCCTCGATCTCGACCGGATCAATGGTAATCTCGCGCCCCAGCGCCTCGCCTCGGCAGCCAAACATCAGGCTGGATGGGTATGGCCACGGCTGGCTCGCCAGATATTCGACCGCGCCCACTTTGATACCGGCCTCCTCGAATACCTCGCGCCGCACGGCGGCTTCCATGGTTTCGCCGGGTTCAACAAATCCGGCCAGTAGCGAATACATCCCCTCGGGCCAGTTGGGACTGCGCCCCATCAACACGGAATTGCCATGCGTGATCAGCATAATCACCACAGGATCGGTGCGCGGAAAATGTTTTCGCCCACAAGATGGGCAATCACGCTGCCACCCTGCCATCGACATTTCGCTTTCCTGCCCGCAGGTCGAACAAAACCGGTGCGTGCGGTGCCAGTCGAACAGGGATTTGGCGCTGGCAATCAGTTCCGCATCCCGCGCGCTCAGCCGCGCCATCACCCCGCGCAATTCGCAAAATACCTGCCCCGTTGGCAGATCAGGGTGCTGTTGCTCGCTCGGATCAAAGAACTGCGCCATTTCCTCGGCGTTCAACCCCTCGGGTGCCCACCCCGACACGTCCTGCGCAAACACCGGCGCATCTTCGTCCATCCCCAGAAATATCGCACCATTCACAACGTCATCCAGCACCTTGTGACCAACTGGCAGCCTGATCGCAGCGTCCTCGCCAATCAATGGCTTGCCACGCCAGATCGGCAAAACCCGCGCATCGTCACGCGCCCATAATGCCGCAATCGCATCACCATCCCCGCGCAACTGCGCCGCCCTATCCAGACCAGAGCCGCCAAATGTTACTGTTTCAGAATTCCGCATACTGCTTTTCCACTTATTTTTCACATATGTGACACGTCAATGCGGACAATGGCAATTCACACCTTTGATTGTTTTCAATCCAGCAACCATTAGGTGAATATGTCGCAAATAATCACCCTAAAGGGGAGTGGCGATTATCCGCCGACCCCGCTAGTGTTTACCATGTGTCATGCTACGGTTTCCTTCTTTAACACTGATGGATTCTCGGAGGCTACCATGACCAAAACGATAAAAACCACAATGAACCGCCGGATGTTTCTGGCCGGAACCGCCGCAGGAACGTCTTTGATCGCACTTCATCCATATTCCGCCCGCGCCGCTGGCAATCAGGCCCATTTGCGCATTATGGAAACCACCGACCTGCATGTGCATGTCTTCCCGTATGATTATTACGCCGACAAACCACGCGATACCGTTGGGCTGGCCCGCACCGCGTCCCTGATCAAGGAAGTCCGCGACGAGGCAACCAATTCAATGCTGCTCGATAATGGTGATTTCCTGCAAGGCAACCCGATGGGTGATTACATCGCTTACGAGCGCGGCATGAAAGACGGTGATATGCACCCAGTGATCGCCGCGATGAATACCATCGGCTTTGACGCCTCCACCATGGGCAACCACGAATTCAACTATGGTCTCGATTTCCTGATGAAATCGCTGGCTGGTGCGGATTTCCCTGTCGTGTCCGCCAACATCGCCACGGAAATGGGCGCCACCCCCCGTGACGATAAAACCATGCTGAAACCCTATGTGCTGTTGGACAAGGTACTGACCGATGGCGCAGGCGACAGCCACCCGATTAAGATCGGCATCATCGGCTTTGTGCCGCCACAAATCATGAACTGGGACCGCCGCCATCTGGAAGGCAACGTGATGACCCGTGACATCGTCGCCACGGCCCGTGCCTATGTTCCCGAAATGAAAGAAGCAGGTGCCGACATCATCATCGCCCTGTCGCATTCCGGCATTGCCGCCTCGCAAACCGACGAAGGTCTGGAAAATGCCTCGCTGCAACTGGCGATGGTTGATGGCATTGATGCGATCATGGCCGGCCACCACCACCTTGTGTTCCCCGGCCCCAAATACGAGGGCATCGACGGGGTAGATTCCGTAAAAGGCACCCTGCACGGCAAACCGGCCACAATGGGCGGGTTCTGGGGATCACACATGGGGCTGATCGACCTGATGCTGGAACGCTCCGGCAATGAATGGAAGATCATGAGCTTTGCCACCGAGGCCCGCCCGATTTCCAAACGCAACGAGGACCGTTCAACCACCGCATTGGTCGAAAGCCAGCAATACGTGCTGGACTCGGTGCAACAACAGCACGACGAAACGCTGGAATACATTCGCCGCGCGGTTGGAAAAACCGCCGCACCGCTGCATAGTTACTTCGCGCTGGTGGCGGATGATCCTTCGGTGCAGATCGTCTCGATCGCGCAGAAATGGTATATCACCGAAATGCTGAAAGGCACCGAATACGCAGGCCTGCCAATCCTGTCCGCCGCCGCCCCGTTCAAGGCTGGCGGTCGTGGGGGACCGGACTATTACACCGATGTCGCCATCGGCGATGTGGCAATCAAAAACGTATCGGACCTGTATCTATACCCCAACACCGCCCGCGCGGTGAAGGTGACTGGCGCACAAGTCAAAGGCTGGCTGGAGCGCTCGGCCGGAATGTTCAATCAGGTCGAAGTGGGCAAAGCCGACCAAGTGCTGCTGAACCCAGATTTCCCCAGCTACAACTTTGATGTGATCGACGGGGTGACCTATGAAATCGACCTGTCCCAGCCATCCCGTTTTGACGCCAAAGGCGGTATGCTGAACGAGGGCGCAACCCGCATCGTCAATCTGATGTATGAGGGTAAACCGGTGACCGACGATATGGAATTCATCATCGCCACCAACAATTACCGCGCGTCCGGAGGCGGCGATTTCCCCGGTGCCAAGGGCGACACCATCGTGTTTGAAGCCCCCGACACCAACCGCGACGTGATCGTGCGCTACATAGTTGAGCAGGGCACCATCAACCCGCAGGCCGACGCCAACTGGCGCTTCAAATCCTTGCCCGACACCACCGTGTTGTTCGACACGGGGCCAAAGGCGCAGGACTATATTGATGATGTAAACGGCGTGACGATTGAACCCGCAGGTGATGGGCCAGACGGGTTCGCGCGGTTCCGCATCAAGCTTTAGAACGACCCTGTCTTGACAGATTAGGACGGTTGACCTAACCATAGGGCAACCGTCCTAATTCTGAGCTTGATCGCATGAGCACCACCCGCACCAACATCGTTGAAGCCGCCGATCAGCTGTTCTATCGGCAAGGTTTTGACCACACATCATTCGCGGATATCGCCAAAACAGTAAAAATTTCACGCGGCAATTTTTATTATCATTTCAAGACCAAAGACGAAATTTTGGCCGCCGTGATCGACGCGCGCTTGTCCAACACCCAAAACATGCTCGCCCAATGGGAGGCCGACGGGGCCACGCCTAAGGATCGCATCCGCAGCTTCATCCATATCCTGATCCAGAACCAATCCAAGATAATGCAATACGGCTGCCCCGTCGGGTCGCTCTGCACCGAATTGGCAAAGCTGGATCACGCCGCGCAACCCGATGCCACCGCCCTGTTCACCCTGTTCCGCAACTGGCTGCAAAAGCAATTCACCCTGATGGGCCGCACCAAAGATGCCGATGCGCTGGCAATGCACCTTCTGACCCGCAGTCAGGGCGTCGCCACCCTTGCCACGGCCTTTCAGGATGATGCATTCATCAAACAAGAAGTCGGGCAGATGTGCGATTGGCTGGAAACATATTCCACAAACACCCCGGCCCATTAGAATGGAGCCCCGAATGTTCGTCATCCTGCTCAGATTTTCTGACAACAAACCCCAAGCGGGCCAATTCATGCAAGCCCACAAGGACTGGATCAAACGCGGTTTTGAGGACGGCGTGTTTTTAATGTCCGGCAGTCTACAGCCTAATCAGGGCGGCGGGGTCATGGCGCATAATACCACGTTGGAGGAACTGCAAAGCCGTGTGAATGACGACCCCTTCGTGGCCCAAAACATCGTCACCGTCGAAATCCATCAAATCACCCCGTCCCTGACCGACGAACGCCTGCAATTTCTGCACAACAAGGACTAATCCGATGAGCCACACAATCACCGGCCCCGATGACCAACCCCGTTGCCGATGGTCCGGCTCCGCCCCCGAATTTCTGCATTATCACGACACCGAATGGGGCTACCCCGTCGGCGACGACCGCCGCCTGTTTGAAAAGCTGTGTCTGGAAAGCTTCCAGTCCGGCCTCAGCTGGCGAACCATCCTTGCCAAACGCGAAAACTTCCGCACTGCCTTTGATAACTTCGATTTCAACAAGGTCGCAGACTACACCGACCACGATATTGAACGCCTATTGCAAAACGCAGGCATCGTCCGGCACCGTGGCAAAATCGAAGCGGTGATCAACAACGCAAAACGCACGCAGGAACTCATCGCCCAGAAAGGCTCGCTCGCCGCCTACGTCTGGAGCTATGAACCAGAACCACAGCACCTGGCCGAGCCCCAAACCGCCACCACCTGCCCCGAAGCAATCGCGCTTGCCAAAGACCTGAAGAAACGCGGCTGGAAATTCGTCGGCCCCACCACGGTCTATGCCTTTATGCAGGCAATGGGGCTGGTCAACGACCACGCCAATGGCTGTGCTTTCCGCACAAAAGCCGCGAAGGCGCGCAAGGCGTTCAAACGCCCGAAATGACATGCCCGATTTCAATACCCACCATCCTGCTGGCCGCCGCAATGGCCCTGCATGCGGCCCAACCCGCCCATGCCGACCAACCCGCGCGACTACTGTATGCCTCGGGCTTTGAAGGCAACATCACCCTCGCCCCAACAGGCGGTGACTATCAGCCCATCCGCGGCACAGACAGCCGAACCGGATACAAATGGCCCATCGAAATCCTCGGTGCTACAGGCAGCGCCCTGCACCTGATCGACCATGACAACCACCGCGCTATCCAGACCGAAATCCAGACCGTCACAGGCCACCCCACCCGCGCCCTGTTCAGCGCCCAGCACTACAACACCCGCGTCACCCAAAGTCCCTATGAAATCCGGAACATCAAAGACGGGCGCACCGACCTGTACGTCAGGTTCTGGATCAAACTGGACCGCAGCAGCCTGACCCAACCCGACATGTGGCGCACCTTTTTTGAATGGAAAACCAAAGGCTATGCCAATGGCACGGGCTTCCGGCTGATCTCGTATATTTACACGGATGCCGATGGCAAACCCTATTGGCACTGGCAGGGTGACCGCAACCCACAGCACCCGATCTGGGAGATTGATAACCGCAGCGTTCCCGTGCCAATCCGCAAATGGTTCCTGAACGAATTCTACTGGCACTGGAGCGAAGGCGCTGATGGCCGCGCCCTATGGAAGGTGAACGGCCAAATCATCGGCAACCACCACGGCCCCACCACCCGCAACGGCAAACCAATCGATTTCATCATGCTGACGCAAATCTATGGCAACGCCAATCCGAAACACCAATGGGTCGATGACATCGAAATCTGGGACAGCTTGCCGGATTAGGACCGCTTCATCTGCGACCAGACCAGCGCC
>CAYYOF010000027.1:19282-21088 GCA_964473185.1 uncultured Marinosulfonomonas sp. | reverse complement strand
GCGCCAGTGGCGTTTCCAATGCACTTAACAATGCGGTTTCGGCAGCGGGCAGCCGCCGCGCCCCCTCGGTCAACGTCACCGACGCCACCGCAAACAGCAACCCGAACGCCAGCAGGATCAACAGCTCAAACGGCACAACCCGCATCGGTGCGCTGAACCACAGCGCAAATGGCAGTAACACCACCGACGCACCCGCATTGGGCAACGCCACCGGCGTTTGGGGCCAGCGCCGGTAAATCACCACCACCCCCGCGATCATCAGCGTCATCCACAGCGCCAGCGCATCCCCGATGATATTGCCACCGCGCAATGATCCGCTCACCACAATCCCGACACCGATAATTGCCACCCCGCTGGCCAGCGCGGCTGGGCCGCTCGCTCAACACCAGCCACGCCAGTAACGCGGTCAGAAAGGGCGCGGTGGCCCAGATCATTGAGACATTGGAAATGCTGGTCAGCTTGAACGCCGGAATAAACGCCGCCGTGCCCGACGCGCTCAGCAACAAGGCCAAACCCGCAGGCCACCCGAAGCGCCGAACCTCGCTGCCCAAACCCCCACGCCAGACAACATAAATAAACGTAAATGCCGCCGCACTGACCCCGCGCCAGAATATCACGTTCCACGCCTCCGCCGAAACGCCCTTGGTGAACAGCCCCGCCGTGCTAAACGCAATCGCCGAGATGCAAACCAGCGCAACACCACGTGCGTGCGCGGAACTCATCACTCGCCCTCGATTGCGTGGCCATGCAACGCAGCCGCATCCGCACGGTTCCAATACCGATGCGGGTTGTCCTTGTCGTCCAACAACTTCGATCTGCTCCCCCACGCCTCAACCACCCGAATGGTCGGCTCCTCGTTCACATGATGCGCAAAGATCACCGCAAACGCATGGCGTAACAGATCAATGTCACAGGGTAGCGAAAACACGATCTGCGCGGCAGGCGTTTTCTGCACCACCTCTTCCGCCCCCGCATGCGAACCTTCCAATGCCCGAAACGTCTGGTACCCCGCCTCGCGCACAAACATACAGGTGTCATACGGCCCCTGAACCAGCGGCAGTTCCCGCCCCAATGCCCCGCGCACCTCGTCCACACCCCCCAGCGGTGTGTCAACGGTCACAATCCATTCTCGCTCCAGCATTGCGGCGGGCATATCCAGATCGTTCAAGGTGTGCGCTTTGGCCATTACAAATCTCCATTACTTCTCGATTTTTTCAGCCCTACCACCACACTGCTGACATGTATCTGTCAGCAGTGTGGTGGTAGGCTCCGGGAAACAGGAGGCCCCAATGGCACGTTCATCCCGAATGTTTGAAATCATCCAGCTGTTGCGCGTGGCCACACACCCGCGCACGGCGCAATCAATCGCGGACGAGCTGGAAGTCACCAAACGCACAATCTACCGCGACATCGCCTCGCTTCAGGCAATGCGCACCCCGATTGAGGGTGCCGCAGGCATCGGCTATGTCATGCGCAAAGGCTACGACCTACCGCCGATCAACTTTGACATAGACGAGGCCGAAGCGATCACTGTTGGCCTATTGATGATCGCCCGCACCGGTGACAGCGGGCTGGAACGCGCCGCGCGTAGTGTCGCCCGAAAAATCGCCAATGCAGCCCCGCTGAGTGAGGCGCTGTTTTCCTCTAGCTGGGGGCCGGATGCGCCAAAAACCGTTGATCTATCCGACATCCGCACCGCCATCCGCCAAACCCGCAAAATTGAAATGACCTACATTGATCTAACCAACAGCCAAAGCAGGCGCACCATCCAGCCGCTGGCCATCATCTATTACGCTGAATCCATCG
>CAYYOF010000027.1:0-19182 GCA_964473185.1 uncultured Marinosulfonomonas sp. | reverse complement strand
AAGGTCCTGACAGACAGCTTTGGCGACAGCGCAACCGCTCTGCGCCAGCAATGGACCAAAACCCACACCGATAACCTCTAGCCCTCCTTTTTCTTTTCCAAAATACCCGTTTACGCAGGCATCCGCGCCGTCAGGCGCAAAATAATCGAGCAGCCCGCAGGGCTTCATTTTAACGACAGCCCCTTGAACCACACCCCGTTATCGACAACATACATATGGCAACAGGAGAGCATGATGACCAACCCCAACCAATGCGTGATAGATTTCCTCCTCATCCGCCGCTCAAGACCCTACAAAACCCTGACCACCCCGGCCCCTACCCGCGAACAGCTCGGCCCGCTACTGACTGCTGCTGCCCGTGTGCCGGACCACGGCAAACTGGAACCGTGGCGCTTTATCATCCTCACAGACGCGGCCCTGCCCCGCCTTGCCACCCTCACCAGTGAACGTGGTGCCGCGCTCACGATCGACCCCGACAAAATCGACAAAGCCGCCGCCACGTTCCTCAACGCCCCGCTTATTGTCGCCGTCATCGCCAGCCCAACACCTTCGGGTAAAGTCCCCGAAGTTGAACAGCTTTATTCAGCCGGTGCTGTCTGCCTGTCCCTGTTAAACGCGGCCCTTGCCTCGGGTTGGGGGGCAAACTGGCTGTCTGGCTGGCCCAGCCATGATCGTGAGTTTTTAGCTAAAGGGCTGAACCTCACGGCACACGAAACCGTCGCCGGTTTCATCCACATCGGCGCAGGGACCAGCACACCGCCAGAACGCCCCCGCCCCGACATAAACGCAATCACCGAATGGGCTACCACATGATATTTACAGATTTCGCCAAGGCCATCGGCCAGTTTGGCGACCACCGTTTTAAGCGGGTGCTGTTCTTTGGCATTGCCCTGACCATCGCCCTGTTGTTTGGCATATATGCGGCATTTCTGGCCCTGATCAGCACGTTCGCCCCCGAGACCCTGTCGATCCCGTTTGTTGGCGAAATCACGTGGATCAAAGACCTGCTGGGCTGGGGATCAATACTGTTCATGCTGATCCTGTCATTTTTCCTGATGATCCCCGTAGCATCGGCCTTTACCGGTCTTTTCCTAGAAGACGTCGCCAAAGCGGTCGAGCGCAAACACTACCCCCACCTGCCCGCTACCCCGCGCATCCCGTTTCGGGAAACCCTGACGGACACGCTAAACTTTTTAGGATTACTGATCGGTGCCAACCTGCTGGCATTTTTCGTTTACGCTTTCATGCCCTTCTTTGCCCCCCTGCTGTTCTGGGCCCTGAACGGTTATCTGCTGGGGCGGGAATATTTCCAGATGGCGGCCATGCGCCGGTTGGGGCGGGCTGGTGCCATTGCGCTTCGCAAACAGCACTGGCGCGAAATCTGGTGGGCAGGGGTGTTGATGGCCGTGCCGCTCACCATCCCCGTGGTGAACCTGCTGATCCCGATTTTAGCCGCCGCCACCTTTACCCATATGTTTCAGCGACTCTCGGGCGGGGTGAAGTGATCAAACCAGTCGAAATCCTCGACCGTTATAACGCCGCTTAAAATCACCACCATCAGGATCGACCACAACACTACGGTGATCGCAGTGACGATCAACGCCCGTTTCTTTAACTGTGGATCAACCGGTGCCGACGATGGCGTGCCACGCGCCACCTTGCCAACGTCCGCTTGTGTTTTCAGACGCAGCGGCAGCACGATAAACAGCGTCATGAACCAGATCACAGCGAACAGAACGAGGGCGGATGTAATGGCCATGCTCTACACCTGCTCCAGTTCAACCAGCGTGCCGGTGAAATCCTTGGGATGCAGAAACAGCACAGGTTTGCCATGCGCCCCGATCTTTGGCTCGCCCGTGCCCAACACGCGAGCGCCGGAGGCCTTTAACTTGTCACGGGCGGCAATGATGTCATCGACCTCGTAACAGATATGGTGAATGCCGCCTGACGGGTTCTTTTCCAGAAACTTGTTGATCGGGCTGTTGTCGCCCAATGGATACAGCAACTCGATCTTGGTGTTGGGAAGTTCGATAAAAATCACTGTCACCCCGTGGTCCGGCTCGTCCTGCGGTGCACCCACTTTGGCCCCCAATGTGTCGCGGTACAGCGCCGCTGCGGCCTCTAGATCAGGCACAGCAATGGCAACATGGTTCAGGCGTCCGATCATCTGGCGTTCCTTATTCGCTGTTCACAGGCGTTATGCAGCGGCTATGTGCCCCGCGCAAGCCAACACTTGCCCTTTGTGCCGTCCCGTTAACCTCCCCTTAGCCAATTCCCGGCTTAACTACGACTCAGCATATACACTGGAAGGGCAAGGGAATGGATGATTTCAACGATATGATGAGGGGGCAACCACCCACCGCCGCGCGGCCGCTGATGGGGCTGACTGTGCTGGTGGTCGAGGATAGCCGCTTTGCCAGCGAAGCGATGCGGTTGTTGTGCCTGCGATCCGGCGCGCGTATCCGGCGGGCGGATTGCCTTAGCTCGGCCCGTAAACACCTGCAGGTTTACCGCCCCTCGGTGGTGGTGGTCGATCTGGGGCTGCCCGATGGATCAGGCACCAACCTGATTGCCGAACTGGCGCAGGCCAGCCCGCGCATCGAAGTCATACTGGGTATCAGTGGCGATGCGGGCGGCGAAGCCGAGGCAATGGCGGCAGGGGCCGACGGGTTTTTGACCAAACCGATTGATAGCCTCGGGGTGTTCCAACAGGCCATCCTGACCCACCTGCCAGATGCCGCACAGCCGCCGGGGCCGCGCATAGTGCCGGATGAGACGATCACACCGGACCCGATCGCATTTCGTGATGATATTGCCCATGTAGCGGACGTGCTACAGGCGCGTCCCGATGGCAAAACACTGGATTATGTGGCACAGTTCACCTCTGGTGTTGCCCGCAGTGCCCATGATGGCCCGCTCGAGGCAGCAGCCCTTGCGCTGGCCACAGATCGCGCTAACGGGCAACCCATTCGCAGCGATGTGCAGCGGTTAAACGGAATGTTCAAGGAACGGCTTGCCGGTGGCGAAGTGGTTTAACAACATGAGCGGATAAAGCCGCCAGATCACAGCGCCGGATCATCCACAACCCGCATCAGACGGGTCAGATCCGACAGGCTTTCTTTCTGCCGACCATCCGCATCAAAATTTTCCGGCGCAAGCCATGTGGAAAAGGCAGATTTCAACGCGGGCCATTCGCTGTCAATCGAGGCATACCACGCCGTATCCCGATTGCGCCCTTTGAGAACCGCATGCTGGCGAAACACGCCTTCATAACTAAACCCCAACCGCTCAGCCGCACGGCGCGAGCCCTTATTCAACGCATTGCACTTCCATTCATAGCGCCGATAACCCACCTCATAGGCCCACTGCATCATCAGGAACATGGTTTCAGTCGCGGCGCGGGTGCGTTGTAGCGGTTTGGAGAAATTGATGTGCCCGACCTCGATTGATCCCGCCTCCGGCGCTATGCGTAGATAACTGGCGACACCTTCAAAACGCCCCGACGCAAGGTTCTTGACCGCGTAAAACACCGGATCATCCCCCGCCGTTATATCGCGCACCCAGCGGTGATACCTCGCCGCTGACGTATACGGCCCATAGGGCAGAAAATCCCAGATCGCGTCATCAACACAATTGGCCCGATGGATTTCGGCGGCATGGCGGTCCGCATCCAGCAATTCCAGCCGCGCATATTGCCCCTCAAGCACCGGCATCGAAGGGCCCACAGGCACTGACCAGCCCTTAACAACCCTCCCTAATCGCGTCTCGTCCGACATCGCACATCCTTTACATTTTGGCGCGATGATACCGCTTGTGTTGCCCCTGTCGAGCGGAAAATCAGCACCCGATATACCCTGAAATCGCACCACTCTCACCCAATTTTCGCCGCATTCCAAAGGCAATCTTAAGGCCAAGAGACACATCTCTAACTGCCATAAGGGAAACCGCCATGCTAAAAAAACTTTTCCGCTTTTCCAAGGAAGACAACGGCAACATCGCTGTTGACTGGGTCGTGCTTGTGGCTGGCGCTGTATCGCTGGGCATGGCCGTCACCCTGACCGCAACACACGAAGCCAAGGCCGCAACGCCACAAACAGTTGCGCCCGTTATTATCGTTGCAGGTGCCGACTAAAGCAATTTGCATTCAACTGAATCAGAATTCACCCTAAGTGTGGGCGAATTCCGATACTTATTACCCCACCCTAAATGCAAAGCGCTATAACCAGTTCACAAAATAACCTGCGGCGCGGCCCCCATATCCAGCCCTGGAAAAATCGCGCCCTCAAGCGTTGCGCGTTCAATCCCGAACAGCCCCCGCATCGCCATCGCCGAAAGGCTGCGCACATCCATCATCGGCATTAAATCGCGGCCCTGATACAGATTGCCCTGCGCCAGCCCCGGCCAATCGCCAAACACGTTGCCACCAGCAATCGCACCACCCGCCATCAGCATCGCACCGCCCGTGCCATGATCCGTGCCACGGGTGCCGTTTTCCCGTGCGGTTCTGCCAAACTCGGTCATTGCCAGCACCGCGGTTTTGCCCCAGACATCCCCCAACTCCTGACGCAACACCAGAATGCTATCCGCCAACCGCGTTAGCGCCCCCTTTAGCGCCCTGCCCTGATTGTTATGCGTATCCCAGCCGTTGACCGAAAACGCAGCCACGCGGGTATCCTCTAGCAACCGGTTGGCGGCAAACGCGGCCACCCGTTTATGCGCCCCGCCCCGCAAAGACGCGATCATCTGTTGCTGCATCATCGCCGCATCAGCCCCCATCCCCGTGCCTTCCCCTATATCGGGGTCCAGCGCCTCGGCCAGCTCAATCGCCTCGCTCACTGCCGCGTTAAACAACGGATCATCGTGATACACCTGCTCCAGCAATCGCCGCGATTGGGCCGACAGGTTCAAATGCGTATCTGGCGACCAGTTTGACACCGGTGCAGCCCCTCGCAACAACAGCATTTCCTCGCGCCCAATGGCAAATCCGGTGTGCGGATCGGCCCCCGGCATCGCTTGCAACATCCGGTTTAACCAGCCATCTCGCACCCGCCCAACCCCGTCCATTCCCAGACCGGCTTCCAGCAAATCCTGCCCATCAAAATGGCTGCGTTTATCGCGATACGGGGTGGAAACCGCATGGCCAAACGCCAACTCGCCCTTGGCCCATAGCGGTATCAAATCCGCAAGCCCTGCATGCAGTGAATAGAACCCGTCCAGATCCGAGGCACCCGCGTCTTGCCCAAACTTCAACGTCGGGCGCAAGTCCGCCAGCGCCGCATCCCCGTATGGCTGCACCACATCCAGCCCATCCATGCCGCCGCGCAAAATGATCACCACCAGCCGGTTGTCCGATGGCAATGCGGCAAAACTCATCGGGGTGAACAGCGGGCTTGCCGCCGCCGAACACCCCAGTATCCCGACCCGTTGCAGGAATTTACGCCGTGATATGCTCATGCCATCCTCCCCTCAGGTCCGCTGGAATTCGGGCGAGGCAAGGATCAGCCCCACCCCGTCAGATTTCTCGTCAACGCCCGCCACCGCCAGCCGCAAAGCATCCCCGAGCCGCGAGCCAAGTGCGGTCGCCGCCAACGCAGCGGGCTCCGGCAAATCAGGCCGCAACAGCGCTGGCACCGTCATCGCCCACTGAATACGCGCGGCCAAACCTTGGGGAGTGATCCAGTGTTCGGCCTCTTCCGCCCACCCATCCGGCCCCGCCGGATTTTCCCACATCTGCCCCATCAGCCCCATCGGCGCGATCACCAGTGCGCGCATCTTTTTCCAGTTCAGCGCGGTAATGCGGGCCTCCTCTACGTCCAGCACCCGCAGGGATGATATAACAAAATCAACAGGTTGCTTGATTTTAACCGCTGGCATCGCCCAGGCCGCGTCATGCGTCAACATCGCGCGGTACGTCGCCATCAGATCACCGCCGCTGTCGCCGTAGGCCGCCGCCACATGATCAACCAGCGCCGCATCGGGCGTGTCCGAGATAAAATGCACCACCAGTTTGCGCGCCAGATGGCGGGCGGTATCGGGATGCACTGCCAGATCATCCAGAAAATCGGTGATATGAAACAGGTCCTGAATATAGCCGCCATAGGATTTCCCCAGCACGGTTTCCGGCCCCAGCTCGGCCATTCGGGGCGCATAGGTGAAACCGCCCTTGCGCCGATAGGTCATGCCCGCAAACAACTTGGCCAGCTCGGAAATATCCTTTTGCGTATAGGCCCCGTCAACCCCAAGCGTGTGCAGCTCCAACACCTCGCGCGCCAGATTTTCGTTCACCCCACGCCCCGGATTACGCACCGCCACTACTGATTCGGGGCCAACTGAATTGACCTGATCCAGATAAAACAACATCATCGGATGAAACGTCGCCGCCTTTAACAGCTCGGAAAACTTGGCCGTGACGTTGGGACGGATCGCATCCTCGACATAGGTTGCAACCGCATGACGCATCACGCTTTTCTTGCCTTTGACGGTGAAATGGTCGGCCCAGAACCGCACCAGACGTTCCCGCAATCCATCCTCGGTGAACACCCCACGCGCGATGGTGGCCCGCAGCCAATCGGCCTGCTGACGCCGCGCGCCTTTGCGCAACTCACGGATTCGTTGCTTGATGTCTTGCGCCTTCTCCGGCTCCTCGCGACGGATGCGATTCAGACGGCGGATGTCTTCCATCACCGTCTCGATCTGTGCGAACCCGCCAATCGGAAACCGCTTGACCATATCGTCCGGTCCTGTCAATCGGGCCAGCATTTTGTCCACACTTGCGGGCGGCGCGATATGCGGGGACAGGCCAGTGCCAAACCGGATGGCGGCGGTTTCAGGGTTAAACGTCACAGTCACCTCTTACGATCACCTTCACACGACAGGCTATCAGACTCCGTGCAAAATGAAAAACCCCACAGCGGTCACTGCGGGGTTTTGGGCAACTTATTGTGTAAACTTAGCCTAATCTTGCGGGATCACCCGTAGGTGCAATTCGCGCAACTGCTCGTTCATCGGCTCGTTTGGTGCGCCCATCATCAAATCTTCGGCGCGTTGGTTCATCGGGAACATGATCACCTCGCGGATGTTGGCCTCGTCTGCCAGCAGCATCACGATGCGGTCAATACCCGCCGCGCAACCGCCGTGGGGCGGAGCACCGAATTTGAACGCATTCACCATACCGCCAAAGCGTTTTTCAACTTCGTCCTTGCCGTAACCGGCAATTTCAAACGCCTTGAACATGATTTCCGGCTTGTGGTTCCGGATCGCGCCGGAAACCAGCTCATAGCCATTGCACGACAGATCATACTGATAGCCCAGCACATCCAGCGGATCACCGTCCAGCGCTTCCATCCCGCCTTGGGGCATGGAAAACGGGTTGTGTTCAAAATCAATCTTGCCGGTTTCCTCGTCCTTCTCGTAAATCGGGAAATCGACAATCCAGGCGAATGCAAAGCGGTTATTTTCGGTCAGGCCCAACTCGCGACCGATCTCGTCACGCGCACGGCCCGCAACAGCTTCGAACGCCTTGGGTTTGCCCGCAAGGAAGAACGCCGCGTCCCCAACGCCAAGACCCAGTTGCAACCGGATCGCTTCGGTGCGTTCCGGTCCGATGTTTTTGGCCAAAGGACCTGCGGCTTCGTAGAACAAGTCATTCTCTTTATTATGAAATACACCATCATTCTGAAGTGCCGCCAACTCTGATGGGTCGTTTTTAGCTGCATCACCAAAACCGTGCCCCCCACCTTCTCCATCACCGCCACCACTTGGGTCCACTTTCCGCCAGAAAATATACCCCATCCCCGGCAGACCCTCTTTTTGGGCAAAGGCATTCATCCGGTCGCAGAATTTACGCGACCCACCTTTGGGTGCCGGAATGGCGCGAATTTCGGTGCCCTCGTTTTCCAGCAGGCTGGCGAAAATCTTGAAGCCGGAACCGGCAAAATGCTCAGACACGATCTGCATCTTAATCGGGTTGCGCAGGTCGGGTTTATCCGTGCCATACCAAAGGGCGGCGTCCCGATAGGAAATCTGCGGCCAGTTGGTATCGACTTTGTGACCGCCACCAAATTCGTCAAAAATGCCGTGGATCACTGGCTCGATGGTGTCGAACACATCCTGCTGGGTGACAAAAGACATCTCCAAATCCAGCTGGTAAAAATCGGTCGGCGAGCGATCCGCACGCGGGTCTTCATCACGAAAACACGGCGCGATCTGGAAGTATTTGTCAAAACCCGACACCATGATCAGCTGTTTGAATTGCTGCGGCGCTTGCGGCAGCGCGTAAAAACGACCGGGATGCAACCGCGACGGAATCAGAAAATCGCGCGCGCCTTCGGGGCTGGAGGACGTAATGATTGGCGTCTGGAATTCACGAAATTCCTTGTCCCACATCCGCTTGCGCATCGACGCCACCACGTCTGAGCGCATCTTCATGTTGCGCTGCAACTTCTCGCGGCGCAAATCCAGATAGCGGTATTTCAGACGGGTTTCTTCAGGGTATTCCTGATCACCAAACACCATCAACGGCAGTTCGTCCGCCGCACCCAGAACCTCGATATCGCGGATAAACACCTCGACTTCGCCGGTCGGGATTTTCGGGTTCACCAGTGATCCGTCCCGCGCCATCACATTGCCATCAATCCGGATGCACCATTCGCTCCGCAGCTTTTCGATCTCGGCAAACACGGGGCTATCTGGGTCGGCCATCACTTGGGTAATGCCGTAATGGTCGCGCAAATCGATAAACATAAGGCCGCCGTGGTCGCGCACGCGATGCACCCAGCCCGACAGGCGAACAGTGTCGCCTACGTTGGATTTGTTCAATTCGGCACAGGTGTGGCTGCGATAGACGTGCATGATTGTCCCCTTGGGGTGAATGGATTGGTCGGGCTGATACACCGCGCACAGCCGATAAAGTCAAGAGAGGCGACGCCAGCAATCCATGCAAATTGGCCTATATGCACCTTATCGGGGTAATTTTAGGCACCAACACCTGCCTTTAAACGCCCAACTTGATGGGGTGGGGCAACAAAGCCACAGATTAATCTGTCTGGCATTCAGCATATAGCCACGATTATCCTATCTTTGTAAAAAGAGAACATTAATGGTGCCCAAAGCACCAAAAATTCGAGGTTTTTTCGGGGTTTTTACGGTAAATGCGTTCAATAGGCACTTCTATTTCTATACTGGTTATTATTGGAATCCTGACTGCCTTAGTCTTGATCAATGCCGATACCGGCTCATCAGACATTTTGCCCAGCTGGATGGCGGGCCACTTCTATCAGCTGGGCATGCTGGACCAGATCTACCCACATGACACAGACGTTTTCACATTGCGCCCACCGCCCGAATGGGTCCCATACCATCATAGCCAAGGCCGCTCCAATGACGTATTCCCGTTTATATATCCTCCGATATGGGCGCATGTTTTCGGGTGGCTCTCTACAATAACCACATTTGAAACAGTCGTGAATTGGGCCAATACTATTAATCCGCTCCTGCTTGGCAGTATGGTTATTTTGGCTTGGCGTGCGTCAGGCAGCACTATGTCTGCACATGGCTATACTCTGCTGGGTCTGCTTATCCTGGTGCTTACCCAGATCGGGGTCGTCCCCATTTTGCAAAACCAGCCTCAAATATTCGTTAGTTTTCTAATCGTCCTAGCCATAGAACGCCACCGCTCTGGCGCGCCATTAACGGCTGGGGCTGTCATTGCGCTGGCCGCATCGATTAAGCTGTATCCGGCGCTCTTGGCATTGCTTTTTCTAGCCAACGGAAACAAACGGGCATTCGGCAGTTTTGTAATAGTCGGTGCTCTCCTTGGTGGGTTTTCAATCGTTCTGACAGGGTGGCCACTACACAGCCTGTTTTTGGCAGAAGTCAGCAGAATTAGCAGCACGGTAATAATCACACCACATACCTATTCGATTGATGCCGTTATTGGGCAGTTTTTCTTTGCTGATAATTTGCAGTTGATCCTGGATCCAAATATTATTCCCGGAAACGCAGATGAAGGCCCGATTGAAAGCCCGATAAAAAAATGGCAGGTGATGGCCAAACCCATCCTATGGCGCGGAATTTCGTCTGTTGTGACCCTGACAATTCTAGCTTTTTTTGCGTATAGACTTCACCAGAACAAGAAATCAGCGTCTGACAATAGTTTGCTTTGGCCAATCCTTCTAATCAGCATATCTCTGGCTAACCCAATATCCTGGGGGTACCATTATCTACCTGCCGTTGCCTTTGCACCGATGCTCGTTGATCGATTTGGTTTTTTCCGTGGTGTGTTGTTGCTACTTTTGATTTTCGCCCCGGTTTCAATAGTAGCGCTTAAGCCGCTGCATCTTTATTTTAGTTTTGTCGAGCAACCTGCATCGGTTTTTGGAACACTCAGTATGGTCGCCCTTGCCCTTGCCTTTGCCGTTGCCCACCGTAAAAAACCGCCCGCGCCACCGCATTAAGCAGCCTCAGGGCTTGCGCCCCGCCACCGCTGATCTATAACCCACCAGAATTTGCCGTTTGGGGGCCTGCCACATGCCAAAAAGAGATGACATCAAATCCATCATGATAATCGGCGCTGGCCCTATCATTATCGGGCAGGCCTGCGAGTTTGATTATTCCGGTGCGCAAGCCTGCAAAGCGCTGCGCGAAGAAGGCTACCGCGTCATTCTGGTTAATTCCAACCCCGCCACCATCATGACCGACCCCGAACTGGCCGACGCCACCTATATCGAGCCGATCACGGCTGAAATGGTCGCCAAAATTATCGAAAAAGAACGCCCCGATGCGCTGTTGCCCACCATGGGCGGCCAAACCGGCCTGAACACAGCACTTGAGCTGGACGACTTGGGCGTGCTGGAAAAATACAACGTCGAGCTGATCGGCGCCAAGCGCGAGGCCATCGAAATGGCCGAGGATCGCAAGCTGTTCCGCGAGGCAATGGACCGCATCGGGTTGGAAAACCCCCGCGCCACCATCGCCGAAACCCTTGAGGAATGTATGGCGGCGCTCGATGATATCGGCCTGCCCGCCATCATCCGCCCCGCCTTCACATTAGGCGGCACCGGCGGCGGCGTGGCCTATAACCGCGATGATTTCATCCATTTTTGCACCACGGGTCTGGACGCCTCGCCGGTCACCCAGATCCTGATTGATGAATCGCTGCTGGGCTGGAAAGAGTTCGAGATGGAAGTGGTGCGTGACACCGCCGACAACGCCATCATCGTCTGCGCGATTGAAAATATTGACCCGATGGGCGTGCACACTGGCGACAGTATCACGGTCGCCCCAGCCCTGACCCTGACCGACAAAGAATACCAGATGATGCGCACAGCTTCCATCGCGGTGTTGCGCGAAATCGGCGTGGAAACCGGTGGCTCCAACGTGCAGTGGGCGGTGAACCCTGCGGACGGGCGCATGGTGGTGATTGAAATGAACCCGCGCGTATCGCGCTCCTCGGCGCTGGCCTCCAAGGCGACAGGTTTCCCGATTGCCAAAATCGCCGCCAAACTGGCGGTAGGCTATACGCTGGACGAGTTGGACAACGACATCACCAAGGTCACGCCGGCCAGCTTTGAGCCAACCATCGACTATGTGGTCACCAAAATCCCGCGCTTTGCATTCGAGAAATTCGCAGGCTCAGCACCGCTGCTATCCACCGCAATGAAATCGGTTGGCGAAACCATGGCGATCGGGCGCACCATCCACGAAAGCTTGCAAAAAGCGCTGGCCAGCATGGAAACCGGCCTGACCGGATTTGATGAGGTGGATATCGAAGGCGCGCCCGATAAAGCTGCCGTCATCAAGGCCATCAGCGCCCAAACCCCCGACCGGATGCGCACCATTGCCCAAGCCATGCGTCATGGCCTGACGGACGATGAAATCCACACCGCCACCATGTTTGACCCATGGTTCCTTGCCCGTATCCGCGAGATTGTAGAGACCGAGGAAGCCGTGAAGAATGCGGGCTTACCACATGATGAACATGGTATGCGGGCGCTGAAAATGATGGGCTTCTCCGACGCCCGCCTTGCCATCCTGACAGACCAGCCCGAGGCCGCCGTGCGCAAAGCCCGCCTGACCGCAGGCGTCACCGCCGTATTCAAACGCATCGACACCTGCGCCGCCGAATTCGAGGCCCAGACCCCCTACATGTATTCCACCTACGAGGCCCCAGCGATGGGCGACGTGGAATGCGAAGCGCGGCCCAGCGACAAGAAAAAAGTCGTCATCCTAGGCGGTGGCCCGAACCGCATCGGCCAAGGTATCGAGTTCGATTACTGCTGTTGCCACGCCTGCTACGCCCTGACCGATCAGGGCTATGAAACCATCATGATCAACTGCAACCCCGAAACCGTGTCGACCGATTATGACACCTCGGACCGGCTGTATTTTGAACCCGTCACCTTTGAACATGTGATGGAAATTCTGCGGGTTGAACAGGAAAACGGCACCCTGCACGGCGTCATCGTGCAATTCGGCGGCCAGACCCCACTGAAACTCGCCAATGATCTTGAAGCCGCAGGCATCCCGATCCTTGGCACCACGCCCGACAGCATTGATCTGGCCGAAGACCGCGAGCGTTTTCAGACGCTGGTCAATGACCTTGGCCTGCTCCAGCCCAAAAACGGCATCGCCTCCACCGACGCCCAAGCCTTGGAAATCGCCGAAGAAATCGGCTTCCCGCTGGTGATCCGCCCCTCTTATGTGCTGGGTGGCCGCGCCATGGAGATCGTGCGCGATATGGCCCATCTGGAACGCTACATAGCCGAGGCCGTGGTGGTTTCCGGCGACAGCCCCGTGTTGCTCGACAGCTACCTGTCCGGCGCCATCGAAATGGACGTCGACGCGCTGTGCGATGGCAAAGACGTGCATGTCGCGGGCCTGATGCAACACATCGAGGAGGCCGGCGTGCACTCGGGCGATAGCGCCTGCTCGCTACCGCCCTACTCGCTGCCAAAAGACATCATCCAAGAGGTGCATCGCCAAACCCGCGCGCTGGCCTTGGCGCTAAACGTGGTCGGCTTGATGAACATCCAGTTCGCGGTCAAAGACGGCAAGGTCTACCTGATCGAGGTAAACCCCCGCGCCTCGCGCACCGTGCCGTTCGTCGCCAAAGCCACCGACAGCGCCATCGCCTCCATCGCCGCGCGGATCATGGCGGGCGAGCCTCTGTCCAACTTCCCGATGCGCCCGCCCTACCCCGAAGGCGCCAACCCCGACACGCCGCTGCCGTTCGCCGACCCGATGTCACTGGCCGACCCGAACATGCCGTGGTTCTCGGTCAAAGAGGCCGTTCTGCCGTTTGCCCGCTTCCCCGGCGTCGACACGATCCTTGGCCCTGAAATGCGTTCAACCGGCGAGGTGATGGGCTGGGACAAATCTTTCCCCATCGCTTACCTGAAGGCCCAAATGGGTGCAGGCGTGGTTTTACCGACCGAGGGTGCGGTGTTCATCTCGATCAAAGACATGGACAAAACCGACGAGATGGCCGACGCGGCCCACCTGCTGATCGAACTTGGCTTCACCATCATCGCCACCCGCGGCACCGGCGCTTGGCTGGTTGAAAACGGCGTGGACTGCGAGATCGTGAACAAAGTCTACGAGGGCCGCCCCAACATCGTGGACCGGATGAAAGACGGCGAAATCGCCTTGGTGATGAACACCACCGAGGGCGCGCAAGCCGTTGAGGACAGCCGCGAAATCCGCTCCGTGGCTTTGTATGACGGGTTGCCCTATTTCACCACAGCCGCCGCCAGCCACGCGGTGACGCTGGCGATGAAGTCACGCGAAGAAGGCGAGTTGGGGGTTAGGTCGTTACAGGGGTAAACATTATGATCTGGTTGATCTAACCTGAGCAACCACAGTTTGATGGTTTCAAGGACATACAATGCCCCCAACTAAATTCCTGAAATGGCTGATCCTGCTGATCGCATCCCTATTCTACCTTTTCGAGTTTGTCGCGCGCGTGGAACCTAGCCTCGCCAGCAAGGATATTGCCAATTCCTTCAATCTGTCCAACGGTGGGCTTGGCACCTTGGCCAGCCTGTTCTTCTGGGTATATGCGCCAATGCAGCTGGTTGTCGGGTTAATGTTGGACCGCTTTGGGGCACGGCGTCTTGTGCCTCCCGCTATTTTGGTTTGCTCAATTGGCGTTGTCATTTTTGGCACGGCAACAAGCCCTATGATGGCCGGAATAGGACGAATGGCAACGGGTCTGGGTGCCTCCTTTGCCTTTGTCAGCGCATTATACGTTGTAAATCATTGGTTTCGCCCAGAACGTTTTGCATTTCTTTCAGGGCTTGTTAACGCCGTCGGGATGCTTGGCACAGCAGTTGGCGCTGTGTTGCTAACGTCGGCAATATCAGCCAATGGTTGGCAAAATGTCTTTGTTTCAACGGGCATTGCTGGAAGTGTCCTGTTTGTAATTGCATTGATTTTCATGCGCGATGCACCTGTTGCGCACACTGACGACAAACACCCCATTGGTTTTCTTACACCGCTTGCCACCGCATCCAAAGATGGGCGTATATGGCTGATCGCATTGATTGGAATGTTATATTACATGCCAATCAATGTATTCGGCAGCTTGTGGGGCAATGCAGAACTATCAGCGGACCATAGCCTGAACCCATTTCAGGCAGAAACGGCTGTATCGTCCATTTTCCTTGGGTTGGCAGTTGGTAGCGTATTTGCAGGCTGGTTATCCGACCATCTGGGTCACCGCAAATGGGTGATCGTTATTGGTGCCTTTTTAACCGCTATCAGCTTTACATTAGCAATATATGTTCCCTCGCAATCCGTGGCTCTTTTGTCTGTATTGCTATTCATGAGCGGTTTTTTCGGCGGTGGCCAAATGCTTGCATTCTCCATTGCAAAAGAAGGCCACCCAGCAGCTTACTCCGGCACAATAATTGCATTTACGAATATGATCGGGATTGGCGGTGCATTGGTGTTCCAACCGCTTGTCGGCGATATTATTGACTATGACAACGGGCAATTCGGCTTGGCAATGCTGACAATTCCAGCAAGTTTACTGGCAGCTGGAATGCTTGCAATGCTGTTAAAAGAATTCCGGCATCCGGATCACACATCTTGATGAAGGTTAGCTCGTTGCAGGAATGGGCATCGCCTCGAAAAGCGCTCCCGTAGATCTTCAGATGTGAATGGGGGGAGCCCTAGATAAGCCTGAAGCCCACCGCACCCCCCGTTAACCCCACCATCCGGCGATTTTCCTCATATGGGAGTCATATGCAATTCATATGGAATTCATATACCCCGATCCGCCCAAAACCCCTGCGTTAACTAACGATTCGCACGCTTCCGCCACAACCCCCTTGCTTTTCCCTCAACATATTACTATTTTGGAATGTGTTTCCACCCATCGGCACAAATGTGCCCGCTCAACTCAAAAGGAATACGCTATGTCTTCTGAACGCGCTGTGCTGGCATTTGCCGGCTTTATGGTTATCGCATCCCTGCTGCTGACCAAATTCGTCTCGCCCCATTTCGTATGGCTAACCGTTTTTGTCGGGGCGAACCTGTTTCAATCTGCTTTCACGGGCTTTTGCCCCGCTGGATCATTCTTTCAAAAACTGGGTTTCAAATCGTCCCACTCCAGCTGATCCAAACCTGACTTAGCGTTTGCGAAACACCGCAACGCTTGAGCGCGCCTTTTGCATTTCAACGGGCGCGCCCACACCATAAACCGGCGTGTCCAAAATCTCGAAATCGCGGATTGCAGCACCATGCTGGGCGAACTTATCACCGAACCCCGCACTCTCATACACCCCTGCATTGATCCCCAACACATAGAGCGCACCGCTGCGCCCGATACGGATCAGCTCGTCTATCGCCTCCGCCCCGACGTGGCCAAAGGTGAAGGTGCCCGCACAGGTGATGCCGCCGTAAACCCCGTCAGCAATATCCAGTGGCCCTGTTAAATCGGCAGTGATATCAGCGCGGTAGCACCCCTTGCCCATCGCCACGGCCAGCATCTCGGGCGATATATCCAGCGCATCGACCTGCGTAATGCCCTGCACCGCCAACCCTTCACCAACCAGCCCCGTGCCAGCGCCCACGTCCAGAACCGGCAGATTATCCTGCGCCCGAACCGCGAACAATTCAGCAATCAGCGCAGGGTAACGGTAATCATTCGCCACGGCGAAATCTTCGTCATAGGTGGTGGCCCAATTGCGATACAGGTCAATCGAATCCTGTGGGGTTTTCAGGGAATAGGCTGTGTTCAGCCCGGGCTTTGCGTCGCTCATATCGGCACTCCCCGCATTGTCAGCCTAGATGGACTCATCTTCCAGATGCAGTTTCATATCCATCAGGACATGCTGCAACGCCGATGTTTCACGCAACAGCCGCTTGGCCTCGTTGATGGTGATGATGCCATCCTCGATCGACTGGCTGTATTCAGCCATCAGCATGGCAAACCGCTGCGACAGGGCAATCACATCGGCATTGACGCCACCGGCAGGTGCGTTGCGCTTTTCCTGATCAAACGAAATCGTCACCCCGCCCAGATCAGCCAGTGCCGACGTCACATGCGGATAACTCGCCTCTTTTTCCAGCGCCGCCGCCGTATCCAACGGGATAAACCGGCCAGCATGCTCCTCGGCTTCGGAATAATACCGGCCAAGCGTCGCCTTGGATTTCCCTGTCAGCCTGCACGCGGCTTCGATCCCGACATCCTTCACCAATGCCTCGGTGTGCTTCTTAAGATATGTTCTCACGTCAACCATTTATCACTCTCCACTGGGTCCCGCCATTTAGGGGGAAAAGCCATTCCCTTTTCCCATTAATCATTTTGCGAAGGTTTGTCATATAGAAAGCGACCCTGCGTATCAGGGTTGTAGCGAGTGAGCGGCGCACCCAGCGTTGGTTTAGGTGGGGGTTCTTCGTGCTTCTGTTGATTGGGAACGGTAGAGCCAGGGAAATCTGGCAGCCGCGCGGAGGCCCTTTTCGGTTGGTAATCGGTGCACGAGGTTCGGATCCGCATGTCGGCTCCGAGCCTCATTTTTTTACGGACAATCGGGCGGCCGGTGCAACACGCACAGAAATGCCATCTCACGGAATGAACCCCCACCTATCTTGACTTGCACATCCCCCGATCTGCGGGCAAAACTCTGCGCATGGCAAAACTGTATTTTCACTATTCCACCATGAACGCTGGCAAATCGACGATTTTGTTGCAGGCCTCGTATAACTACCGCGAACGCGGCATGGACACCTATCTGATCACTGCCCGTTTGGACAATCGGGCGGGTAAGGCACGGATTGCCTCACGCATCGGAATTGATGATGGTGCCGACACGTTTGAGGCGGGCGAGGATATGTTTGCCAAGGTTCAGGCGCGTCTAAAGGCAGGGCCATGCGCCTGTGTGTTCATTGACGAGTCACAATTTCTGGAAAAAGAGCAAGTCTGGCAATTGGCCCGCGCGGTCGATGATCTGGGGGTGCCGATCATGTGCTACGGGCTGCGGGTCGATTTTCAGGGTGAGCTTTTTCCGGGGTCCGCCGCATTGCTGGCGCTGGCCGATGAAATGCGCGAGGCCCGCACGATTTGCCATTGCGGCAAGAAGGCCACGATGGTGGTGCGTCAGGATGGCGATGGTAAGGTGTTGCTTGATGGCGATCAGGTGCAGATCGGCGGCAACGAGAGCTATGTTTCACTGTGCCGCAAGCATTGGCGCGAGGCGACGGGAGATACGCCATAAAAAACGATCTGCATGTCTTTGATATGGACGGGGTTATCTTTCAGTCCAACAGTCGGAAAAATCTGGCTCTGACGGGGCTGTTTCCAGCAAAATTCAGATCCGAAATATCCGATTATAATCTGCAAAATGGCGGTGTGCCCAGATCAGTGAAGATTAAGCATATCCTGCACCATATCATAAAGCCGGACATCCCTGATGTGGCAAGCCTTCTGGCAGAATACGCACAGGCCTTGCGGTATCTTTATCAGGATTGCCGGCTCGTCCCGGAAATCGAAGCAATGCTGGCTACGCATGGATCTGAAAACTGGCTTGCAACTGCCGCTCCAAAACAAGAGGCAGAGGTAATCTTGAAGGAACGAAGTCTGGACAAATATTTCCACCACATTGGCGGATTCCCAGATACAAAAGTTGCCACTCTTACCCTCGCGAAAACCCACACAACAACCGAGGTCATTTTTTTCGGCGATGCCCGTAGTGATTTTAAGGCAGCAAAACAGGCTGGAGTGAAGTTCGTCGGGGTGGAATGTGAGCGGCAGGGAAATTTTGCAGGTTGCGAGGCCGATTGCTTCATCAGAGATTTTTCCGAATGGCACAGGCCCTCTTCCGGCTGAAATACGATCATCGCTGGTAACAACATAGATTTCGCATCATAGTTCCCCCAGCGCACAGGGAAACATATGGCAAGCGATCCAGCAAAATTCACCACGGGGAATCTGTTTCGGCACATCACCGTGATGTCGCTGACGGCCTCTATCGGGTTGATGGCGATTTTCGCCGTTGATCTGGTCGATATGATTTTCATCTCGATGCTGGGTAAATCCGAACTGGCCGCAGCCGTTGGATACGCTGGTGCGATCCTGTTTTTCACCTCGTCCTTCGGGATTGGCATGGCGATAGCTGCGGGTGCCCTTGTGTCGCGAGCACTGGGCAACGGCGATGTTGAAAAGGCCAGCCGACAGGCCGCGACCTCGATGCTCTACGGCGTAATCTTCGGGGCGATTTTCGCCGCCATTGTCTGGCTCAACATCGAAAATCTGGCCCGCCTGATGGGGGCCAAGGGCGACACACTGGCGCTAGCGGTGCATTATCTAAAAATCATCATCCCCAGCCTGCCGTTCCTACTGGTCGCTATGGTTGGCGGGGCGATTTTACGCGCCCACGGTGCCGCGCGAATGGCGATGATTGCAACGCTGGTTGGCGGTGTGGTTAACGCAGTGCTTGACCCGATCCTGATCTTTGGCCTCAATCTGGAACTAACAGGGGCTGCCATCGCCAGCGTCATCGCCCGCATCTCGATCGCCATCACCGCCCTGATCCCGATTTACCGTCACTATGGTGGCTTGAAAAAACCGACAGCCGCCGAATTCCGGCTCGATTTTCCCGCAGTCCTGACCATTGCCTTTCCAGCCATCCTGACCCAGCTGGCCACCCCAATCGGGCAAGCATATGTCACCCGCTCAATGGC
>CAYYOF010000026.1:20150-36500 GCA_964473185.1 uncultured Marinosulfonomonas sp. | reverse complement strand
CGGGCGACCCATCGGTTTGGCGTAAACCGTGGCGATATGGGCGTTCGGATACAGCTTTTTCACCACATCGAGAGTTTTGCCGGTGTCCACCAGATCATCAATGATCAAAATCCCCGTGCCATCGCCCATCATATCCACATCGGGCGATTTCAGCACAACCGCGTCGGACTGGTTCTGGTGGTCGTAGGACTTGATGCTGATGGTATCTACCGTGCGCACATCCAGTTCGCGCGCGATGATCATCGCGGGGGCCATGCCGCCACGGGTGATCGCCACAATTGCTTTCCATGCGCCGTCATCCGGTCCCTTGCCATCCAGTCGCCACGCCAATGCGCGGCTGTCGCGGTGGATCTGGTCCCAGCTGATGTGAAAACCTTTTTCGTGCGGAAGGCGATGGTCGCTCATATGGGTATCCTTGAAGTTTAAGTGGCAGCAATTTTTATCCCGAGCAGGCCCAGAAGCCCACCAAAGGCCCGATCAATCCAGCCTTTCAGGTTTAGATAGGTCGCGCGGGTTTTTTGCATCGAAAAGATGCGCGATACAAGCGTGTTCCACAGGGCCTCGTTAAAGAACACAACAGCCAGCAGGGCGGCGTAGGTGCCCGATCCGGCAGTTGCGGGAACCGTGCCGATGAAAATCGCGGCAAACAGGATGGCGGGTTTGGGGTTGGAAACCTGCGTGACCAGCCCCAACATAAAGGCGCTGATCAGGCTGCGGGGCGGGGTATCATCGCTGGCTTGGACCAGCGGCTCATCCGCGGATTTCCACAGCTTATAGGCCATAAACAGTAAAAACGCACCGCCTGCGATTTTAAGTGCGGTCAGCAACATCGGCGCATATTCAAACAGCAAGGCCAATCCGAACAATGCCGCACAGGCCCAGAATACGCCACCGACGCCAATGCCCACGGCCACCGCAACGCCAGACCGAAACCCTTCGGTCACACCAATACGCGCGGCCATCAAAACGGACGGGCCGGGGCTGATTGCAGCCATCAGGTGCAGTAGGGCAACGGCGATAAAGGCGCTAATGGTCATTTGCGCCCTGTAATCACGTCAATATCTGGGGCATCCACGGCTTTCATGCCCACCACATGATAGCCAGCATCCACATGCAGGTTTTCACCCGTCACGCCTGATCCCAGATCACTCAGCAGATACAGCGCGGATTTGCCGACCTCGTCTTGCGTCACATTGCGGCGCAGCGGTGAATTTAGTTCGTTCCATTTCAGGATATAGCGAAAATCGCCGATTCCGCTGGCGGCAAGCGTCTTGATCGGCCCCGCTGAAATCGCGTTAACGCGAATGTTGTCCTTGCCCAGATCCTCGGCCAGATATCTGACCGATGCCTCAAGGGCGGCCTTGGCGACCCCCATTACATTATAATGCGGCATCACTCGTTCTGCCCCGTAATAGGTCAGCGTCAGGATTGATCCGCCATCCGGCATCATCTTGATTGCACGCTGGGTCACCGCGGTGAAGGTGTAGACAGAAATATCCATTGTCATGCGGAAATTTTCCGGCGAGGTGTCAACATAGCGGCCGCGTAATTCGGATTTATCGGAAAAACCAATGGCATGGACGACAAAATCCAGCGTGCCCCATTGTTCTTCCAATGAGGCAAACATCGCGTCCAGCGATGCAGGGTCTGACGCGTCACAATCAAACAGCACCGTGGTGCCCAATGAGGCCGCCAATGGTTCTACCCGTTTCTTGAACGCGTCCCCCATATAAGAGAACGCCAGTTCCGCGCCCGCACCGGCACAGGCCTTGGCAATGCCCCACGCGATGGACTTGTCATTGGCAAGGCCCATGATCAGCCCGCGTTTTCCCTGTAGCAATCCTGTTGACATTTTGTGCCCCTCGCGCATTTTATTATTTGAACCCAATCTTTAGGCGATTGCGTGTATGGCATCAAGTCTGGGGGTCAGTCAAAACCTAGCGTTAGGGACATGTTGCACTGCTTAAAACCGGGGCATATGCCGTTTAGTGAAATGAAGTGAACATAATGATGAAGCGAACCGGCATATTTTCAGGGGACGATCCCTTCAAACTGGCGCAGCACTGGCTGGGCGAGGCGACAGCGGTCGAGGTGAATGATCCGAATGCGATTGCATTGGCCACAGTCGATGCCGATGGTATGCCGAATGTACGGATGGTGCTGTTAAAGGAGATCGAGCCTGAAGGGTTTGTTTTCTACACCAACTTTGAAAGTGCCAAGGCCGATGAAATCGGTGCAGGCGGCAAAGCGGCGTTTGTGATGCACTGGAAATCCCTGCGCCGCCAGATCAGGGTGCGCGGAACGGTCGAGAAGGTTGACGGGGCACAAGCGGATGCCTATTTTGCCTCGCGGTCCTTACAAAGCCGCCTAGGGGCATGGGCGTCAAAGCAATCGCGCCCGCTTAAATCGCGCACATCTTTGGTGGCCGAGGTTGCCAAAGTAACGGCCAGACAGGGCACAAACCCGTCGCGGCCTGACTTTTGGGGGGGGTACAGAATAACCCCCACAGAAATAGAATTCTGGGCTGACGGGGCATTTCGGTTGCATGACAGGTTCCGCTGGACCAGAAGCACAACAACAGGCAACTGGAGAATCCAGCGTCTAAACCCTTAAGGCTATAGCCGCAGTTTTCGGTTCCCGTGCAGGTTGATTTTTTTCGCTTGCAAGGATGCGCAAATAGCCGCAACACAGTTTACGTAAAGGTAAAACAGGCCATTTTGGATAATATAGGACAATACGACCAAAGAGCGTAGCGAAATGAACGACGAGAACGAAAACGAACAAACAGTAATTACGGGCCATGTAAAATGGTTTGACCCGTCCAAAGGGTTTGGATTTGTGGTGGCCGATGATGGCGGCCCCGATATTTTGTTGCATGCAAATGTGCTGCGAAATTTCGGCCAAAGCTCGGTTGCGGATCAGGTGCGTATTGAAATATTGGTGCAGGAAACCGACCGCGGCATCCAGACCACCGAAATTTTAAGCATTGAACCTGCGGCTGGCGTTGAAGGGCAGGACGATAGCGGGTTTGAGCTGATTGACGATCTGGACGCAGGTGATCTGGAACCGGCGCGGGTCAAATGGTTCGACAAGGCCAAGGGGTTCGGGTTTGCCAATGTGTTTGGGTCTAATGCCGATGTGTTTATCCACGTCGAGGTGCTGCGCCGGTCCGGTCTGGCTGATTTACAGCCGGGCGAAGCGGTTTGCATTCGCGTCAGCGACGGTGAGCGCGGCAGCATGGCCACGCATGTCTTGTCGTGGGATGCCTCATTCGAGGATGATTAGGTGAAGCTGCGCATTGCATCTGCCGTCTTGGCCTTTGTGCTGGGGACTGCGGGTGCACATGCCGAACAATGTTCCCAAACAGGCGTTGATCTGCGTGGCGACTGGGGGCAGGCGCATTTCAGCGTTGAAATTGCGGATGACATGGCAGAGCAGGCCAGAGGCTTAATGTTTCGCGAGAAACTGGCGGCGAGTTCGGGGATGCTGTTTGTCTATAAGGAAGCACACCACGCAATTTTTTGGATGCAGAATGTGCCAATCTCGCTGGATCTGATTTTTCTGGACCAGACTGGCGTGGTCATGCGTATTGCCCATAATGCGCGCCCCTATGACGAGAGCCGGATTGATGGCGGCGAAAATATTCAGATGATTCTCGAAATTAATGGCGGAATGGCAAATGCGCTGGGAATTTCGCTCGGAAGCGAGCTGCGCCACCCCGCATTTGATTCGTCAATTGCCGCCTGGCCCTGCACCCCCGAGTAGTTTTTTTCCAAGGAGTTGGAAAACAGGGCATTCAGGGGTTTCCATTGCCCACAAGCCTATATAAAGAGGCGTCAGTTCGGGGCGTAGCGCAGCCTGGTAGCGCGACGGTTTTGGGTACCGTAGGCCGCAAGTTCGAATCTTGCCGTCCCGACCATCTACCCTTTAAAAAAATATTTTGTGATCATTCTGGTAGTTTGTAAATTCGCAAACCAAACGGATGCGACTCAGATGCGGTGCGGTGTTGCTGCCTCATGTGAAATCTGAGCAGTTTTTGGCAAGTGAGCCGAGACTAACAATAATTTTGATTGTGGTGTTGGTGCGACGGATTGGCACGGGCCCAAGTGCGGCGCGAATGTGAATCATTTGCAGCGCTCCCAGCACAGATTGCATTTGTCCGGTCAACGAAAAAAACGCTAAAATAGTAAAATATAAAAGTTGACGCAGTAGGGGGAACTACGACACATAGTAGTAGCTGGCCAACGAGACCACTAGATTTAGTAGTGGCGGGTCGAAAAGGGACATAACGGTTTTCTAGCCATCATTTGTATGTGGCAAAACAATGGGCGTGTATTTCCCATTGGCGAAGACACTCTTTTTGCCCATTGGTCAGCACGAGTCTGGCGTAAAAGCCCCGATTTGAGGGTTAACGCCAATAAATTGTGACGCGCCAAAAACGGCGCATACGGGGCAGACAAAAAAATGAAAATAGAGCGCAAGTTCACAACATCCGGTCAGGACGCATATTCTGATCTGGAATTCACCACGACATCTTCTGAAATCCGCAACCCTGACGGCACAATCGTATTCCGTCTGGACGAATGCGTTGTTCCGGTCTCCTGGAGTCAGGTTGCCTCGGACGTGATTGCGCAGAAGTATTTTCGCAAGGCCGGTGTGCCCGCAGCCCTGAAAAAGGTGCGCGAAAAGGGTGTGCCGGAATTTTTGTGGCGCTCTGTGCCGGACGAGGCCGCACTGGCGAAACTGCCCGAGGAAGACCGCGTCGGCGGCGAGCATTCCGCCAAGCAGGTTTTTGACCGTCTGGCTGGCACATGGGCCTATTGGGGTTGGAAGGGTGGCTATTTCACCAAGGAATCCGATGCCCGCGCCTATTACGATGAAATGCGCCACATGCTGGCGTCCCAACGCGCCGCACCAAACAGCCCGCAGTGGTTCAACACCGGCATTCACTGGGCATACGGCATTGATGGGCCTGCACAGGGCCACCACTATGTCGATTACAAAACCGGCAAACTGACCAAATCCAAATCCTCCTACGAGCACCCACAGCCCCACGCCTGTTTTATTCAGTCGGTGGCGGATGATCTGGTGGGCGAAGGCGGCATCATGGACCTTTGGGTGCGCGAAGCGCGTCTGTTCAAATACGGATCCGGCACTGGCACGAATTTCTCCTCCCTGCGTGCCGCCGGTGAATCCCTGTCAGGTGGCGGCAATTCGTCGGGCCTGATGGGGTTCTTGCGCATTGGTGACCGCGCCGCTGGCGCGATCAAATCGGGCGGCACCACACGCCGCGCTGCCAAGATGGTAATTTGTGATGCGGACCACCCTGATATCGAGGCTTTCATCAACTGGAAAGTGATCGAGGAGCAGAAGGTTGCTTCCATCGTGGCGGGCTCAAAAATCCATGAGAAATGCCTGAACGAGATTTTCGCAGCGATCAAAGCCTGGGATGGCAGCATTGATGATGCGATTGATCCTAAGGTGAACGAAACGCTGAAAGCGGCCATTCGTACTTCGAAAAAATCGGCAATTCCGCAGACTTACGTTAAACGGGTGCTGGATTATGCCAAGCAGGGCTACACGTCGATTGAATTCCCGACCTACGATACGGATTGGGATTCCGAGGCTTACAGCTCGGTTTCCGGTCAAAACTCGAATAACTCGATCCGTGTGACCGATGCGTTCCTTCAGGCTGTCAAGGATGACGCCGACTGGGATCTGATCAACCGCACCGATGGCAAGACCGCCAAAACCATCAAGGCCCGCGATCTGTGGGAACAGGTTGGCCACGCCGCATGGTCCTGTGCCGATCCGGGCATCCAGTATCACGACACGGTTAATGCGTGGCACACATGCCCCGAAGATGGCGCCATTCGCGGCTCCAACCCGTGTTCGGAATATATGTTCCTTGATGACACGGCATGTAACCTTGCCTCGATGAACCTGCTGACCTTCCTGAAGGATGGCGAGTTTCAAGCCGAGGATTACATCCACGCCACCCGCCTGTGGACCATAACGCTGGAAATATCGGTGACGATGGCACAGTTCCCGTCCAAGGAAATCGCGCAATTATCCTATGATTTCCGCACCTTAGGGCTGGGATACGCCAACATCGGCGGCTTGCTGATGAACATGGGCTTCTCTTATGACTCTGTCGAGGGCCGCGCGTTGTGTGCTGCACTGACTGCGGTTATGACAGGTGTTTCCTATGCAACATCCGCTGAAATGGCCGGCGAGCTGGGCACGTTTGATGGCTATGATCGCAACGCTGACCACATGCTGCGGGTGATTTGCAATCACCGCAATGCGGCCTATGGTAAATCCGATGGCTACGTAGGGCTGGACGTCAATCCGGTTCCGCTGGATCACGCCAATTGCCCTGATCAAAATCTGGTAGCACTAGCCAAATCCGCGTGGGACGAGGCATTGACCTTGGGTAAAAAGCACGGGTACCGCAACGCGCAAGTGTCTGTGATCGCGCCGACCGGCACCATTGGGCTGGTGATGGATTGCGACACCACAGGCATCGAGCCTGATTTCGCGCTGGTGAAGTTCAAGAAACTGGCCGGTGGCGGGTATTTCAAGATCATCAACCGGTCTGTTCCGGCGGCGCTAGAAAAACAAGGGTACGGGTCCGCGCAGATCGAGGAAATCGTCAGCTATGCAGTGGGCCACGGCACCATCGGCAACGCACCAGGGATCAATCACACATCCCTGATCGGACATGGATTCGGCCAAACCGAACTGGACAAGATCGAGGCAGCGCTTCCGTCAGCCTTTGATATCCGCTTTGTGTTCAACCAATGGACATTGGGCGAGGATTTCTGCGCCAAGACGCTGGGCATTCCGGCCGAAAAGATGAACGATCCGTCGTTTGATCTGCTGCGCCACCTTGGATATTCCCGTGCCGATATCGAGGCCGCCAATGACCACGTTTGTGGCTCCATGACGCTGGAAGGCGCGCCGCATCTGGATGAAAAACATTACGGTATCTTTGATTGCGCCAATGCTTGCGGCAAAAAAGGCAAGCGTTATCTGTCGGTTGACAGCCACATCTATATGATGGCTGCGGCACAGTCGTTTATCTCGGGTGCGATTAGTAAAACCATCAACATGGCCAATGACGCCACCATCGAGGATTGCCAAAAAGCATACGAGCTGAGCTGGTCCTTGGGTGTGAAGGCCAATGCGCTCTATCGGGATGGATCAAAACTGAGCCAACCACTGGCAGCAGCTTTGGTTGAGGATGATGACGAGGCCGAAGAAATCCTTGCCACGGGCAGCCAGCAGGAAAAAGCAGCTGTTCTGGCCGAAAAGATCGTTGAGAAGATCGTGATCAAAGAGGTTCAAAAGAGCCACCGCGAGAAACTGCCAAGCCGCCGCAAGGGGTATACCCAAAAGGCAGTGGTTGGTGGGCACAAGGTATACTTGCGCACCGGCGAGTATGAAGACGGCGAATTGGGCGAGATTTTCATCGACATGCACAAAGAGGGTGCGGGGTTCCGTGCGATGATGAACAACTTTGCCATCGCCATTTCCGTCGGCCTGCAATACGGCGTGCCGCTTGAGGAATTCGTTGATGCCTTTACCTTCACCAAGTTCGAGCCTGCGGGCATGGTGCAGGGTAACGACAGCATCAAGAACGCGACATCCATTCTGGATTATATCTTCCGTGAATTGGCCGTGTCCTATCTGGACCGCACTGATCTGGCCCATGTGAAACCCGAAGGGGCATCGTTTGATGACATCGGGCGTGGTGATCAGGAAGGCGTTGCTAACATCACCGAAGTCAGTGAAAGCGCTGCCAGCAAGTCCTTGGAAGTGTTGAAGCAAATCTCTTCGACCGGATATCTGCGCAAGCGGGTGCCCCAGCAATTGGTGGTGCTGCAAGGCGGGGTCGGAATGCAGGCGGGGGCCGTCGCGCTAGAAGGCGGAACCGACCCGATGGCGGTATTGCAAACACTGGTGCCCGAAGCGGCAAGCGCAAGTCTGACCGCCACCAGCAGCACAGTGTCAATCACCGCCAGCGGCGGGATGAACCCTGTCGTCAAAGCAAAAATGCAGGGCTACGAGGGTGATCCTTGTAATGACTGTGGAAACTACACATTGGTGCGCAATGGCACCTGTATGAAATGCAACACTTGCGGGGGAACCAGCGGGTGTAGCTAAGAGGCGCGCCCCTTCAAGTATGCGCTTGAAGGGGCACGCGAGTTCCGGGGCGGGTGCGCTCGCCCCCGACGCGGATCAGGCCGCAGGCAAATAAACCGGGCGGTACAACGATGAGCCTGATCAGCGAAACTGGGGAGCCCTTGGGCTCCCCGTTTTTCTTTGGGGGCCGGGTTTTTCTGCTGCTATGAGTGTTGGAATGCTGTAAAGAAAATCCATGCAATTTCCGGTATTCGGTTGATATTGAATGGAATATATCTACTGCGACATTTCCACTATTCCGGAATAGTAGATCTATTTTGTGCCCCATATTACATCGCAATTTTGTCGCCTTGGAGCCTGTTGCGTTAAATCAGGGAAATCAGGCGGGCACACCGTCCAATAGCACCTCGACAGCGCCAGATTTTGGCAGGTCCAACTCAGCACGCAAATGTGCGCGGGCGCGCGATATGCGCGACATTACAGTGCCGATCGGCAGATCAAACGCTTTGGCAAGCTCGGCGTAGCTGCTGCCGTCCATCACAAGCGGGCGCAACAAATCAGCCTGATCATCGGGCAGGCGCGATATGGCGCGGCTTACATCGGCGCAGGCAAACCTGTCCCATATTTCGGCCGGATGGCTGGGGGCATTTTGATCTGTCAGCTCTTGGCCCTGCACAGGCGGGCGGGTGCTGGCGTTGCGCAGTGTCGTCATCAGGTAGGGGCGCAGGTCGTCAATCTCGCCACCCTTTTTCAGACGGGCCCAGACCCGCAACAGGGCGTCTTGTGCCATGTCCTCGGCCAGATCGGGACTTGGGGCCAGAATACGGGCAAGGCGCTGTAGGGCGGGCATCAGTGTGGTCAGGTCATGCGGGGTATTGGTCATGGTGGCCTCCTGTTTTGATCTGCCTGTAATTTGGCGGGATCAGGGGACAGGGACAAGCTGGGGGATTGTTGCCGGTTCGGTATCGGGGGGCTTTTTGGGCAGGTTCCCGCAAGGAACGGCGGTTTTCGTCGGCAGGGGTTTGCGTGTTTGGCGGAGTTTTGCGTATTGCGCCAGATTGCGGGAATAATCCGTGCCGCGTGGCCTCTTGTTTGGTGAAGGCGCAAAAATGCACCTTCGGACGCAACCGGGGTAATCCCCAAGGAGACTATGACAATGAAAAAGATCGTAATTCAAACCGTGACTGTAATCGCCCTTTCTGCAACTGCCCTTAGTGCCCAGAGCGAAATGGATACGGATGGCGACGGGCTGCTGTCATATAACGAACTGCTGGCGGCCTATCCGGACATGACCGAGGAAAACTTCACGGCCGTTGATACCAATTCGGACGGGGCTGTGGATGCCGATGAATTGAAAGTGGCGACGGACGCAGGGCTGTTGCCAAGCTAGGGTTAATCAAACCTATTCGCATGTGCCCATTGTTATTTCGTATCCCTGATAACCATCATTCACAGTGGGTACATGTGATCCATTCCCAAGGTATGCAGATGCTTCGGGAATGTGAAAGAGGCCCCAACCCCAGTGCCTTCAACGGGGCCTCTTTTATCAGTTTATGACGTTGCGCCGCGCGAAATAGCCGCCACACCGGTGCGGGCGGTTTCAACCAGACCCAGCGGGCGCATCAGATCGGCAAACGCGTCGATCTTCTCGCTGGTGCCGGTCATTTCAAACACAAAGCTTTCCAGCGTGCTGTCCACCACATTGGCGCGGAAAATATCGGCCAGCCGCAGGGCTTCGACTCGTTTGTCGCCGGTTCCGGACACCTTGAACAGCGCCAACTCGCGTTCCAGATAGGGGCCTTCAACTGTCAGGTCATGCACCGTATGCACCGGCACGATCCGGCCCAGCTGTGCCTTGATCTGTTCAATCACTTGCGGGGTGCCGGTGGTGACGATGGTGATGCGCGAGGTGTGATATTCCTCGTTGATCTCGGCCACGGTCAGGCTTTCGATGTTATAGCCGCGCCCTGCAAACAGGCCAATCACACGGGCCAGAACACCGGACTCGTTGTCGACTACCACCGTCAGGGTGTGGCTTTCGATCACATCGGCATTCGGGTTTTTTAGGTCGTAGGCCGATTTGGCCGATGATCCTTTTTTGATATTTAGTGCAGACATTTGTCGACCTTTCTTAATTGGCAGGAGAACAACGAAAGTCACGATTTGGACTTTCTTCCTTGGCCATAACAACTAGTTGTTCACATGTAGTCCGATTATCGGCATAGCCTAAAACCAACATCATTCGTTCCCAACCAACGGTGCTCTTCATTTCGAACCATTGATTTGGAATTCCAAGTGTCCCACGCGGTAAGTTTTTGGCTGCGTTTTCAAACTCAGTTACCAAATCTTTTGTGTGAACTGTCGCTGTTGTTGCAACCAAAGTAACGAGACTTGCAGTACAAACCAGCAATATTTTTCTCATGAACTTTATTCCCTAAACCATAACCGCGCCGGACTTGCCAATCACCCCTTGGGTGTCGGCATTGCCCATCAGCATTTCATTATGTGGTGCGCCCGACGGGATCATCGGGAAGCAGTTTTCGTGTTTCTCAACCAGACAATCGAAAATCACCGGCCCGTCGTGATTGAGCATCTCCATGATTGCATCATCCAGATCGGCGGGGTCACTGACGCGGATACCTTTGGCACCGAAAGCCTCGGCCAGTTTAACGAAATCGGGCAGGGCCTCTTGCCATGTGGCGGAATAGCGTTCGCCGTGCAGCAATTCCTGCCACTGGCGCACCATGCCCAGACGCTCGTTGTTCAGGATGAACTGTTTGGCGGGCAAACGGTACTGCACCGCCGTGCCCATTTCCTGCATGTTCATCAACCATGACCCTTCGCCGGAAATATTGATCACCAACGCTTCGGGATGCGCCAGTTGCACACCCAAAGACGCCGGATGGCCGTAACCCATGGTGCCCAGACCGCCGGATGTCATCAAACGGTTTGGCTGATCGAAATGCAGGAATTGCGCTGCCCACATCTGGTGTTGGCCCACTTCGGTGGTGATGTAGCGGTCCATGCCTTTGGTCAGCGCTTCCAGCCGTTCCAGCGCGTATTGCGGCTTGATGATCTTGCCGACCTGCTCATAGGCCAAACAGTCCACCGCCCGCCACTCGTCAATCTGTGCCCACCATTTTTTCAAACCCGCCTTGTTGATTTTGCGACCGCGGGATTTCCAGATTTTCAGCATGTCCTCCAGAACATGGCCAATATCGCCGATGATCGGGATGTCGACCTCGATGATTTTATTGATCGAGGAGGGGTCGATATCAATATGCGCTTTCTTTGAATCCGGGCTGAACACATCAACCCGCCCCGTTATACGGTCATCAAACCGTGCCCCGATGTTGATCATCAGATCACAACCGTGCATCGCCAGATTGGCCTCGTACAGCCCGTGCATACCCAACATGCCCAGCCAGTTTTTGCCGGATGCCGGATAGGCGCCCAGACCCATCAGGGTCGAGGTCACAGGAATGCCGGATGCTTCTGCCAACTCAACCAATAGCTGGCTGGCGGCAGGGCCGGAATTAATCACGCCGCCGCCGGTATACAGGATCGGGCGCTCGGCCTTCTCCATCAGTTCGACCAGCGCGGTGATTGCCGCAATATCGCCTTTGACTTGCGGCGCATAGCGGCTGATGTCGGTTTTCTTTGGCGGCGTATAGGTGCCTTGGGCAAATTGCACGTCCTTGGGGATGTCGACCAGCACGGGGCCGGGGCGGCCCGTCGTGGCCACATGGAACGCCTGATGGATCACTTCGGACAGTTTGTCGGTGTCTTTGACCAGCCAGTTGTGTTTGGTGCAGGGCCGCGTGATGCCAACGGTGTCGGCCTCCTGAAAGGCGTCATTACCGATCATGAAGGTCGGCACTTGCCCCGTCAGAACCACCAGCGGGATGCTATCCATCAACGCGTCCGTCAGGCCGGTCACAGCGTTGGTCGCACCGGGGCCAGACGTTACCAGCACCACACCGGGTTTGCCGGTGGAACGCGCGTAGCCTTCGGCGGCGTGCAGGGCGGCCTGCTCGTGGCGCACCAGAATGTGGCGAATATCATTTTGCTGAAAGATTTCGTCGTAAATCGGTAGGACGGCGCCGCCAGGGTATCCAAATATGGTATCCACACCCTGATCTTTCAGGGATTGCAGGATCATCTTTGCGCCGGTCATTTGACGTATCATCTTTCTCTCTCCGTCTATATTTTATTTACTTCAGCCATAAAAAAACCCCCGATCTTCGGGGGCGCATGGGATACCGATATGGTTGTCTTTACAGACCCATGCGCCAATATTCCACAATCACTAGCAGGACGTTCATGTCACGGTTCCCCTTGGAGGCTCCTTTAGTTGTGATCGAGACCTTAGAAGTGCGTGAAAGGGGCGTCAACAGTCAAATGCGTGAATAATGTGTCGTGAATGCCGCAGTTTAGGGTTTATTGTTACGTTTTTGCCGCGGTGGGCGAATAAATAGCAAATTTACAGGTTTTTCAGGTTGGATGCTGCGCCAAAGCATTCGGCGGCTCACCCAATGAAACACCGTTTTTTTTCATTTATTTCGCAAAGTTACTGTTTTCAGTGCGCCATTCTATGGCTATGGTCCCCCCACCTGAAACGATCTGTCCGTCATAAGAACGGGCAAAAACTCTATGGGAGGAGTAACTCTATGGATCGTCGCTCATTTTTGAGAACTTCCGCACTTGGTGGCACCGCCGCCGCTGCAACAACTCTGGCCGCACCGGCATATGCGCAAGGCAAAAAAGTATTGACCATGGTGCAATCTTGGCCGCGCGGTTTCGCGGTTCTGGATGATGCCGCAAATTACGTTGAAAAAATGGTTGGTGAAATGTCTGATGGCCAGTTGACCATCGACAAAAAAGCCCCAGGCGAACTGGTTGGTGCGCTGGAAGTGTTTGACGCGGTTTCATCCGGTCAGGCCGATATGTATCACTCGGCTGATTACTATTTCATCGGCCAGCATCCGGGGTATGCCTATTTTACCGCTGTTCCGTTTGGCGGCACAGCCCAAGAGCTGACAAACTGGTATCACCACGGTGGTGGCCATGAGTTGCACAACGAGCTGGGCGAGATTTTCAATCTGAAATCGTTCCTTGCAGGCAATTCCGGTTCGCAATCCGGTGGCTGGTTCCGCAATGAAATCAAATCCGCCGAAGATTTCAACGGTTTGAAATTCCGTATGCCGGGCCTTGGTGGCAAGGTTCTGGGTAAACTGGGCGCTTCTGTTCAGAACATCCCGGGTGGCGAGCTGTATCAGGCGCTGTCTTCCGGCGCTCTGGACGGTCTGGAGTGGGTTGGCCCATTTGCGGATGAACGTGCAGGCTTCCAAGAGGTTGCCAAGGTTTACTACACTGCGGGCTTCCACGAGCCAGGCTCCGGTCTTTCACTGGGTTTGAACCTTGATGTCTGGAATGACCTGACACCACAGCACCAAGCGATCATCAAATATGCGGCGATGGCGACCACGCACACCCAGTTGGCAGAAACACTGGCCAACAACGGTGCGGCCCTGAAACGTCTGCAAGCGCAAGGTGTCAAAACCCTGCAATTCAGCGATGATGTTTGGGATGCGTTTGGTAAAGCATCCGCTGAAGTTATGGATGAAAACATGGGCGACGAACTGTTTGCGAAAATCCGCAGCAGCTTTGAGACGTCGATGGCCAATTCATCGAGCTGGATCGAAAAATCAGATGGCTATTACGTTTCGCAACGTAACCGCGTTCTGGGCGGCTGATCTAACGGTTAAAAAACATTAAGGGGCCGCAGGTTTTGCCAGCGGCCCCTTGTGGCACTTATGTGCTGGATAAAATGACCTGAAAACAGGTTGGCGGGGGGAATACATGCAAAGCGAAGGCACAATAAGCCTGTTCGGATTCTTTGGGGGGCTGTTCAATGGTATCCTCTGGGTTTTACAAAATATCGCCATGTCATTTTACAATTTCGGCTATGCGGTCAGCCATCCTGGATTATGGCTGGACTGGTCCAATAAAGAATCGATCATGCGCTTCATCTACTACGGTGGCTCGCGCGAATTCTTCTTCGTTGCCCTGACGATTTTCCTTTTGTTCACGGCCTATGGCATGTGGCGCAACGAATTCATGTGGGGCTGTGTGCGGCTGCTGGAAGGGATCGCCAACAAGGTCGGTCGCTTTGTGGCTTGGGCGGGACTTTTGATGGTGCTGCAACAGATTGTCATTATTTTTATGCAGCGGATATTCACCCGCCCCGACATTGTGATCGGGTTCGGCATACCGCTGCAATTTGATATCAGCTGGTTTGCCGAAGGGTTGAAGTTTTATAACGCGTTGATCGTGACCCTATGTGTGACCTACACCTTTGTTCAGGGCGGCCATGTGCGGGTTGATCTGTTTTATGCCAAGGTCAGATTTCGCACCAAACGGGTGATCGACATGCTGGGCTCGCTGTTTTTCATGATGCCGCTGGCTGTGCTGGTCTGGATGTATGGCTGGTACTTTATGTGGCGGCATTTGATGGTGCCAAAACCATCGGCCAGCGACACGCTGGAACGCTTGCTACTGAAATCCCGCGCCTTTCGATGGAATGTTGAAACCATCGGGTTTTCACCCAACGGGTTCACCGCATATTTCCTGTTCAAAATCTTGCTGGTGGCGTTCGTTAGTATGATCTTCCTACAGGCCGCCGCCTTTTTCTACCGCTCCTACCTTGAATTCAAGGAAGGGCCGGAATCGGAAGGTAAATACCTCGACAAGGATACACTTGGCGAAGGTGAAGAAGCCTATGAGGGCACGCATTAAAGGGACGACTAGAAATGTTATTTGGACTTGATGGCGTTGAACTCAGCCTGATTATTGTCTTTCTAAGCCTGTTTGGCGGAATCCTGTCAGGCTTTCCGGTGGCGTTTTCCATTGGTGGGGCAGGGGTTATTTCCTTCGGCATCATCTCGGCTTTGGACTCCTCGGGGCTTCTGGTGCACTACGGCATTGACCAAGGCTCACAAGCCTTTAGTGATCTGGTGGCCAGCGGGATTGATCCCAAAACAATATCAACTTTCCGGTTCCCTGATTTGCCGCGCTTTGCCGAACCCGTGTTCCCCAAAGGCTGGGAAGACGCGTTAAACCGTAACGTTTCCTTTATTGTGAACCGGATGAATGAACGGGTGCTGGCCGGCCAATCCATTGAAACCCTGCTGGCGGTGTTGATGTTTGTGATGATGGGCATCACGCTGGAACGCTCGAAAATCGCCAATGACCTGCTGACAACCATGGCACGGGTGTTTGGCCCTCTGCCCGGTGGTCTGGCGGTTGCGGTTGTGGTTGTGGGCGCGTTTTTAGCGGCGTCAACCGGCATCGTTGGTGCCACCGTGGTGACGATGGGGCTGTTGTCCTTGCCGACGATGCTGCGCAACAATTATTCGCCGGAACTGGCAACCGGGGTGATTGCGGCGTCCGGCACATTGGGGCAGATCATTCCGCCCTCGATTGTGATCGTTCTGTTGGGCACCTTGGCGGGGGATCTTTATTCAGCCGCTCAGGAACAACGTGCGCAGTTGGCGGGCTGCACCGATGCACTGACCTATCTGGGCGAGGCCGCCGTTTTGTCAGTTGGCACATTGTTTCAGGCTGCGATCCTGCCCGGCATCATGCTGGCATTTATGTATGCGCTTTATGCATTCGGCTATGCACTGGTGAAACCGCACAAGGCACCACCGGTGCCAGCGATTGAATCGAGTGGCGAGAAAGTCACTCGTAACGGGGCGTTGACATGGTTCCTTGCGGCGCCTGTGGTGTTGATCGGCGGGATGTTCCTGTTGGGCAGCTTCGGGGTGGTTGGCTCGCAAAGTACACAAGTGGATAGCTATTCGGATGCGACCGGTTTCACAACGCTGCGCACCAATGTGTCCGAGCGTTGCCAAGCTTCGATCATCGAATTGCACGGGCAGGAAAAATGGGATTTTGCCATCGCCCAGCAAGCCGAGATTGACGCATCCGGCGGTGCGCAAGCGAGCTATAAACTGACCGACGAAGAATATGCAGCCGCGGTTGACGCCAAAGTGAAAGCCGCAGCCCCGATCGGCACCGGCATTACGATCTTCTTTATCTTTGTAGCGTTGATACTGGTGTTTGCCCGTGGCATTTCACCCTCTGCACCCAGCCGCCCGATCCTGATCGGCCTTGCGGGTGTGGTGCTGGTGTTTCTGG
>CAYYOF010000026.1:0-20050 GCA_964473185.1 uncultured Marinosulfonomonas sp. | reverse complement strand
ATCCTGATGTCGACCTTCGCGATTGTGGTGATGATTCTGCTAGGGGTGAACTTTGATCTGCGGATGAGCCGCCAAAATGTACCAGTCGAGGATATTGTCGCCTTTATCGTTGCCCAAAGCGCCTATCTGTTTGCCATGTTCGGCATCCTTTACGGCTGTGTGGTGCTGTTCAGGAACGCAGTGCTGACACCGATTGTGCGTGAAACGGCCAAGGTGACATCGATGGTGTTCACCATCCTGATCGGCTCGCAATTGCTGAATTTGGTGGTGATTTCATTCGGTGGCGAGGAATATATCCAGGGCTTTTTGAAAAGCTTTGACAACGAGATGAAAGTCTTTCTGATCGTGATGATGGTGCTGTTTTTCCTCGGCTTCGTGCTGGATTTCCTTGAGATCATCTACATCGTGATCCCCATCGTTGGGCCCGTGATTTACGGCGGCACGTTCGATCCGAAATGGGTGACCATTATGATCGCGGTGAACCTGCAAACCTCGTTCCTGACACCGCCCTTTGGTTTCGCGCTGTTTTATTTGCGCGGGGTGGCACCGCCCAGCGTGACCACGGGCCACATCTACCGCGGCATCATCCCGTTTGTGCTGATACAGGTGGCTGGCCTCGCGCTGCTTTGGTATTTCCCGTCCGTGGTGACAATCCTGCCGAAATTGTTCGCGGGCTAACAGGTGGCCAACGCAAATGTAACAAGGACAAGCCCGCAAATCTGGCGGGCTTAGTCTTGTTTGGTGGGCAGAATATCGGGCAGCGAAATTTGCGCCACTTGTTCGGCAATCGGGTCAATCGCCAGCGGATGCGTATCGGCCGCGAAATTGTCAGGATCATCCAGCGATACCCATTCGCCGGCGCGATAGATTTCCAGCGCGTTAAACCCGGCCTTATAGGCCATCTTTGGACTGTCGGGCACCCAATACCCCAGATAAACATAGGGCAGGTTAGCGGCACGGGCGATTTCGATGTGGTCCAGAATTATATAGGTGCCCAGAGAGTTTTTGGTCAGATCGGGTTCGAAAAACGAATAAACCATGCTTAACCCGTCATCAAACACATCTGTCAGACACACCGCCGCTAGATTGCGTTTTTGCTCGTCAGGGGCGGGGGCATAGGTGTATTCGATCACACGGCTTTTGATCGGGGTTTCCTCGACCATCGCGGCAAATTCGAAAATATCCATGTCGGCCATGCCGCCATCGGCGTGGCGATGCTCAAGATAACGGCGAAACAGGGCAAAGTGGTCCTCGGTGGCCCAAGGCGACATGGCGTTGCGCGTCAGCCAGTCATTGCGTTTTTGCACACGGCGCTGGCTTTTGGACGGGGTGAAATCCTTGACCCGTATACGGGCGGAATAACAGGAAGAACATTCAGCACAGGACGGGCGATACAGCACATTCTGCGACCGTCGAAACCCTTGTTTAGACAAGGCATTGTTCAGTTTTTCTGCGGTTTCGCCTTGCAGTGACGTGAACAGTTTACGCTCCATCCGGCCATCCAGATAGGGGCAGGGCTGGGGGGCAGTCACATAAAACTGCGGGGCAATGGGCAGGCTGTGGCGCATATGGTTTATTTCGGTCCGTTGATTTTATTCAACTTTAAGATAACAACGGCAGACCGATGCGCCAAGCCCTTTTGGCAAACGAAGTTAAAGCAGCCCCCGCAGGGGCCGATTTTTTACTTATACTTCGACAGTCTCGTCGGTGTCGTTGGCCTCTTTGGTGGCCTTTTTGGCGCGCTCGTCCATAAAGTCATCGAACTCCGATTTATCCTTGGAATCGCGCAGGCGTTGCAGGAAGTCCGAAAACTTGCCTTGTTCTTCTTCCAGAAGGCGCAGCGTGTCGGCCTTATAGGCGTCAAACGCCGTGTTGCCAGACGATTGCATTCCGTGGCGGAATTGGTGGCGGGTCATACGGCGGCTATTGCGACAGTTTCCAGCGAACATGCGTTTGCTCCAGATCATATAAAAGAGAAGGGCGAGGCCAACAGGCCAGAAAAAGATAAATCCAAGGACCATAGCGACGATCCATGCGGGTTTCCCGCGTTCATCCAGCCAGGTTTCTGCGTTATGCGGCCATGCGGCGACGGTGCTCATGTGGTTCTCCGTTTTTAAGGTTACGTTTCAATGTGAATGCCTTTCACATCACCAAGATTGTCATTTGTGACGTAATCTTCAAGAGTAAATGTAAAAGATATTTACATTATCTGTAATTATTATGTAAATTCAGTAAGTTGTGCATTTGAAATACACTGTAAATCTGCCGGATTTATCGGAAAAACATGGCGCGGAGTGCCCGCAGCCGCCCAAACCACGTCGAATTCCAGCAGTTTTTGGTCAAAAAACGCGCGGATCGGCGATAGGTGCCCGACGGGGGACACGCCGCCAATGGCAAATCCGGTCTGGCTGCGGATCAATGCCGCATCCGCCTTGCCCAACGGCTCGCCCGCAATGGCGCTGGCCTTGTCCGTGCACACCTGATTACCGCCCGCGGTGATAAACAGAATGGCCGCGCCACTGACATCCCCGCGAAAAATGATCGATTTGGCGATCTGGTCCAGATCACAGCCTACAGCATCCGCCGCCGCCTGCGCCGTGCGCGCGCCATCCGACATTTCAACCGGCATCACATCCAGCCCCGCCGCATCCAGCGCCCGTATCACCCGTTTCAGGCTTTTGCTCATGAAGGATTCCCTTGTTTGCTAATGCGAGTATTCATGTATCTATGAGGAGCGCAATTGGGTGGACGGTATAAAACAGATGCAACACGACGATATTGGCCCATTTCTAGAGTTGGAGAAAACCGTCTGGCAGGCGCTGGTCACGGGGGACGCATCAGCGGATGCCCGAATGTTGGAGGACGGGTTCCTTGGGGTCTATGACACAGGGTTTTCGGACAAAGACGGCCATGTTGGACAGTTAGACGCTGGGCCAACGGTTGCGCATTACAACCTGTCTGATGCCCGATTGCTTGAGTTGGGCGAGGGGGTTCGATTGCTGGCCTATAAAGCGGAATTCATGCGCGTTGGCCGTGATCAGCCCGAAACGATGTATGTTTCATCGGTCTGGCGCAAGACCCCGCAGGGGTGGCGTAATATCTTTAGTCAGGACACAGCGGTGCGGACGGAAGGCTAGGCGCAAATGTAGCTTGCCCTTCGGCCCCAGCCCACGCATCTTTGCGCCATGAATTTTGCATCCCAAATCACCCGCACCCCGATTCCCCATAATGCGATGCGGGGTGTCGAGGTTGCCGCGCATTTCCCAAATATAGCGCCGGAATTGCGCACCTTGATTGAAGGGGCGGCGGGGTGCAGCCCCTATTTATCCGCCATCATGACGCGGCAGGCTGAATGGCTGATCGGGGCGTTTGACGAGCCGCAGATGGCGGTGGAGCGGTTGTTTGCTGAACTGCGCTCTGCACCGATCGATCAACTTAACACCCTGTTACGACAGGTAAAATCTAGAATGGCCGCATTAACAGCTTTGGCCGATCTGGGCGGTATCTGGTCGTTGGAGCAGGTCACCGGCACCCTGACCGATTTTGCCGATCTGGCGGTGGACGTGTCGGTCAAGGCGCTGGTTGGGGCGGAAATCAAGCGCGGCAAACTGCCCGGGATGGGGCCGGATGATGTGGCCACGGCGGGCGGCATGGTGGTGCTGGCGATGGGCAAAATGGGGGCGGGTGAATTGAATTATTCCTCGGATATCGACCTGATCTGCCTGTTTGATGAAAGCCGGTTTTCTGATGACGATTATCAGGATGCCCGCGCCAGTTTCATCCGTGTCACCCGTAAAATGTCGGCGATGCTGTCGGACATCACGGGGCATGGCTATGTCTTTCGCACCGACCTGCGCCTGCGCCCTGATCCATCTACCACGCCGGTTTGCCTGTCGATGGAGATCGCCGAGCGCTATTATGAAAGCCTTGGGCGCACATGGGAGCGTGCGGCCCACATCAAGGCGCGGCCCTGTGCGGGGGACATTGCGGCGGGCGAGACATATCTGAAACGGCTGGCCCCGTTCATCTGGCGCAAGCATCTGGATTTTGCCGCCATTCAGGATGCCCACGACATGCGCCTGCGCATCCGCGAGCACAAAGGGCTGGGTGGCCCGATCACGCTGGAGGGGCACAATATGAAGCTGGGGCGCGGCGGCATCCGCGAGATTGAATTCTTTACCCAGACCCGCCAGATCATCGCTGGTGGGCGCGATCCTGACTTGCGTTCGCGTGAAACTGTGCCGGCATTACGGGCCTTGGCGACAAAAGGCTGGGTTCCTGAAAATGTTGTAAATCTGCTAGTTGAGCGCTACCGCAGCCACCGCGAGATCGAGCATAGGTTGCAAATGGTCAATGATGCCCAAACGCACGACCTGCCAAAACAGGCGGACGAGTTCGACCGGCTGGCCCAATTCACTGGTCAGAGCGACACCGCCAAACTGCGCACCCGTCTGATGGACGAGTTGACCGAAGTGCATGAATTGACCGAAGGCTTTTTTGCCCCGAGCACCACAAAACAAGACGACTCCGCACCGTTATCCGATGGTGCCAAGGAGATCATCGCGCGTTGGCCCAGCTACCCCGCGATGCGCTCGGACAGGGCCGTGGCAATCTTTAAACGGTTACGCCCCGACATCATGGCGCGGTTGCAAAAGGCGGGCCATCCAAGTGAGGCCTTGGTGCAGTTTGACGGCTTTTTGGCAGGTCTGCCCGCCGGTGTGCAGCTGTTTTCCCTGTTCGAGGCAAACCCGCAGTTGATCGACCTGATCATCGACATTTGCGCCACAGCACCCGCCTTGGCCCGTCATCTGTCGCGCAATTCCCAAGTGCTGGATGCGGTTCTGGGGGGGGCGTTCTTTGCCGATTGGCCCAAAACGGCGGCGCTGCAACAGGAATTAACATCGCAACTGGCGCAGATCGATGATTACGAGCGCAAGCTGGATATGGCGCGGCGCTGGAAAAAGGAATGGCATTTCAGGATCGGGGTGCACCATCTGCGCGGCCTGATTGATGCGCAAGAGGCGGGGCGGCAATATTCTGACCTGGCCGAGGCCTGCGTGGCCACGCTGTGGACCCCGATTGCCGAACATTTTGCCAGCAAACACGGAAAACAGCCGGGCAAGGGCGCGGTGGTGCTGGGCATGGGGTCGCTCGGGGCGGGGCAGTTGAATGCCACGTCCGATCTGGACCTGATCGTGATTTACGATGCGGACGGGGTTGAAGGGTCGGACGGCCGCCGCCCGCTGCTGGCGCGACCCTATTATGCGCGGCTGACACAAGCGTTGGTCACTGCACTGGCCGTGCCAATGTCCGAGGGTCGGCTATATGAGGTCGATATGCGCCTGCGACCGTCGGGGCGGCAAGGGCCGGTGGCAACATCGCTGCAATCTTTCCAGTCTTATCAACAGGATGAGGCATGGACGTGGGAACATCTGGCGCTGACGCGGGCGCGGACCGTGGCGGGGGATACAGCCCTTGGAGAGGCGATAGAGGCGTTCCGTTCTGTGCTGATAATGGACAAGGGTAAGGGTGCAAGTGTGCTGCCCGACGTGGCCGATATGCGCGCACGTTTGGCCGAGGCAAAACCGGCGGTCGACATGTGGGAGGCCAAGCTGGGGGCGGGCCGGATGCAGGACATCGAACTGGTGGCGCAAACCGCCGCCCTGTTGGCAGGGGACGTGGCGCATGATGTTGCGGCGCAACTGATGGCTGGGACGCGGGTAGGGTGGCTGACGAATGCGGGGCGCGAAGCGCTGCAAACGGCGTATGATGCGTTTTGGCGCCTGCGCGGGGCCGCCAAGCTGTTGACCGAAGGCACACTGGATATGGACGAAATCGGCGAGGGCGGGCGCAATTTTGTGCTGCGCGAAATGGGCGAGGAAAGCGTTGAGGCGCTAAGGGCCACGCTTGATACCGTCGCGCAAGCCGCTCATATGGTCGTGGAAGATGTTTTAAACACGCCAATTCAGCGCTAACATCACCGCTAAGGAAGCGCACATGACAATAAATGATTTGGACCCGAAAGGGTTAATCAGGGAAAGCTATCGCATTGACGGGATTTCGACCCCCGAATGCCGGTCCATATTTCTGGACTGGGCGCTGGGGGTTGCGCAAACGGCAGATATGCAGGCCCAGATCGGGGAATTGCTGGCGTTTTATGGCAAGGATGTGCCGGATCACCCGATGACAACGGTGCTAACAGAAGGGCTGACAGCCCCGATGCAATCGAAACGGCGTGGTGGGCGCAAGGCGCGATTTTCCAAGTAAAACAGGCGGATTCTTGGATTTTGATGCAAGAAGAACGCTTTATTGCACAAAATTTATCATAATTCCGCCCCAATTCCTGGGCAGTTTGATCCCGAACAGATGTGGGGAAACCCATGATTGAACGAAGGCAAGCGCCTTGGGGGATTGAACATGAAACCGATCAAAATCATCTTACTTGCCGCATTGGTGTTTGGCCTGTCGGCCTGCGCCAAAAACACCTCGGTAAGCCGTAACGAGTCGATTAATGCGCCATTTGTTGGCACAAAATCTGTTGAGTCGATCATCATTGCTACGACATTCAGCGTCCGTGACGTGCGCGTATTTGTGTCCGACAGCTTGAGCGTATCCGAGGCCAACATCTATTTGCCATCCGCCGACATCGTCTGGCGCGAGGATTTTTACGGTGACCGCCATGAACAGGTCGCCGCAATTTTCAAAGCGGGCATGATGCGCGGTGTAAAAGATATGGACGGCGCACAAGCGATCTATGTCGATATCGAGGTCAAACGCTTTCATTCCCTGACCGAACGTGCCCGCTATACGGTTGGCGGCATCCATTCGATCAAATTTATATTGACGCTGAGAGATGCCAAAACCGGGGCGCTGATTGCTGACCCACGCCTGATTAAGGCTGACCTGAAAGCATACGGCGGCAAACGTGCTGTGGCAGCAGAACATCGCGGGCTGACACAAAAAGTGCGGATCACGGCCCACCTGGCCAAAGTGATCAAGCGGGAAATCCTCGCAATCGAGGATGAACTGAGGCGTGAAGGCAATGATGCGGTGGCTGAATTGCCAGTCATTCGGCCAAACGCAATCTAGGCACTTTCGCCCAGACAATAAGTTTTATAGGAGGAGGGCATGACACAGTCCTCCTCTTCCGATTCCGCCCCCCAGACAACGCCCGTTGTTCGTATGAAACCCAAAGCCGAGGTGCGGGCAATCCGCCACGGTTTCCCTTGGGTGTTCATTGATGAAGTCGTCACTGACCGGCGTACCAAGGCATTAAAGCCTGGCACATTGGCGCGACTGGAAGACAGCGAGCGCCGCGCGCTTGGGCTTGTTGCTATCAACATGGGCTCGAAAATCGCTTGCCGGATGCTGGATCGCGATCCGGATGTTGTGGTTGACCTTGAATGGTTCGAAGCGCGTCTGACGCGGGCGCTGGCACACCGTGAGCGCATGTTCGACGCACCTTTCTACCGGTTGGTGCATGCCGAATCCGATGGTCTGCCCGGCGTGGTGATCGACCGTTTTGGCGATGCCGCCGTGATCCAGCCCAATGCGGCGTGGGCTGATGTGCATCTGGATATACTGGCCGATGCGTTGGCGAATGTAACCGGCGTGACAACCATCGTTAAAAATGCGGCGGGACGCTCGCGCGTTCTGGAAGGGCTGAACGAGGAAACTCTGCTGCTGCGCGGCACCCTTGATGGGCCGATCCCTGTGCCGATGAACAGGGCAACTTATATGGCCGATCTGATGGGCGGGCAAAAAACTGGTCTTTTCTTTGATCAGCGCCCGAACCATGAATTTGCGCAAAAGCTGTGTAAAGACGCCAGCGTGCTGGATGTGTTTTCCCATGTTGGCGGCTTTTCACTAGCGGCATTGGCAGGTGGCGCACAATCCGCACTGGCGGTTGACAGTTCGGCCCCTGCGCTGGAACTGGCCGAGGCCGGAGCGGCGGCGATGGGCAAAAGCGATCAGTTCACCACCCGCAAGGGGGATGCGTTCGCCGTGCTTGAGGATTTGGCCAAGGAGGGTGCTAAATTCGACGTGGTGATCTGTGATCCACCCGCCTTTGCCCCGAACAAAAAAGCGCTCGAGGCTGGCCTGCGGGCATACGAGCGTATCGCCCGTCTTGCTGCCCCTTTGGTGGCCGAGGATGGCTATCTGGTGGTGTGTTCCTGCTCGCATGCTGTTGATCTGACGCGGTTTCGCAACTCATCCGCGCGAGGTATCGGGCGGGGTGGACGCAGACCTGTGCAGATCCATTCGGGATCAGCAGGTTCTGACCATCCGTTGCTGCCACAACTGGCACAGAGCGGATACCTCAAAGCGCTGTTCTTCCGGCTGGATTGACGAGACATGCATTGATGCGCGTTCTGATTGATGCCTGTGTTCTATACCCGACCGTAATGCGCGAAGTGCTGATCGGGGTGGCCAAGAAGGGGCTGTTCACGCCGCTTTGGTCTGCACGAATTCTGGAAGAATGGGCAAGGGCTGCGGCGCGATTGGGGGATGGGCAGGATGCGGTCGCGCGGGGCGAGATTGCGCTGCTGCGTGCGCGCTGGCCGGATGCCGAGGTAGATTATTCCGCTGATCTTGAGGCCAGCCTGTATTTGCCGGACCCTGATGACACCCATGTTCTGGCGGCGGCTATTGCTGGCAAGGCCGATGTGTTGCTGACCATGAACCTGAAGGATTTTCCAACCCGCGTGGTCAGCGCCAATGGTGTGGTGCGGCGTGACCCTGACGGGATGCTGCGCGAGATGTTCGGGGAGCAGCCTGACGTGGTGGCCGAGGTTGCCGAAAATGTGCGGCAAGTGGCCGAGCATCTGTCAGGCGAGACGCAGGATATGCGTAAATTGATGAAAAAGGCGCGATTGCCGCGATTGGGCAAAGCGCTAAGTTTGCGCTGACGTGGATTTGCTTTCACACAAGATCACTTTAACGACGACCAGCGTTTTTCCATTTCTTCAATCGCCTTGATCCGTTCGGCGGTTTTCGGATGGCTCATCAACCACGCCGGTGCCGCCCCGCCGCGCGATTTGGTCAGGGCGTTCAGTTTCACAAACAGGGATTTCTGCGCCGCCGTGCCAATGCCCGATTTGGTCAACAAGGCCGAGGCATAGGCGTCAGCCTCGTATTCATCGGATCGTGACAAACGAGCCGCCAACAAGGTGGTCAGGAAATTGGCGATATAGGTGCCAAGCCCCGGAATGAATCGGGAAAACACCATCGCCATGGCAGTGCGCAGCGCGTTTTGACCGGAAAAATCGATCATCCGGCGGCGCGAATGGCCAAGCGCTACATGGCCCAATTCATGTGCAATGACGCTGGCTATTTCTTCGCCGGTCACGTCGCCTGCGCGGTATTTGTCGTAGAACCCGCGGGTAATAAAGATGCGCCCGTCAGGCGCCGCCAACCCGTTCACCGGTTCAATTTCATAAATATGCACCTTGATACGCGGCAGTTCCAGCGCACCCGCCATCTGGTCGCACAATGCTTTTAGGTTGGCATCGGCCAGTTCGGTCGATTTCGCGTCCAGTTCCCGCGCGGTTCGCCACGCCGAAAAGCGATACATAATTAGTGCGTAAAGCACCGCGATCAGGATGGGGGAAAACCGGAGCATGGCTTGTATATGGCTATGGTTAGGGCTGGTGGCAATGTCTGATGCCTCCGGCGGAGGTATTTAGGGCAAGAAGAAGCGCAAGGGTCAGGTTGTCCACGCGACAGGCAACGCGGTTGGGCCGCGAAAGGCCCAGCCCTCGAACGGGGTGTCACCGGTCAGGTGCAAATCGGGCAGGGCGGCAAACAGTTTGAGCAGGGCGACATCGGCAATCAGCGCGCGGGACGCAGCGGCCCCTGCGCAAAAATGCGGGCCCGCGCCAAAGGATAGGGCGGCGCGGGTGCTGCGGGTTAGGTCATAGGCGTCGGGGTTGGTGAAATGATCCTCGTCCCGATTGGCCGCCCCGAACATAAAGAACACCCGATCGTTCACATCAAAGGTGACGCCGCAGGTGGTGTCGGCTTTGGCGATGCGCCGTGGCGACATGCCGATGGGTGAAATCCAGCGGGCGTATTCCTCGAACGCTTGCAGCCATGTGGCAGTGCCCGCGTTGATCATCGCCAGTTGATCCGGATGGGCCAACAACGCCCAAGCGGAGCCGGCAATGGCGTCGCGTGGTTCATTCTGGCCACCGGAAATCGCCAGTTTGATATTGGCGCGGGTGTCGGCCAGCGACAGCCCCGCTTGTAGTTGCACTGACAGCAGCGAGGTGTCCGGCGTGGCCTGCACCACAGGCAACATCGCGTCGATATGCTGGTCAATCAGTGCGGTGCAGGCGGTGCAGTTATCCGCGACCGATTTAACGCCTGCGTAGTTGGAAATACCGTCAATCATCCCTTGCGACACGCGGTCCATAACGGCTGCTTCCATATTGGTCAGGCCGGTGATTACCTTCAGCGCTTCGGCGGCCACCGGCATGGAGAAATCACGCACCAGATCGCATTTACCGCGCGGGGCAAGATCGGCAAGGATGCGGTCGGTGGCTGTTATAAACATCGCCATCCAGTGGTCGCGCACCGTGCGCGGTGACACGGCGGGGAATATGGCGCGACGCCCTTCCATATGCGCCTCGCCATCCTTGCGCATCACGTTTTCGCCCATCAGGATGGTCATTAACCCGTCCGGTTGCGCCGATGAAAACACCTCGATGCGCTTTTCCTGTTCGAATATATCGTCGCGTTTGGTGAACAGGGTCGCGCCCAGTTCAGGCACATAGGCAACGGGGGCGATTTTGCGCATATCGGCAAGGGTCGGGTAGGGGTCGGCAAAGAACGCGGCGGGATCAATGTGGTAGACGGGTGCGTTTGACATGATCACATACTCCTAATCCGCCCTAGCAGATTTCGCCTGTTTTGCGGCATTCCACAGCCAGTATCCCAGCCCGATGGTGATAACACCTGCGGCCATAAACCCGCTGGCGTTGCCCAGAATATCGGCCAGCTCAACAATCCGGTCAGCGAATGTATAACCCAATCCGACGTATACCACGACCCAGACCGCCTCGCCCATCGCCCCCCAAGCGGTAAACCGTGCCCAGTTCAAACCCGCAGCCCCGCCCGCAAAATTGACATATGGCCCAAGCGGGCTGAACAGCCAGCGCGACAAAAACACGCCGGGGCCGCCATAGCGGTTGGTCAGATCCGTCGCCTTTTGGTGCAAGGCGGCGCGTTTGGGGGCGGCGGCCATTTTCGCTTCGATCAGATGGCCCGCTTGCCGCCCGATCAGAAATCCGGTTTGATCGCCCAGCACCGCCCCCAGATAGGCGGCCCCAGCGGCGGTGATCAGGCTCAGATCGCCACTGGCGACAAATCCACCGCCCGCAAGCATCATCAGCGAGGAGGGCATCGGGATGGCAAGACAGCTTAGAAACGTCACGGCGAACAGCAGCGCCGCACCATAGTCAATGACAAGGGAAAGCAGCAGATCGGTCATTCGGTCGTCCGCGCGGCCACCAGCGCATCAATACGGGCTTGCAGTTCTTCCAGTGTAAGGTCTTGTTCTTTCAGTATATCGCGCAAATGAGTGCGGGAAACGGCGGTTGGATCAATGCCCAGAATCTGTTCAAATTCATCGGGCTCCAGTCCATAGGAATAGGCGACATAGCGCGGCGTCATCCACCCCTCAAGCGGCTGGTTCTGGTGATCGGGGTTGCCCCAATAAAAGCTGAAGACCACCATGCGGGCAGCGAACATTACTGTCATCACTGCAGCCAGAGTGAAGGCCAGCAACAGAAGTTTCTGATTGCGCCAAAGGTGCTTTATTCCATTCAACATTCCAGCATCTCCAATCCGTGGCGTGATAGCCGCTTAACGCCTGTATCTGTCACCAGAACCGAATGCCCCAGTGTCATCGCCAGCCCCGCATCGCTGTCCATCAGGATCATATGCAGGAAAAACACCTGACCTGCACGCATTTCCAGCGGGTTGCCCTGATAAAACATCGGGAAATCCACCCAGATCGGGTTATAGACCGCGCCCATGCCATAGCCGCAGGCCTGAAGGCGGGCATGGTTCAAGCCGTGCGCATCAAACACACGGGCGTGGGCGTCGAACACATCGCCCATAGGTGCGTCGGGGCGGATGGCGGCCTCGCAAGCCTCGATCGCCTCGGCGGCGGCGGCAAACATCTTTTGCTGGGCGGCATTGGTTTTGCCGACCACAATGGTGCGCATCATCGCGGCATGGTAGCGAGCGTATGCGCCGGACCATTCCAGCGTCAACTGATCGCTCGGGTCCAGATGCCGCCTGCCTGAATAATAGCGGCAGAGCAGGGCACCCGCGCCTGATCCAAGGATAAATTCGTTGCCCGCGTAATCGCCACCGCCCTTGAACACAGCGCCCTGCATGGCGGCCAGAATATCGCCCTCGAACGCGCCTGCATGGGTGGTTTGCAATGCTGCGTCCAGTGCATCATCCGACAGGGCGGCGGCACGGCGGTGCATGGTGATTTCGGCGGGGGATTTGACACGGCGCAAGCCGCGGATCAGCTCACTTGCGTCTGTCAGATCGGGCAGGGCAGCGCGAAGGCGTTGACCGTTATAATCGGTCAGCCCGACGGTTTGGGATTCATAACCGATCCGCCCGCCCGTCACGCCCAGCTGTGCCAGCAGGCCCTTCAGATCATTGGCCGGATTGGCCCCCTCATATTCGGCCCAGATGTGGATTTGATCGTCCGCCAGCGTTGATGTGTGCTGTGCCTGTCGCAGATCGGGCGCACGGGTCAGCAGGTGCAATTGGCCATCTGCCGTCAACACAAGGCACTGGAACATGGCAAACCCGAAGGTGTCATAGCCACAAATCCAGTAGTGGCTTTCGGGGGCGAACATCAGCAGCGCGTCAAGACCTGCCTCGTTCAACCCTCGCGTGGCGCAGGCCAGCCTTGCCGCGTATTCGGCTGCATCAAAGTGGTGTGGCATGGTTTGGCTCCTGTTTCAGGTCAGGGACCGCATTCCACGCGTAATCCCCTCAAGCGTCATTGGCACCATTGTATCCTCGAATATCTCGCGGATCATTGCAACCGAATGGGTGTATTGCCAATGCTGTTCCGGCAGCGGATTGATCCAGACGTTGTTTGGCCATTGCTCGCGGGCGCGGCGCAGCCAGGTCTCGCCGGTTTCCTCGTTCCAATGCTCGTTCGCGCCACCGCGATAGGCGATTTCGTAGGGCGACATTGAAGCGTCGCCAACAAAGATGCATTTGTAATCCTGCCCATAGGTGCGCAGAACTTCGGCGGTGGAAATCTGGTGGTTCCAGCGCCGCGCATTGTCTTTCCAGACGCCCTCATACAGGCAGTTGTGGAAGTAGTAATACTCCATGTGCTTGAATTCGGCCCGCGCAGCGGAAAACAGCTCCTCCACGATTTTGATATGCGGGTCCATTGATCCACCAACATCCAGAAACAGCAGGATTTTCACCGCATTGCGCCGCTCGGGGCGGGTTTTTACATCGAGATACCCATGTTCAGCCGTGGCGCGGATGGTGCCGTCCAGATCCAGCTCCTCGTGTGCGCCGTCACGGGCCCAGTTGCGCAGACGTTTCAGCGCCACCTTGATGTTGCGGGTACCCAGTTCGACAGAGTCATCAAGGTTCCTGAAATCGCGCCGGTCCCACACCTTGACGGCCCGCTGATGACGCGAGCGGTCCTGCCCGATGCGCACGCCTTCGGGGTTGTAGCCATAGGCACCAAAAGGCGAGGTGCCCGCGGTGCCGATCCATTTGCTGCCGCCCTGATGGCGTTTTTCCTGCTCTTTCAGGCGCTCCTTCAGGGTTTCCATCAGCTTATCGAACCCGCCCAAAGCATCGATTTCGGCCTTTTCCTCAGGCGATAGATGTTTCTCGGCCATCTTTTCCAGCCAGTCGGCGGGGATGTCGACGGCCTCTAGCACATCGTCCATGGTGATGTGCTCCAACCCTTCGAATGTGGTGGAAAATGCGCGGTCGAACCGGTCCAGATGGCGTTCGTCCTTCACCATCGCGGTGCGGGCGAGGTAGTAAAACCCCTCGACGTCATAGGTGACCAACCCGCGTTTCATCCCCTCCAGAAAGGCCAGAAACTCGCGCATTGAAACCGGAACCGTGGCGCTGCGCAGGTTTTCAAAGAAACGCAGAAACATCGGCCTTACGCGCCGCGATTGGCAAAGATGGTATAAAACAGGGCGACCAGCGCGAATATAATCGCATAGATCGCCACATATTGGGCAACATCGAACCAATTGCCTTTTTTGCGCAGCGCGGTGAAGGTGCCAAGGCCCGCGCCTAAGATTGCCGCAAAGTAAATGATCATAGAGACCTCATTGATTGCGGTTTGCGCACCGGCGCAAGGGCGGAAATTTCGGCAAGGCGATTGCGCACAGCCTTATCAGAACCAAACCCATATCGCGCCCATCCCAGACTGTCGAGCCGCACTTCGTGCGCTTCCGAGGCGCGACCAACCATTTCCAGTGCTTCGGCCTTGATCATCAGCAGGGTGGCCAGCAGGGCCGCGTTTTTCGAGGCGGCAACTGCGGGCAGGTTGGCATTCACCAGCTTGAGCGTCGCGTCACCTTCGCCGGCCGACAGGGTGAAGGCGGCCAGTTGCATCGCCACATGCGCGGCCTGAATCTGCGTTTCCTCGCGCCCCTTGTAGATGGCACCGGAATTCAGGAAGGCATGCAGCGCGGATTCGGTTTTTGTGGAGAGCGACAGGCGGCCAAGCGCATAGAGGCTAAAGGCAAGGCGGGTGTCGTTCCAGCCGGAATTTTGCGCAATGGTGACGGCGGTTGTGGCGGCTTTGCGACGGGCGGTTGTGTTACCTTTGGGGCCAAGGGCTGCCTCGATCGCGTCAACCCATGCGCGGGGGGTCGGGCTGGTCAGTGGGCGGCTGGCAACCCGCTGGCCACGCGGGTTCAGGCGGGCCAGAACGCGGGGCAGGGTGATTGCGGCCTGCGAACGGGTCATGCCGTTGTGCATTTCGGGCGCATAATAGGCGCGCAGGATCAGCATATCAAATCCGGTCAGCACGGTTTGAAAGTTATCATCGTTGAACACGCTGTCGGGCAGACGATACAGATCATTCAGCGGCCCCAGCGCTTGGGCCAGTTCCTCGTGCAAACAGTCGCGCACCTCTTGCGGGCTGACGTCTCCGGGCAGGAAAATCGCGATTTGTTCGCGTGACTTCAGGGTGGACCAGCTGACCGCCCCGCTGCGCCGCTGTTTGCGGTATTGTGCCCAGCTTGCAATGCGCGGCACCACGAAACAGGCGGCTTGGGGCACAAGGCGCTGCAATTGGGCACGCGGGATCACCTCGATGGTGATGTTGGCGGACTGCACGGGCCCAACGCGGCTGATCGGAATTCCAGCCTCGCGGTTTAGGCGGGTTAGCAGCTGTTTCAGGTCAGGGCCAAGGCTGGCGGGGGGGCTGCCAGTGACGCGCACAGTGATCGGCCCCTCAAAGCGGGTCATGATGGGCAGGGTGCGACCGCTTTCCATTTTGAACGACAGATCCAGAAAGTCGCGGGCGATTTCGGTGTTGCTGCGGCTGGGCGGGCTGACATAGGTGGTGGTAAAGCGTTTCATTGGCGGCAGCGCGCTGGCCGGCAGGGTTGCACGGCGCTCGGTCATGGTATGGGCCTGCATACCCGGAGAACAGGCGGCAATCGCAAGAATCGGGAGCAACAACAGATAACGCATAAATCTAGGGCCTTTGGTATTTGATAAACGGGGTTAGCACGCCAACTTTGTCATATAGCATACGGCCTGCTTTGTTGAAATCCTGCGTGAGCCAGTAAACGGCGGGGGCACCGGCGGCATCGGCGGCGCCGTAAACCCCATTGATCAGGGCACGGCCAACGCCACGGCCACGCACATCAGGGTCGGCGTATAAGTCCTGAAGATAACAGGTGTTTTCGATTTTCCAGGCATGCCGGTGGAACAGGTAGTGCGTCAGCCCGACCAGTTTACCATCCAGTTCGGCGACCAACCCGTTAAAATCCAGCGGGTCATCCCCCAGCAGGCGGGCAAATGTGCTGACGTAGACGTCCTCGGGCACCGAGGTTTCGTAATATTCCAGATAGGCGCACCAAAGGGTGCGCCATTCGGCTTCGTCCTGCGCCGTAAGCGGGCGGATGATCAGGTCTGGTTGCATGGTCATATCGGATTACTTAATTCCTTTTAATCACTTAGCCGTTGTAACGGCTGCATAGGGGGCGTGCATAGCGTTTTTTTAGCAACAAAGCCCCGGAAGACCGTTTTAGCCATCCTTGAAGTTGGCCGACCAACCCCCTACATTGACGTCATGTGGTTTTCCGAGGACGCCGGACAGTCACACCATTGTTTGGAGAGAATAGATGTTGAAATTATCAGCTGTGAGTGTGGCATTCTTTGTCATAGCTGCAAGTGGTGCGTCCGCTTGTGTCGGGTATGACGGGCCATCCGATACCTTTACCAGCACATGCGAAAACGAGGTATTCGTCCAGTATCGCACCGTTGGTGGTGGTTGTTATACTACAGACCTTGGCGCGTTTTCGCTGAAACCCGGGGCATCACGGGCCGATCCGCTGTTGTCCGAGGCCTGTGGCTCCACAACCAATTGGCGTGTGGACTGGGCATGGTGCGATCAGGCTGAATTTGATGCAGGCACTTGTAAGCCTAAATTCTAACGACCTAACGCTCGATTTCAGTATTGAAATATCGTGAAGTAATTTGACCAAAGGGGTTGTTTTACTTGCCGAGTGAAATAACCATAGTCGAATAATGAAATTATTTCACGAGGTTGGTTATGCTAAGAGCCACAATAACAAGCGCTGCAATCCTGTTTGGGGCGGCCAATGCCGGATTTGCTGGCTGTGTAAAATTTGATCGCCCAAGTAGTACGTTTTATAACCAGTGCCCGAATGAATTATATGTACAATATGACACTGTTGGCGGCGGTTGCTACCAGTCACAGCCCGGCGCATTCACTTTCGAACCAGGCGAGAGCCGCACTGACACCACCCTGCAAATGACTTGCAGTGGGGATGGCACCGGCAAAATTAGGTGGGCATGGTGTGATTACAATGAATGGAGAAATGGGGATTGCACCACGAGTTTCAATTGAGAACTGTTTGAGTAAGGTGGGGGGCAGTTTACCGCTGCCCCCGCGCCATAAACGCAAGGCGTTCAAATAAATGCACGTCCTGTTCGTTTTTCAGCAGGGCGCCGTGCAGTTTGGGCAACGCATTCGCCCCGTCGCGTTTCAAATCCTCGGCCGATAAATCCTCGGCCAGCAACAGTTTCAGCCAGTCCAGCACCTCGCTGGTCGATGGCTTTTTCTTTAGCCCCGATGTTTCGCGCAGCTCGTAAAACTGGGTCAGCGCTGTGGTCAGCAGCGCGTCTTTGATCCCCGGATGATGCACTTCGACGATTTTGCGCATGGTGTCCATGTCGGGAAACCGGATGTAGTGGAAAAAACAGCGCCGCAGGAACGCGTCTGGCAGTTCTTTTTCGTTGTTCGAGGTGATGATCACAATCGGGCGAATGGCAGCCCGCACCACTTGGCCGGTCTCGTAAACGTGGAATTCCATCTTATCCAGCTCTTGCAGCAGGTCATTGGGAAATTCGATGTCGGCCTTGTCGATTTCGTCAATCAGCAGCACGGTTTTCTGCGTGGCTTCAAACGCATTCCACAGCTTGCCTTTGCGGATGTAGTTGGCCACATCGTGCACCTTTTCCTCGCCCAGCTGACTGTCGCGCAAACGGCTAACGGCGTCATATTCATACAGACCCTGCTGTGCGCGGGTGGTGGATTTTATGTGCCACTCAATCATCGGCAGGCCTAAAGAATCGGCAATCTGGCGCGCCAGTTCGGTTTTGCCTGTGCCTGGTTCGCCCTTGACCAGCAAGGGGCGCTCCAGCGTGACGGCGGCGTTTACCGCGACGGTCAGGTCGTCGGTGGCAACATATGTATCGGTCGATGTAAATTTCATTGTGTTTGCTTGGGCCTGTCTGGTTTGGTTCATGTATTACCTACCTGTTTGATCACTTTGTATCAAGCAGGCGAGAATGGGGCGTGACAACGGCGCGGGATTGGAATAGATGAGCCGCAGGTGAGGGTACCGGAGGTCAGATATGCGTGATGCGACGACTGATGGATTGCAAGAGGGAGCAGGTATGAAAGCCGAAATTTTCTTGCCCGATGATTATAGTCCAGCAGAAGACGAGCCGTTCATGAACGACCGTCAGTTGGAGTATTTCCGGCGCAAACTAACCGCGTGGAAAAATGATATTGTTTCGGATGGCAAAGACACCATCGAGCAACTTCAGGATGGCACGCGCAACATTCCCGATGACGCGGATCGCGCATCCGAGGAAACCGACCGTGTGCTGGAATTGCGCACACGGGACCGTCAACGCAAGCTGGTCAGTAAAATTGATCAGGCCCTGCGGCGGATTGACGAGGGCGAGTTTGGCTACTGCTCCAAAACCGGCGACCCGATTTCGCTGAAACGTCTGGATGCGCGCCCGATTGCCACCATGTCGCTAGAGGCACAAGAACGTCACGAGCGGCGTGAAAAAGTGCACCGCACCGACTAAACATAGGCGTAGATCAACGATTATGGTTGTGAACTAGAATATATAGGCATCGGAGCGGTTTCGCTTCGGTGCTTTTTTGATTTTGGAGTGGCTGATGGCTTTGGACGGACAAAAAATTTGTGTGCTGGGTGCCGGAATTGGCGGCTTGGCAGCGGCCACGGCGCTGGCGCAGTGCGGCGCCAAGGTGACGGTGCTGGAGCAGGCCGAAGCGATCACCGAGGTTGGCGCAGGCCTACAGATCGGGCCAAACGGGTTTGCGGTGATGCGCGCACTTGGGGCGGGCGATGCATTGGCCGCGTGCTCGGTTCGCGCGCAAGGGGTTCGTTTGTTGAACGGCAGTAACAGCCAGCCGGTGTTCGGGCTGGATTTCCAGCGGTTCGCAGCAGATCAGGAATATTATTTCGTGCATCGCGCCGATCTGGTCGATGTGCTGGCCGATACGGCCCGCGCGGCGGGGGTGAAAATCCGGCTGTTGCAACAGGTTCAGGATGTGACGCTGACCGGTGACAGGGCACAGGTGCATATGGCGCATGGCGAGGTGATAAAACCCGAACTGTTGATCGGTGCGGACGGGCTGCATTCAAACGTGCGGGTGGCCCTGAACGGGGTGCGCGAGCCGTTTTTCACCCGCCAAGTGGCGTGGCGCACGGTGATACCGGCTGTCGGGGACGAGCCACCCGTGGCCAAGGTATTCATGGGGGCAGGGCGGCATCTGGTGGTTTACCCGCTGCGCGGTGGCACCATGCTGAACATTGTGGCGGTGCAGGAACGTGATGAATGGGCTGCCGAAGGGTGGAACTTCGAGGATGATCCAGCCAACCTGCGCAGTGTGTTCGCGGATTTCGGGGCCGAGGTTCAGGCGCTATTGACGCGAGTCCAGAAGGTGTATTTGTGGGGGCTGTTCCGCCATCCGGTGGCGGATCACTGGCACAAGGGCCGCGTGGCGATCCTTGGCGATGCAGCACACCCGACCTTGCCGTTTATGGCACAAGGGGCGGTAATGGCGCTGGAGGATGCTTGGGTTCTGGCCGACGCGCTAGACAAGGCCGACAGCGTCGAGGCAGGGCTTGCTGCCTATCAAAACAGGCGGCACGCAAGGGCCAGCAAGGTGATAGAGGCTGCTAGCAAAAACGCGCGGAACTACCACCTGTCACCCGGCCCTGTGCGGTTTGCGGCGCACATGGCGCTGCGGTTGGGCAGCTCATTCGCGCCGTCCTTGGCGATGAAGAAATTCGACTGGATTTATGGGCATGATGTTACAATACCGTAGCCTGCAAAATGGCGATGCTTTGCCACCAATTGGAAATCTGAAGTCGTTCAAATGTGTCGTTCTGGTATCCCAAAAAGTATCCAGCGATTGGCAAACTGCCGTTAGTGAATGGTTGGTGAGTTCAGGGTGTCTTTACATGATGGCTTGGGGCCGTGATTGCATTTCATGGGATGA